>NZ_JBOHDN010000029.1:0-7417 GCF_050699375.1 Nocardioides sp. | reverse complement strand
AGCTCGGTGTCCGGATCTTCGAGACCGCGCCGTCCTTCGTCGCCGACACTCCCGCTGCCCGCCTGCTCGTCAGGGGCTGGCAAGCGATGTCGCAGGAGCTGGTGCTGTCGTGGAAGGAGGACCCCGCAGGCCTGTCGCGTGAGGAGCTGCTGGGGGTTCTGGCGGGTTCGCTGCCGACGCTGCTGGAGATGCTCGAGCAGGGGTAACACGCTGTTCGTAGGATCCAACCGGCGGTTCAGAACGACCGGATAGTCCTACGAACAGCGTGTTACACCCCGCCGGAGGGGTCAGGCCGTGACCGCCGCCTCCAGCTGGTCCAGGGCCCAGTGGAGGTCGTCCTCGGCGATGACCAGGGGCGGGGCGAGGCGGATGGTGGAGCCGTGGGTGTCCTTGGCGAGTACGCCGCGGGCGAGCAGGCGCTCGCAGATCTCGCGACCGGTCGCGATGGCGGGGTCGATGTCGACGCCGGCCCACAGGCCGCGGGTACGGAAGCCGACGATGCCCTTGCCGACCATCGCCGCCAGTCGGGTGTGCAGGACCTGGCCGAGCACATCGGCGCGGGCCTGGAACTCACCGGACTCGAGCAGGTCGATGACGGCGGTGCCGACGGCGCAGGCGAGCGGGTTGCCACCGAAGGTCGAGCCGTGCTGGCCGGGTCCGATGACGCCGAGCACATCGCGATCGGCGACGACGGCCGAGACTGGGACGATGCCGCCGCCGAGCGCCTTGCCGAGGATGTACATGTCGGGCTTCACGCCGGCGTGGTCGCAGGCGAAGGTGTAGCCCGTACGACCCAGGCCCGCCTGGATCTCGTCGGCGGCGAAGAGCACGTTCTCGCGGGTGCACAGCTCGCGCAGGCCCGGCAGGAAGTCGCCGTCGGGGATGACGACGCCGGACTCGCCCTGGATCGGCTCGACCAGCACGGCCACCGTGTTGGGGGTGATCGCGGCCTCGATCGCGGCCAGGTCGGCGTAGGGAACCATCACGAACCCGGGGGCGAACGGGCCGAAGCCGTCGCGTGCGTCGGCGTCGTCGGAGAAACCGACGATCGTGGTCGTACGGCCGTGGAAGTTGCCGGCCATCACGACGATCTCGGCCTGGTCGGCGGGCACGCCCTTGACGTCGTAGCCCCACTTGCGGGCGACCTTGATCGCGGTCTCGACCGCCTCGGCGCCGGTGTTCATCGGCAGCACCATGTCCTTGCCGCACATCGCGGCCAAGCGCTCGGTGAACTCGGCGAACTGGTCGTGCACGAACGCCCGCGAGGTCAAGGTGACCTTGTCGAGCTGCTCACGGGCCGCGGCCAGCAGGGCGGGGTGGCCGTGGCCGAAGTTGAGCGCGCTGTAGCCGGCGAGCATGTCGAGGCAGCGGTGGCCGTCGACGTCGGTCACCCAGGCGCCCTCGGCGTGGGAGATCACCACCTCGAGGGGGTGGTAGTTGTGCGCGGAGTGCGCCTCGGCGGCCGCGAAAGCGGCGGGGGTCAGGCTGGTCGCAGCGGTGTCCGGGGCCTCGTTCAGCAGGGTCATCGCACTCCTCCATCTCGTGGTGCTGTTTCGGGGGATCTGGCTAAGGATCAGGGTGACACCAGAGCCAAAGATCATCTGATTGTCTGACAATCATGCAAAGCGTACGCCGCGCCTGCCCGCCTGCGCCACCCCTCGGGCGTCGTCGAGATTTGTCTCTGCCGTCCGGGGGCTCGTAACCTTGGGAAGTCGTGGCTCCTGCCGCGTCCTGTCGTGCTTGACCCTCAGCGGTCTCGCGCACGGTCAGGGGCGCAGATCCGGATGGTCACGGTGGTTTCGACAGGTTCGTCAGGTTCGACCACCGTGGGGCAAGCCGGGCCGTGTTCGTCAGAAGTCACGAGAGCACCATCCCGCCACATGCACCCGCTGGGCGGGCACAACGAACTACTAAGAAGGCACACGTGCGTACTTACGCTCCCAAGCCGGGCGACATCGAGCGCGCCTGGCTCGTGATCGACGCGACCGACGTCCGTCTCGGCCGTCTCGCTGTCCAGGCCGCTGAGCTCCTCCGCGGCAAGCACAAGGCGATCTTCGCGCCCAACGCTGACACCGGCGACTTCGTCATCGTCATCAACGCCGAGAAGGTCTCCCTCTCCGGCAACAAGGCCAAGACCAAGCTGGCTTACCGTCACTCGGGTTACCCGGGTGGTCTGACCGCGACCCCGATCGGCGAGATCCTCGACAAGGACGCTCGCAAGGTGATCGAGACCGCTGTCTGGGGCATGCTGCCGAAGAACAAGCTCGGCCGCCAGATGCTCAAGAAGCTGAAGGTCTACTCCGGTGCGGAGCACCCGCACGCCGCGCAGAAGGCCGTTCCGTTCGAGATCAAGCAGATCGCCCAGTGAGCCAGGACCAGGACATGACTGAGAACACCGCAGAGGTCGAAGAGACCTTCGAGACCGATGAGCAGGGCCTCGCGTACACCTCCGAGAGCGCTGCTTCCGCCGACACCCCCGAGCGTCCGGCGACCATCGCGCCGGCCGCCGCAACCGGCCGCCGCAAGGAGTCCGTCGCCCGCGTCCGGATCGTCCCGGGCACCGGCGAGTGGACCATCAACGGTCGCACCATCGAGGACTACTTCCCCAACAAGCTGCACCAGCAGATCGCGAACGAGCCGTTCGCCGCGCTGCAGCTCGAGGGCCGCTTCGACGTGATCGCCCGTATCGACGGTGGCGGCATCGCCGGCCAGGCCGGCGCGCTGCGCCTCGGCGTGGCCCGCTCGCTCAACATCGTTGACGAGGAGACCAACCGCCCGACCCTGAAGAAGGCCGGTCTGCTCACCCGCGACGCCCGCGTCGTGGAGCGTAAGAAGGCTGGTCTCAAGAAGGCTCGCAAGGCCTCGCAGTTCAGCAAGCGCTGATCGGCGGACATTGCCTCTTATTGTGTTGGGGTGCCTCGTAACGAGGCACCCCAACCTCATTTTCGGGCGGGGGCCGACGTACGAAAGAAGGTCACAGGGACGTGGCACGCCTTTTCGGCACTGACGGTGTTCGCGGTCTCGCGAACGGCGAGATCCTCACCGCCGCGCTCGCCCAGAGCCTGGCGACATCCGCAGCACTGGTCCTGCAGGACTCGGCGGGCTCCGACGACTCGCCGCGCAAGCCGCTGGCGGTCATCGGCAACGACTCGCGCATCTCGGGGCAGTTCCTGCAGGCGACGGTCGCCGGAGGCCTCGCCTCGGCCGGGTGCGACGTGATCGAGGTGGGCGTGCTGCCGACCCCGGGCGTCGCCCACCTCACCGCGGCCCTCGGTGCCGACCTCGGCGTGGTCATCTCGGCCTCGCACAACCCGATGCCCGACAACGGCATCAAGTTCCTCCAGCGCGGCGGGCACAAGCTCGACGACGTGCTCGAGGACCGGATCGAGTCGCATCTCGAGGAGTCCTGGGACCGACCCACCGGCGCGTCCGTCGGCCGGATCTCCTCACACGAGAACCCCGTCGAGACGTACGCAGCCCATCTGGTGTCCACGCTGGAGCGACGGCTCGACGGGCTGACCGTCGTGGTCGACTGCGCCAACGGCGCGGCCGCGGCCGCGGGGCCGCTGGCCCTGGACCAGGCCGGCGCGAAGGTCATCGCGATCAACGACTCCAACGACGGCCTCTCGATCAACGACGGCGTCGGCTCGACCCACCCGGAGACGCTGCAGAAGGCGGTCCTGGAGCACGGCGCCGACGTCGGCTTCGCCTGGGACGGCGACGCCGACCGCTGCCTCGCCGTCGACGGTGAGGGCAACCTCGTCGACGGCGACCAGCTCATCGCGATCCTCGCCCTCGGGCTCCACGACGCCGGCCGGCTCCCCGACGACACCGTGGTCGTCACCGTGATGAGCAACCTCGGCTTCGTCAAGGCGATGGACGCCGCCAGCGTGCAGGTGAAGCAGACCGCCGTGGGCGACCGCTACGTGCTCGAGGAGATGCGCCGCGGTGGCTACGCCATCGGCGGTGAGCAGTCCGGCCACATCATCATGAGCGAGCACGCCACCACCGGCGACGGGATCCTGACCGCGCTGCACGTACTGCAGCGGATGAGCCTCACCGGACGTACCCTCACCGACCTCGCCTCCGTCGTCACCCGCCTCCCGCAGGTCCTGCTCAACGTCAAGGGCGTGGACAAGGCCCGCTGCAAGACCGACGACGGACTGCTGGAGGCCGTCGCCGTCGAGGAGAAGGCGCTCGCCGGCTCCGGACGGATCCTGCTGCGCCCCTCGGGCACCGAGAACCTCGTACGCGTCATGGTCGAGGCCCCCACCCACGAGGACGCCGAAGCCTGCGCCGAGCGCCTGGCGGATGTCGTCCGCGCGCGACTTGCCCTCTAGCCCGACGCCGAGTCGGCGCGTCTGTCTCACGCAGTAGCGTCGAGTCGACGCTACTGTCCCAAAAAATCAGGTCGAGTCGGCGCAAATGCCCCAAGATCCGTGACACCTTGGGACATTTGCGCCGACTCGACGATCTGAGCTGGGACAGACGCGCCGACTCGACCCCGAATGATGGGACAGTTGCGCCGACTCGGCCCGTTTTCTTGAGACATTCGCGCCGGGTCGGCGTCAGATTTTTCGGAGGCGTACGTAGCGGACGGAGTGGTCGCGGTCTTTGCGGAGGACGAGGGTGGCGCGGGAGCGGGTGGGGAGGACGTTCTCGCGGAGGTTGGGGCCGTTGATCTCGTTCCAGATCTCGGTGGCTCGGGTGATCGCCTCGTCGTGCGAGAGGGCCGCATATTTCGTGAAGTAGGACGACGGGTCGCGGAAGGCGGTCTCGCGGAGTCGCAGGAAGCGGTCGACGTACCACTGCTTGACGTCACGCGTGTCGGCGTCGACGAAGACGGAGAAGTCGAAGAAGTCCGAGAGCGCGAGCGAGATGGTGCCGTCGGCGCGGACCCGGGACGGCTGGAGGACATTGAGCCCCTCGAGGATCACGATGTCGGGTTTCTTGACCACCACGCTCTGGTCGGTGACGTCGTAGGTCAGGTGGGAGTAGGTCGGGGCCCGGACCTCGTCCTCGCCGGACTTGAGGTCGACGAGGAAGCGAAGCAGCGCCTTGCGGTCGTACGACTCGGGGAACCCTTTGCGCTCCATCAGGCCGCGCCGCTCGAGCTCGGCGTTGGGATAGAGGAACCCGTCGGTGGTGACCAGGGCGACGTTGGGGTGCTCGGGCCAGTGGGCGAGCATCTGCTGGAGCACGCGGGCGGTGGTCGACTTGCCCACGGCCACGGACCCCGCGACACCGATGACGAACGGCGTACGCTCCGGCAGCGGCTTGCCGAGGAAGAGCTCCTGCTGGTCGTGGAGCCTGTCCGAGGCGCTCACATAGAGGCTGAGCAGCCGGCTCAGCGGCAGATAGACCTCCTCGACCTCGTTGAGGTCGATCTGGTCTCCCAGGCCACGCAGCGACTCGATCTCGGTCTCGGTCAGCGGGCTCTCGGTCTCGGTGGCGAGCTCGGCCCACGCGCTTCGATCGAGCTCGACGTAGGGCGAGGAGCCGCGGTCGTCGCCGTGTGGCCCGGGGTGTGACATGGCAACGATTGTTACGCACAAGCACCGCCGCTTCCGTGTGGGGTCCACGAGAGCCGTAGGATCATCGGCCATGTGCGGCATCGTTGGGTACGTCGGAGACCGGTCCGCGCAGGACGTCGTGATCGACGGCCTGCGACGGTTGGAGTACCGCGGGTATGACTCGGCCGGGATCGCGCTGGTGGCCGACCAGAAGCTGGCAGTGAACAAGAAGGCCGGCAAGCTCGCCAACCTGGAGAAGGCGATCGCGGCCACGCCGCTGCCGGCGTCCACGACCGGGATCGGCCACACCCGCTGGGCGACCCACGGCGGCCCGACCGACGACAACGCGCACCCGCACCTCGGGCGCACCGGGCGCGTCGCGGTCGTGCACAACGGGATCATCGAGAACTTCGCCGAGCTGCGCGCCTCGCTGGAGACGGCCGGGCACGAGTTCGGCTCGCAGACCGACACCGAGGTCGCCGCGCATCTGCTCGAGCGCGAGGTCGTCGGCGGCGCAGACCTGACCGTCGCGATGCAGCGGGTCTGCTCGCTGCTGGACGGCGCGTTCACCTTCGTGGCCGTCGATGCGCAGGACCCCGACCGGGTCGTCGCCGCCCGCCGCAACAGTCCGCTCGTGGTCGGTCTCGGTGAGGGCGAGTCGTTCCTCGGTTCCGACGTCGCCGCGTTCATCGAGCACACCCGCGAGGCGCTCGAGCTCGACCAGGACCAGGTCGTCACCATCACCCGCGAAGGCGCCACGGTCACCAACTTCGACGGCACCACGGCCGAGGGCCGCCGCTTCCACATCGACTGGGACCTCTCCGCCGCCGAGAAGGACGGCCACGACTGGTTCATGCGCAAGGAGATCCTCGAGCAGCCTCGTGCTGTGGCCGACTCGCTGCTGGGACGGCGTACGTCCTCCGGTTCTCTCCATCTCGACGAGATGCGGCTCGACGACGACGAGCTGCGCGAGGTCACCAAGATCATCATCATCGCCGCGGGGACCTCGTTCTACGCGGGCATGGTCGCGAAGTACGCCATCGAGCACTGGTGCCGGATCTCGGTCGAGGTCGAGCTGGCCTCCGAGTTCCGCTACCGCGACCCGATCCTCGACAACTCCACCCTGGTGGTCGCGATCTCGCAGTCCGGCGAGACCGCGGACACGCTGCAGGCGATCCGGCACGCACGCTCGCAGCGCTCCAAGGTGCTGGCGATCTGCAACACCAACGGCTCCACGATCCCGCGCGAGTCCGACGCGGTCATCTACACCCACGCCGGCCCGGAGATCGGGGTCGCCTCGACCAAGGGCTATCTCACCCAGCTGGTCGCCTGCTACCTCCTCGCGCTCTACCTGGCGCAGGTCAAGGGCACGATGTACGGCGACGAGATCGACGGCGTCATGACCCAGCTCGAGGCGATGCCGGAGGCGGTCGCTCAGACCCTGGAGACCGCGCCGCAGGTCTACGAGCTCGCCCGTGAGTACGCCGACCGCAAGGCGTTCCTCTTCCTCGGCCGTCACGCCGGCTATCCGGTGGCACTGGAGGGCGCGCTCAAGCTCAAGGAGCTCGCCTACCTGCACGCCGAGGGGTTCGCCGCCGGGGAGCTCAAGCACGGCCCGATCGCGCTGGTCGAGGAGGGCCTGCCGATCTGGTGCATCGTGCCCCCGCGCGGCCGCGACTTCCTGCACGACAAGATGCGCTCGGGGATCATGGAGGTACGTGCCCGCGGCGCCCGCACCATCGCCCTGGTCGAGGAGGGCGACAACACCGTCGACTCCGTCTCCGACACGATCGTCCGGCTTCCGCGGGTGCCGGTGCTGCTGCAGCCGCTGGTCGCCGTCGTTCCCCTGCAGCTCTTCGCCTGCCAGCTGGCCACCGAGCTCGGCCTCGACGTCGATCAGCCGC
>NZ_JBOHDN010000028.1:0-13316 GCF_050699375.1 Nocardioides sp. | reverse complement strand
CCTTCATCTCGCCGACGTGTTCGGCAACGCCGACCTGCTCGACCTCGCTGTTCAGAGTGACGACGACCGACCGGTTTCGCGCGCCTGGTTGAACGCGGTCTTGGCAGGCGGGCCAGTTCGACTGGCGCCGCGGCGGTACGAGTCTCCCGGGCCATTCAGCGACCCTGATCGAGAGCCGAAAGGCCCCCCGACCAGCCTGGCGGTCAAGCGGGCTGCACAGAAGGTGGGCATCGCCCCGGCCGAGTTTCTGGACTGGGCAGACCGCCTGTGGGGCCGATCGCTCGAGGACGAGGCGGCCCGGCGGGCCGGCACCGGAAGTACTCCCCAGGCTCGCGGTCTGGTGACCCGTCGCTTGGTCGATGAGGTCCGTTGGGTGCTGGAGGATCAGGGGAGAGAGCTCGAGGACCAGCGAGATCTTCACGATTCCCTTGATGCCGAGAGATTCGCGGACGTACTAGAAACCAGGAGGGACGAGCAATGAGTCGACGCAGGGGCAAGGGGTCGATCACCCCGTACAAGCTCAAGTCCGGGACTACCCGCTGGCGCTACCAGATCCGCGTTCCGGTCGATCCCGACCGGCCGGAGCTGGGAACACGACCGCATGGCAAGGGTGGCTACAGCACATCGACCGCAGCCGACGATGGACTCCAGGAAGCGCTCACGAAGCTGAAGAACAACGAGCGATTCGGCAGGAAGACGCCGCTGCTCAGCGACTACGCCAACAACTGGGTGGCCGGTCTCAAGCTCGCCGACTCGACTCTCAAGGGCTACCGCAAGGTGATTCGCAACCACATCAATCGGCAACTCGGGGACATTCCGCTGGACAAGCTGACCGCCACCCGGATTGCCCGTCACTATCGGGAGCTGGAGGATCACGGTCGAGCAGACAAGTACGGAAAGGGGCAACCGCTGTCCCCGAACACGGTGTCGAAGGCGCACGTGATCCTCTCCTCGATCCTTGACGCCGCAATCGAGGACGGCCACATCGTGGCCAACCCGGCGAAACGGAAGAAGACGGTCAAGCCACCGACGACCAAAGAGATCCGCGCGGCCAAGCCTGAGATCGTCGTGTGGTCGCAGGACCAACTCGACACGTTCCTCCGCTGGGACCGCGACGTACGCGAAGACGAACTGTTCCCGCTGTGGCGGCTCATCGCCTGGACCGGCATGCGCCGCAGCGAGGCACTCGCACTGCGCTGGTCGGACATCAACACCCGAACCCGTCAGCTCAGCATCCGCCGCTCCACCAACACCGTCGACTGGACCAAGACAAAGGGCACCAAGACCGACCGGGCCCGGCGCATCGACATCGACGACGAGACGCTCAAGATCCTCGCGGCGTACAAGAAGACGCGGGCCGAGATCTCGTTCGAGTTCGCGACGACGGAAGCCTGCGTCTTCGGGGACGACGACGGGCAGATGCGCTCACCGGACGCCATGACGAGCCGGTGGGCACGCCGCATGGACTGGATCACCGCCAAGCATCCCGAGGTTCACCGAGTCACCATCAAGGGGCTCCGGCACACCCACGCCACCCTCTTGCTCGAGATGGGCATCCACCCCAAGGTCGTGCAGGAGCGTCTCGGCCACGTCAAGATCTCCATCACGATGGACACCTACAGCCACGTCACCCCGACGATGCAGCGCTCCGCGATCGACCTCCTCGCCCGGGGCTCTCAGGGCTGATCGATGCAACGAGCGATGCAACAAACCGTGCAACACCGAGCAGGTATTTACCTGCGCAGCCGTGTATCTGGGTGCGGCCATCCCCACGTTTCACGCTCAATTTCACGCTCCTGGGAGCCTCACGGCGCGTCTGGCCGCCAGAGTGCATGGGGCAGTTCAACTCCCCCCTCGCGCACGTGAGTCACTGAAAGGCCCCAGGTCGATGACCTGGGGCCTTTCCATGTCGGGCGGGTGATGATATTCCTCATCGGAACCAGTGCGCCGGACCTCCGACGCCACCCTTTCCGCGTCTGAGGGGTTCAAGGCCATTCCACAGCACCACAAGGAGCTTCTTGTGCACCCGGACCAGACGTCTGAGACCGAGCGCCCCAACGTCGTCCTGATCTGCGTGGACCAGTGGCGCGGCGACTGCCTGTCCGCCGCCGGTCATCCCCACGTCCAGACCCCCTACCTCGATCGGCTCGCACGCAGCGGTACTCGGTTCTCAGCCGGCTACAGCGCCACTCCGACGTGCGTGCCTGCGCGAGTGGCGCTGATGACGGGCCAGTCGCAGGAGCGTCACGGACGCACCGGGTACGCCGATGGCATCGACTTCCAGAAGGCACACCCGGTCACGATGCCCGGTGAGTTCCGAAGGCAGGGCTACCAGACTCACGCCGTCGGCAAGCTGCACGTCTACCCCGAGCGGGCACGCATCGGATTCGACGACGTGGACCTGCATGACGGCTTCCTGCACTTCGCCCGGAAAGGTCGTCACCAGCAGTTCGAGTACTTCGACGACTACGTCACCTGGCTGCGGCGCCAGCCCGGAGTCGACCCTCAGGCCGACTACTTCGACCACGGGGTGGACTGCAACTCGATCGTGGCTCGTCCCTGGGACAAGCCCGAGGGGCTCCATCCGACCTCGTGGACCGGCACGCGCACGGTCGAGTGGCTCTACCGCCGGGATCCGACCGTGCCCTTCTTCCTCTACGTCTCCTTTCACCGCCCACATCCGCCGTACGATCCCCCGGCCTGGGCGTTCGAGCAGTACCTCGACCTACCGGCGTACGAGCCGGTCGTGGGCGACTGGATCGACCATCATGCCGACCACCGCCGGGACGGCACCGATGACGCGTTCGTCGGAGAGGTCGATCCGCGTGTCGTGCACCGCGCCCGTGCCGGCTACTACGGGCACATGGCCCACATCGACCTGCAGGTCCACCGGATCCGCGAGGCGCTGACCGCACACGGTCTTGACGAGAACACCATCGTGGCGTTCGTGTCGGACCACGGCGAGATGATGGGCGACCACCACATGTTCCGCAAGGGCTTCGGCTACGAGGGATCTGCGCGCGTGCCGTTCATCGTCGCGGACGCACCCGCGCAATCCGCAGACACCGCGCCCGTGGTCGATGAGGTCGTCGAGCTCAGAGACGTCATGCCCACGCTCCTCGACCTGGCGGGACTCGAGGTGCCCGACGCCTGCGACGGTCAGAGCCTCGCCCCGCTGATGCGTGGCGAGTCGAGCGAGTGGCGCCCGTGGCTCCACGGCGAGCACACCCTGCTCGGCCAGTCCCTGCAATGGGTGACCGATGGCCGCATCAAGTTTCTCTGGGCGTCCGGCAAGGGCACCGAGGAGCTGTTCGACCTGACCACGGACCCCCATGAGACCCACAACCTCGCCCCCGACCCGGACTACCGGGCGCTGCTCGAGATGTGGAGGTCGCGCCTGGTCACCGATCTGACGGGCCGCGAGGAGGGCTACGTCGAGAACGGCGAGCTGGTCACCGGCCGGCAGCCCGTCGGCATCCTGCGTCACACGCGAGAGCGCCTCGGGATGGGGGCCTGACAAGTCCCGAGGCCGCCCGCGCACCGTCCAGTACGCCGGGCTTGGTCTCCTGGGCTGGTTGTCAACCCGTCCTCGGGATCGAAGACCGCCCGCTCCGTCACGTCCACGTCTAGGAGCCTGGTGGTCTGCGCCGGTCGACGTACGCGCCGATGTCACAGATGCACTGCGTGCCCCGTCCAAGGGTCATCTGCGCATCGAACGAACTTGGAGACATCATGAACATCGCCCTGTGGATCGTCGCCGGCGTCTTCGCCTTCGGCTACGTCGTCGGCGGCATCGTCAAGCTGAGGATGCCGTACGAGAAGTACGCAGCCAAGCTGCACTGGCCTGAGGACTTCACACCCGGCAACGTGAGGTTCATGGGTGTGGTGGAGGTCCTGGGCGGCCTCGGCCTCGTCCTCCCGGGGTTGCTCGACGTCGCGCCGGTCCTGGTGCCGATCGCGGCGTCGGGGATGGCGCTCTACATGGCCGGAGCGGTCACCGAGCGCATCCGCCGCAGCGAGTACAAGGAGCTGCTCGGTGACCTGGTCTTCCTGGCCGCGATGCTCTTCATCGCGTGGGGACGCTTCGGGCTCGAGCCCTTCTAGGAGCACGGTCGCCGGCACGTTCCCCTTGACAAAGGCCGCGCAGGTGTTGAGCCTGTGAGACATGAACTCCAATGTGTCTCACAGACTTCCGGTGTACGTCCCACCGACGGCGGAGTCGTGGGCCAACCCTTGGGAGATGTACGCAGCGCTGCGCGAGCACGACCCGGTGCACCACGTCGCGCGGCGCGACTACTGGGTCCTGACCCGGCACGAGGACGTCTTCGCGGCGGTGCGGGACCACGAGACGTTCACCTCGACACAGGGGCTGACGACGGAGTACGACGAGCTCGCTCGGATCGGGCTGGCCGACAACCCGCCGATGGTGATGACCGATCCCCCGGCCCACACGGCGTTCCGAAAGCTGGTGAACCGGGGGTTCACGCCGAAGCAGGTCGAGGACATCACCCCTCGGGTCACCCGTTTCGTCAGCGAGCGGGTCGAGGAGATCCGGGCGGCCGGCGGCGGTGACATCGTCGAAAGGCTGTTCAAGCCGCTGCCGAGCATGGTCGTGGCCCACTACCTCGGGGTGCCCGAGGAGGACTGGGAGCGGTTCGACCTGTGGACCGACGCGATCGTCGCGGCCGGCTCCGCTCAGGACGAGAGCGTCGGTACCGGCGCCTCCGCCGAGCTGATGACGTACTTCGCGGAGCTGATCGAGCGGCGCCGGCGAGATCCCGGTGACGACACCGTCTCCCACCTCGTCGCCGCGGGTGAGGCCGACGACGACGCCGGCCTGCTGCGGGTGCTCGCGTTCGCCTTCACGATGGTCGCGGGCGGGAACGACACCACGACCGGGCTGCTGGGCGGTGGTCTACCGCTCCTCGCCGACAGACCTGATCAGCGCGAGCTCGCGCTGCGCGATGTCCCGGCCGCCGTCGAGGAGCTGCTGCGGCTCACCTCGCCCGTGCAGGGGCTCGCCAGGACCACCACGCGTGACGTCACGATCCAGGGCGCCACGGTTCCCGCGGGCAAGAAGGTCCTGCTCTGCTACGCGGCCGCCAACCGGGATCCACGTGCCTTCGGCCCTGACGCCGACGAGCTCGACGTCACCCGCGACCCGCGACAGATCCTCACCTTCGCGCACGGGGCACATCACTGCCTGGGTGCGGCCGCCGCCCGGATGATGGGGCGCGTCGCCCTCACCGAGGTGCTCACTCGGCTGCCGTCGTTCTCCGTGGACCACGACTCGATCCAGTGGGCGCCGGGCAGCTACGTACGCAGGCCGTTGAGCCTCCATGTCGAGGTCGGCCGGTGAGCTGGCTCGCCGACGCGAAGACCGAGCTCGCGGCCGAGCGGATCCTCGACGCCGCGGGCGAGCTCTTCGTGCGGCAGGGCGTCGACAAGCCGGGCATGGACGAGCTGGCCCGCGCGGCCGGCTGTTCACGCGCGACGTTGTATCGCTACTTCGAGAACCGGCAGGCACTGATCTACGCCTTCGCCCACCGCGAGGCACGGCTGATCACCAAGCAGGTGGCAGGAGCCACGGCGTACGAGGCCGATCCCGGCAAGCGCGCGGTCGACGCCGTGGTCGCCTGCCTGGCCGCGGTCCGCGAACGCCCCCACCTTCAGGCTTGGTACGCCGGGGACAGCAACGTGCTTCGCGACGTACTGCAGGAGTCCCCGATCATCCGCGGGTCCGCGCAGAGCTACCTGACCTCCGAGGACGAACCCTCCGACCCCGACCTCGCCGACTGGATCCTGCGCATCATCCTGTCGTTCCTCACCAACCCGGGAGAGGACGAAGAAGCCGAACGCCGACTGCTGGAACGGTTCCTCAGCGCAACGAGTAGGTCGTGACGGAGACGGCGACGTACTGGGCGACGAGGGCAAGGACGGTGAAGAGGTGGAAGACCTCGTGGAACCCGAACCAGACGGGGGAAGGGTTGGGGCGCTTCGCCGCGTAGACGAGGCCGCCGAGCGTGTAGAGCACCCCGCCGGCAGCGACCAGGGTCGCGGCAGTGATGTTGACCCAGGTCGGGAACCGGTCGGCGCCGTCGAGAAGCTGTGGGACGAAGGGCACGGCGACCCAGCCGAGGGCGATGTAGAGCGTGGTGAGGAACCAGCGGGGTGCGTCGACCCAGAGGATCCGGAACAGGAGGCCGGCGATCGCGCATCCCCAGACGATCCCGAGCATCCACGCGCGCGCCTCGCCCGAGAGGTAGAGGAACGCGAACGGCGTGTAGCTGCCGGCGATGAAGACGTAGATGTTGGCGTGGTCGAAGCGGCGCCAGAATGCCCAGGTCCGGGGCTGCCAGGTCCCGCGGTGGTAGACGGCGGAGACGGTGAACAGCAGCACGGCGCTGGCGGCGTAGATCGACGACCCTACCCGGGTGAGCGCGGTGGGTGAGAGGACGATGAGAACTGCGAACGCCGCGGTGAGCAGGGGCACCGAACCAGCGTGGAGCCAGCCGCGCAGGTGCGGCTTGACCTCGGAGATCTTGTCGGCCATGACCGCCGAGGCCCGGCCTACGGCATCGTCACCGTGATCCTTGGTCTCGCCGGGTTTCTGCTGCGGGGTGCCCATCACAGGCGAGCCCCGGCGAGAGCGAGGGCGCGCTCCGCGAGCGGGAGAGCGGCTTCCCGGTCCTCGGGCACCAGCCCGACCCGCGTACGCCGGTCGAGCAGGTCATCGGCGTCGACGGCGCCTTCATGGGTCACGCCGAAGACGAGCTCGGCCAGCGTGACGCCGGCCGGCCCGGGTGCGACGAGCTCCTCCTCGGGCAGCCGGGTGGCCCTGACGGCCTCGTCGATGACGTAGCGGGCCTCGGTGCCGAACCGGCGGACCAGACGGGCGGGCTCCTCGACCTGAGCCAGTACGTCGCGGGATGCGGCACCCAGCAGCGGCAGGTCCTGGGTGCGGCACGGGCGAGTGGTGAGCCCGGTCGCGTCCACGGCGTCCTCGGCCATCTGCCGGTAGGTCGTGAGCTTGCCGCCGACGACGGTCACGACGCCGCTGCGTGAGGTGAGGACCGCATGCTTGCGGGACAGGTCGGAGGTGGAGCCGTCCGCCTCCAGCAGCGGCCGGAGCCCCGCGAAGGCGCCGACGACGTCGGAGCGCTTGACGGGTCGATCGAGCGCCGCGGCGAGCACGTCGAGGAGGAAGCCGATCTCGCCCTCCGTCGGCTGGGGCACGTCGGGGATCTCCCCGTCGACCGGCTCGTCGGTCAGGCCGACGAAGATGGTGCCGTCGGGCTGGGGAAGCGCGAAGACGTACCTGCTGGTGCTGCCCGGGACGGGCACGGTCAGCGCGGACCGGAGCCCGGGGATCGTCTCCGCCCGCAGCACCACGTGGGTGCCCCGGCTGGGCCGCAGCCGGATCTCGTCGACCAGGTCGCCGGCCCACACTCCCGCGGCGTTGACCACCGCGCGGGCGGTGACGGTCCGGGTGTCCCCGGTGAGCTCGTCGCGGAGCTGCACGGTGGTGCCGGTCGCCTCGAGGACGCGGACCCGGGTGCGGACCTGTGCGCCGTGCGCGGCCGCGGTCCGGGCCAGGCAGGTGACCAGCCGGGCATCGTCCTCGAGCTGGCCGTCCCAGTAGATCAGGCCGCCGCGCAGCCCGGCGGAGCGCAGCGCCGGCGCCAGCCCCAGCGCCTCGGTGCGAGACACCCGCCTGGGCCGTGGCAGGGTGTCGCGGCCGGTCCTGGCGGCGAGCCGAAGCAGGTCGCCGGTCTGGAACCCGGCGGCCGCGAGGGTGGCCTGGGTGAACGAGACGTTGCTGCTCAGGGGCAGCAGCCACGGGAGCGGGCGGGTCAGATGCGGCGCCGTACGCTCCATCAGGATGCCCCGCTCGACGGCGCTCTCGTGAGCGATCCCGAACTGCAGCGAGGCCAGGTAGCGCAGGCCGCCGTGAACCAGCTTGCTGGACCAGCGTGAGGTGCCGAAGGCGACATCGTGGGCGTCGACCGCCAGCACGGTGAGCCCGCGCGACGCGGCATCGAGGGCCACGCCCGCCCCGGTGACCCCGAGGCCGACGACGACCAGGTCGACCTGCTCGGGTGCTCCCTCGAGGCCCGGCAGGATGCGTGCGGTTTCTGCGGTCATGGTGTGAGGAACCTCCGGACGAGCTCGGCGAGCTCTTGGTCGAGACCAGCGTGGGTGACGGCTTCGTCGGTCATGGTGTGGGCGGAGAAGAGGAAGCCTTGGGCGGTGAGCACGATGCTCCGGGCGAGCAGCACCGGGTCGCCCGCTCGCAGGCTCCCCTCGGCCTGGCCCTGGGCGATCTGGCCGGCCAGCATGTCGAGGACCGCGTCCTGGGACCGGCCGCGCCGCTGGAGCAGATAGCGCAGCAGCCACTCGGGGTCGACGTCGACCATCCGGCGCAGCAGAGAGTCCTCCCGAAGAGCCGTCACGCTCGCGGCCACGCCGGTCGCGATCCGGTCCGGCCACGCCGCGTCCGAGTCATCCGGCCCCACCACGGTGCCGACGACCTCGGCCCACTCGCGGGTCATCAGGTCACCGAACAGCGAGTCCATGTCGGCGTACGTCCGGTAGACGGTCATCCGGGAGACGCCCGCGCGGTTGGCCACGTCGGTGAGGGTCGTGCGCTTCCACCCCACGTCGAGGACGCAGGCGCGAGCTGCGGCAATCAGCCGGTCGGCAATCGGCGCCTCACCATTGTTGCGTACTGACGTCATGTGTAACACTGTAACGCATGACGCTCGAAATGCACCCGCAGCGATGGGGAGACCCGGTCCACGCCGAGCCACTGCCGGAGTCCGTCCGGGGCCTCGTCGACGCCTTCGTGGGAACCCGTGACACCCCGGCCGTGGACGATGTCCAGCTCCCTGCCCCCGGCATCGGCGACGGTCTGGTCGCCGCGCTGCGGGTGGCGATCGGCGACGACGCGGTCCTCACCGACGACGCCTCGCGCCGGCTCCGCACCCGAGGCAAGTCGACCCCCGACCTGCTCCGGGCGCGCAACGGCGACCTGGCCGACGCGCCGGACGCCGTCGTACGCCCCGGCTCGCCCGAGGACGTCGCCGCGGTCCTGGCCTGGGCGGTCGAGCACCACGTCGCGGTGGTTCCCTTCGGTGGCGGCACCTGCGTCACCGGCGGGCTCGCCGCCCGGCGCGACGGCTATGCCGGGCTGATCAGCCTGGACCTGATCCGCCTCGACCGGCTCCTCTCGGTCGACAAGGTCTCGATGACCGCCGTCCTCCAGCCGGGCATGCGCGGCCCCGCCGCGGAGGCAGCCCTCGCCGAGCACGGGCTGACCCTCGGCCACTTCCCGCAGTCCTTCGAGTTCGCCTCCATCGGCGGCTTCGCCGCGACCCGCTCCAGCGGCCAGTCCTCTGCCGGGTTCGGTCGCTTCGACGACATGGTCGTCGGCCTGCGCGTGGCCACCCCGATCGGTGAGCTCGTGGCCGGCTCGTCCCCCGCGAACGCCGCCGGGCCCGACGTACGAGAGATGGTCCTGGGTTCCGAGGGAACCCTCGGCGTGATCACCGAGGTCACGGTCCGGGTGCGGCCCGTGGCCGCGGAGAAGGTGTACGAGGCGTGGTCGTTCCCGACCTTCGCCGACGGCGCCGAGGCGATGCGGGCCCTGGCCCAGTCGGGCCGGTTGCCCACCGTGCTGAGGCTCTCCGACGAGACCGAGACGATGGTCAACCTCGCCAGCCAGAGCGACATCGGCGGTGACGGCGTGACCGGCTGCGTGATGATCCTGGGCCACGAGGGCGCGTCGGTCGCCGCCAAGCGAGCCGAGGTCACCGGCGTGCTCGAGTCGCTCGGAGGCACCAACCTGGGCGAGGAGCGCGGCCAGGCCTGGGCCGCGGGACGCTTCCACGCTCCCTACCTGCGTGACTCCATGCTCGACGCCGGGGTCCTCGTGGAGACCCTCGAGACCGCGACGTTCTGGTCCAACCGCGAGCGCCTCCACCAGGCCGTGAAGAGCGCGCTCGAGACCTCGCTCGGCGAGGGCACCTTGGTCCTCTGCCACATCTCGCACACCTATGAGACGGGCTGCTCCCTCTACTTCACCGTCGCCGCCAAGCAGGCCGAGGACCCGCTGCCGCAGTGGCTCGCCGCGAAGGCCGCCGCCTCCGACGCGATGATCGACTCCGGCGCGACCATCACCCACCACCACGCGGTGGGCACCGACCACAAGCCATGGCTGGAGCGGGAGATCGGTCCCGTCGGCGTAGCGATGCTGCGCGGCCTGAAGAGTGCCGTCGACCCCGACGGCGTGCTCAACCCGGGGGTGCTGATCCCATGAGCGGCACCGACGGACGGTCGTTCTCGTTCCTGATCAACCCGCTCTCGGGCGGTGGCGCCGCCCCGGCCGCCGTCGTCCCCGTCGCCCGGATCCTGCGGGACGCCGGTGCGAGCGTCGATGTGACGTACTCCCCCGGGCCGCGCGCCACCCTCGACATCGTCGAGGCAGCGGTCAAGCGCGGCGACGTCGTCGTCTCGGTCGGCGGCGACGGGATGCTTTCCTCCATCGCCGGCCAGGTCTCCGCGCTCGGAGGCACGCTCGGCATCGTCCCCGCGGGCCGCGGCAACGACTTCGCCCGGATGCTCGGCCTGCCGACCGAACCCGAGGACCTCGCCCGGATCCTGCTCGAGGGCACGCCGCGCACGATCGACCTGCTGTCCCTCCGGGCCGGCGACGCGGCGACGCGGATCGTCGCGGGCTCGGTCTACTGCGGGGTGGACGCCATCGCCGGTGAGATCGTCGACAAGGTCCGCTGGCTGCCGCGCAAGCTGCAGTATCCGTACGCCGCGGTCTACTCGCTCGCGACGTACAAGCCCATCGAGGTCCACGTCGTCGTCGACGGAGAGGCACACGACTTCCGGGCCGCGACCGTCGTCGTCGCGAACTCGAAGTACTACGGGTCCGGGATGAAGATCGCACCCGGTGCGGAGGTCGACGACGGACTCCTCGATGTGGTCGTCATCGAGGCCGCGGGCAGGAGAGGCCTGCTCCAGTCCCTCCCGAAGGTGTACGACGGCGCGCACGTCGAGCTCGACGAGGTGCACGTGATGCGCGGTCGCTCGGTGACCGTCAGCGGGAGCCCGTCCGCGCCGATGGGCGGCGACGGTGAGCCCCTGGGACACCTCCCCACCTCCGTCGACGAGGCGGCTCGGATCGACATCCTGCCCGGCGCGCTCGACCTGCTGCTGCCGAGCTGATGCCGTTGGCCGTCGGTGTGGGCGGCGGGTCTCGACAGGCTCGACCACCGGTCAGCGGTGCACCAGCAGGACGTGCAGGGTGCGTGGGCCGTGCACTCCCTCCACGCGCTCGAGCTCGATGTCGCTGGTCGCCGACGGTCCGCTGATCCAGGTCAGCGGCCGACCGGCGTCTACGGCGTCACGCAGCGGGGCGATCGACTCGGGCACGTCCCCGACGAGCTGGGACTCGTGCACGACACAGATGTGCAGGTCCGGCACCAGGGAGAGCGACCGACGACCCTGATCGGGACCGTGGTCGAGCACGATGGTTCCGGTCACCGCGATCCCGACGGCTGCCGCGGTGACGACAGCGTCCACCTCGTCCAGGGCGTACGGCGAAAGGGTCCCGTCGTCGGTGAGGACCTCGGTGCCCTCGAGGGCGCCCAGCCATGTCGGTGGCAGGCCCGGCGGTACGACGACGCGTGCGGCCCCGGAGAGGGCGCCGGCCACGGCGCTCGCGATCTCCCCGGCGTCCACGCGCTGGACGACGGCGCGGTAGTCCTCCACGCGTTCGACGAAGGTCGCCGCGAGGTCCGGGAGCGAGATCGCCTCGCCGTATCGGTAGTCGGGGGGCGGGACCCGGTCGGCCCCGTCGAGTGCGGTGGCGATCCGGGCAAGCATGTCGTCTCTGGTGCTCATCACTGGTCTCCCCTCTCGCGCTTCCACCAGGACCGGAAGGTCTCGGTGGGAGGCGTCTGTGCGTCGCGCGCGTCGCTCCACGCCGACAACGGACCGGGCAGCCGCCCGATCGTGGACTTCTTCTTCATGGCGCGCCCGCCCAGCTCGGCACCCTTCTGGGCCTTCTCCCACTTCTTGTGGCCGGAGAACATCCAGGCGGCGCCCTTCATGGCGATCTCCTCCCCCGAGGGCATCCCGCCGCGGTGCTCGTCGACCACGCGGGTGCGGAGGTGTACGAGCAGCTCCGGGATCTCGATGGCGACCGGGCACACGTCGCCGCAGGCACCGCACAACGACGAGGCGTACGGCAGCGACTGATCGACGTCGCTGGTGGTGCCGCGCAGCTGCGGGTTGAGGATGGCGCCGATGGGACCGGGATAGACCGAGCCGTACGCATGGCCCCCGACGCGTTCGTAGACGGGGCACACGTTGAGGCAGGCCGAGCACCGGATGCAGCGCAGAGCCTGTCTGCCGACGCTGTCCGCCAACGCCTTGGTGCGGCCGTTGTCCAGGAGCACGACGTGCACCTGCTGTGGGCCGTCGCCGGGGGTGATTCCGGTCCAGGTGGAGGTGTAGGGGTTCATGCGTTCACCGGTCGAGCTGCGCGGCAGGAGCTGCATGAACACCTCGAGATCCTCCAGCGTCGGAAGCACCTTCTCGATGCCCACGACGCTGATCAGGGTCTCGGGCAGGGTCAGGCACATCCGCCCGTTGCCCTCGGACTCCACCACGACGAGGGTGCCGGTGTCGGCGACCGCGAAGTTGGCGCCGGAGATGGCGACCTTCGCACGCAGGAACTTCTCCCGCAGGTGCACCCTGGCGGCCTCGGCCAGCTCTCGGGGATCTGAGGTGAGTCCCGCCGGGGGCGGGTTTCCCACCTGGCCCATCTCACGCAGGAAGATCTCGCGGATCTCGGCGCGGTTGCGGTGGATGGCCGGGACCAGGATGTGGCTGGGCTTGTCGTGGCCCAGCTGGACGATGAGCTCGGCGAGGTCGGTCTCCCACGCGGCGATGCCGGCTTCCTCGAGGGCCTCGTTGAGCCCGATCTCCTGGGTCGCCATGGACTTGACCTTGACGACCTCCTCGGTCCCGGTGTCCTGGACCAGCGAGGTGATGATCCGGTTGGCCTCCTCGGCGTCGCTCGCCCAGTGCACCGTCGCACCGGCTCGGGTGAGCGACTCCTCGAGCTGGACCAGGTAGGTGTCGAGGTGGGAGAGGACGTTGTCCTTGATCGTGGCTCCCGCCTGCCGCAGCTCCTCCCAGTTGTCGAGCTCGCCGACGACCTGGGCCCGCTTGTCGCGGATCGTGTGCGTGGCGTGCTGCAGGTTGCGGCGCTGCTGGGAGTTGCCCAGGGCTTCCTTTGC
>NZ_JBOHDN010000027.1:0-18572 GCF_050699375.1 Nocardioides sp. | reverse complement strand
CGGTTGCCGTAGATCAGGGTGAGGCGGCTCTCGGTCTCGACCGCGAGCGTCGTCCGCAGGATCGAGAGGATCGGGGTGATGCCGCTGCCGGCGGCGATCGCCACGTAGGTCTTCGAAGCGAGCGGGTCGAGCGGGGCACCGAACGAACCGGTCGGCGTCATCAGCTCGAGGGTGTCGCCGGCCTGTAGCTGCTCCATCGCGAAGGTCGAGAACGCGCCACCGGGGATGCGCTTGACGGCGATCGACAGGGTGTCGGAGGTGGCGGAGGAGCAGATGGAGTAGTTGCGGCGTACGCCTTCGCCGCCGAGATCGGTCCGGACGGTGATGTGCTGGCCGGGCTCGAAGGAGAACTGGTCGCGCAGGTCGTCGGGTACGTCGAAGCGGATCAGCACGCTGTCATCGGTCAACCGATCGACGCCGGCGACCGGAACGGCATGGAGCTCGGCGGCACGGGCGGAAGATCGCCTCGGGATCCGCACCGGCAGGATCCGGGCGAGCTTGCCGTTCAACCGCTTCCAGTCGCGGTACTCATCGGGGTCGAGCTGCTGGCCGAAGACGGTGCCGATCGCTGCATCCCGCTCGAGGTAGGCCTCCTCGTTGCGCCGCCACGCGGCGACGTAGCGGTAGAACGGGATCGAGGGGTGCAGGTGGTGGACGAGGTGGTAGTTCTGCGAGAGAAGCAGGGGCGTGAGGACCCACTCCGAGCCGACGCGGTTGCGGGTGGCCCGGTAGCGGTTCTCCTGCTGGGTGTCGTCGAGATCATGGTGTGGCAACCAGTCGAACCACCACGCCAGGACGAACATCGCGACCCGCTCCGGGATCAGGTAGAGCACCGCAAGCGTCCACAGATGCCCGGCCAGCGCGGCCCCGAGGATCACAGCGGCACTCAGCACCAACAGGACCACGGTCTCTGCCACCTCCGCCCGGGGGCGGCGCTTCACGTTCCGCACCAGGAAGCTCAGGTAGGGCACGTCCATGAGTGGGAACCGGAACGGCACCTGCCACCACGGAGCGCCACTGACGAAGTGGTCGGGGTCGTTGTCGTCGTCGTTGGTGTTGCGGTGGTGCTCGATGTGGATGAACGCGAACGACTTGAACGAGATCAGCGGCGAGACGAAGAACATCGCGACCCGGCCGAAGGCCACGTTGATCCAGCGGTGGGTGCTCACCGAGTAGTGCGCGGCGTCGTGCAGCACGGTGAACAGCACGAAGATCGCCGTCGCGCTGAGCAGGACCGTCACGGGGACCGGAAGCCGGTCGGCCAGTGCCGCCCACGTGGAGAACGCGAAGAGGGCGACGCCGCCGGAGAAGATGCCGACGATGGGCCACGAGAGCGGCGGCACCTTCTCGCCGGGATCAGGAAGCGCGTGGCGCGAAGCTGCTGACGCAGGTTGCTCTGTGGTTGCCGACATGCACCTGAACGTACGAACCGGGGACCGTCCGGTGCCAGTGTTGCCGAGCCCACATCGATGTGCGCGCAGCACATACGGTCAGGCTCGGCCGGACTCCGGGGCGAGCACCACCGGACCGAGCACCTGGGCCAGCCGCAGCGCCGCATGCAGCTCAGCAACCCGGTCGGTGGCGGCGCGGCCGCGACGTTCCTCTGCCCGACGCACGCGTTGCAGCACAGTGTTGCGGTGCACGCCGAGCTCCTCAGCCGCAGCAGCCAGCCCTCCCTGTGCGTCGAGCACCGCCAGCAGCGTACGACGCTCCTCGTCCTCCCTACGGCCTCTGACCGCCAGGGCACCGAGCTCAGTCGCGACGAACGCTCGGGCGAGATCCAGGTCGACGCTCATCGTGTCCACGAGCGCGAGCTCGGCGTAGGACGTCACCAGGGCTCCCCTACCGGAGAGCTCGATGATCCGACGGCCGCGCTGCGCCTGGGCATGGGAGTCGCGGAAGCCGCCGGGGCCGTGCGCGGGGATCCCGATGGAGATCCTGACCGTCTTGGGGACCAGGACGGCCAACCCCGCGAGGTCCGGTGTCACATCGGGAGCGCGGGTCGTTGAGACCCAGCCCCAGAGGGCCTGAGCGCCGTCCGGGACGAGCAGGGGACGAGGGGAACCGAGGCGAGAACCGACCGCTGCGCCGACGCGCGCGAGATCGGCGTCCTCGCGATCGGTCCAGCAGACGAAGGCGGTCTGCCAGCCGGTGAGCCGGTGGGACAGCGTCCGTTCGGCGCGCCTGAGGTCGATCGGGTCGCCGGCGATCAACGCGCGGACGGCATCGGTCTGGGCCGCGCGGACTCGGTTCTGCAGGCGGTCCTGCTCGGCGACGTACTCGGCGGCGACCTCGCTGGAGATGCGGTCGACGTACTCGAACGCGTAGCGCTGGAGGTTGTCCACCACCGCGAGAGCGATGGCCGAATCGGGCACCATCGTGGGGATCCCGATCAGGATCCGCTCGGTGAAATAGGCGTGACCGATCCGGTAGAAGCGCAGCATCACGTCGACGCTGTAGCCGCGCGCAGCCATGGCGCGCGCGTGCTCTAGGGCGGTGACCGGCGCTGTCGCGGCGCTCACCTCGATTCCGTGGCGGATCATCGACAGTGCGGCCTCGAGATTCGACGAGCATGATCCGAGCGTCAGTCCGCGGATCTCATCATCGGCAGCGGCCTCCGGGATGCGTTCGAGGATGTAGCCGAGCATGTCATCTGCGTACGACGACACGTTGTCCAGCAGCTCCGTGGTGGTGCGCCGAAGCTGGGCCGCCACGGGTTCGGGGACAGCCGCCGTCTCACCGCCACTCGCATCCATGCCGGGAGCCTATCCGGGCTCACAGGACCAGGCCGAGCAGCGAGAACGCGGTCGCGGTGAAGACGAGGTAGACGTTCTGGGTGAGGCCGAAGATGGCGGGGATCGAGTCGAGGGCGAAGAGGATGTCGTCCGAGTCGTCGGGCTATGGCGACGAGCATACGGCCGTGGATCCCGGGAGCCCGGGCGTGCTGCGCGCTTCTGCGGACCTGGTCTGCGCGCGGAGGCGTAGGTCGGTTCCGCTTGCTCGCTGATGCGTTGGTGGGCGGCGCGCGGGAGGCTGAGGATCAGCCGTCATAGGCAGACGGTGTGCGACGAATCCACGAGGAGGATGCCATGAGCACCGTATTTGCGCGCCGGTTCCCTGCGACTGACATGTCGGTGGGGCTGGTGCTGATCCTGGTCGCGATCGGGGCGCCGCGTACGGTGCTTGCCGATCTGGGCATCGTGCCGCCGAACAGCGGGGCGGTCTACTTCGTCCTGGCACTGGCGCCGTTCATCGTGTGGCTCGCCGTGGCGGTTGTCCGCCGGAGCAGGCGGCCCTTCGCGGACTTCGTGATGGTGGGCGTGGTCTACGGGCTGACGCTCGTCGGGATCCACCAGGTGACGTGGGGCGTCGGGCGCTCCTGGGGATACCGGCCGCCGGCGGCTGCGTTCGAGTTCGCCGCACGATTCGACCCGGGGTGGTACGACATCGCGGCGCGCGGCTACACCTGCGGCATCGCCATGATGATCGGCGTCGGCACCGGCCTGGTCGTGGCCGTGGTCGCGGTGCTCGCCGGCTGGGTGAGAGGTCGTACGAACCGGTCCGCCTGACCACTGGCGGAGTCCGCCACGAGGCCATCATCACAGGTGACGCGATGAATCGTGGCTCACTCCTCCCGCAGGATCTTGGGCGGTCCCGCAGGGGAGGCCTCGCCGCGCTCGACGGCAGCGGAGTGGCTGGTGAGGGCGCGCTCGAGGAGCTCCATGAGGGGGGTCTCGGAGCGTGCGATCTGCAGGTATTTCGGGCCGAGGGAGACGATGACGTCGCGCTCGGCGAGGAGGGCGTTGTGGATGCGCTCGCGCTCGGCCGGGTCATCGGTGTACTCCGAGTCGAGGTAGGCGGCGGCGTGCCGTCGGGCGTTCGCGATGGCGTTCTGGGCGCGGCCGCGCTTGCTGAAGAGGGAGGCGAGGATGGTGACGACGAGTACGCCGAGGATGACGGCCAGGGAGAGGCCGGTGCTGATCTCGGCGACGTGCACGGGCTCGCCGTCGTTGACGAACGGGATGTTGTTCTCGTGGAGCGCGTGCAGGATCAGCTTCACGCCGATGAAGGCGAGGATCGCGGCCAGCCCGTAGGACAGGAAGATGAGCCGGTCGAGAAGGCCGTCGAGCAGGAAGTAGAGCTGGCGCAGGCCCAGCAGCGAGAACGCGGTCGCGGTGAAGACGAGGTAGACGTTCTGGGTGAGGCCGAAGATGGCTGGGATCGAGTCGAGCGCGAAGAGGATGTCGGTGCCGCCGATGGCCACCATGACCAGCAGCATCGGCGTGAGGATGCGCTTGCCGTCCTCGATGGTGAAGAGCTTGTCGCCGTCGTAGTGGTCGCTGACGTGGAACAGCTTCCGGGCCAGCCGGACGACGAAGTTCTCCCCGTCGTCCGAGTCGTCGTCGGGCTTGAGCATGTTGCCGGCCGTCATCAGCAGGATCAGGCCGAACAGGTAGAACACCCACGCGAAGGTGTTGATCAGCGCGGCGCCCACGAAGATGAACCCGGTGCGAGCCAGCAGCGAGAAGGTGATCCCGAAGAGCAGCACCTTCTGCTGGTCCTCGCGGGGCACCCGGAAGCTGGTCATGATGATCAGGAAGACGAACAGGTTGTCGACCGAGAGCGCCTTCTCGGTGATGTAGCCGGCGAAGTACTCACCGCCCATCGTGCCGCCGCCGAAGACCAGCACGCCGACGCCGAACAGAAGCGCGATCGCGACGTAGATCGACGACCAGACCGCAGCCTCCTTCAGCGTAGGCGTGTGCGCCTTGCGTACGTGGAAGACGTAGTCGAACGCGAGCAGACCGACGATCGCCACCACGGTGAGCAGCCACACCCAGGTTGGTGCGCCCATATCCACAACCCCCAAAGAGTCGGTTCGGTTTGGAACCGGTCTCAGCCTAAGCGGTGGCCCGTGGCACGGACACCCCATCGAGGATCTGGGGGATCGCGTCGTCGAGGAGCCTGTCAGCACGAGGATCGTCGGGTCGGATCGTACGCAGCGTGAGGCTGTGCAGGAACACGCCCATCATCGTCTGAGCGAGCAGGTCGGTCGGCATCGTGGACGTGCAGTCGAGACGGTCCAGAGCGAGCCCGACCACCTCGACGAGCTGGTCGCTGAGAGCGGCGAAGGTGGCCGCGCTGATCTCGCGGGCGTCGGGGTCGCGAAGGCTCTGGAGCACGACCTCGCTCTGCAGGACGAACCAACGGTCCTGCATGGGACGGACGGCGTCGAAGGCCGCCCCGACCAACGATCCGCTCGTCTCCGCGTCGATCTGCTCGCCGACGGCGGTGCGTACGGCCTCGATCAGTGCTTCGGACTCCTCTTTGAACGCTTCGAGGAGCACCTCCTCGACGCTGCCGAAGTTGGAGTAGAACGCTCCGCGGGTATAGCCGGCGGCGCTGACCAGATCGTCGACGGTGACCCTGCGCGCCCCACGCTCGACGAAGACGTCGACGGCCGCTGTGAGGAGCCGCGCGCGGGTGTTCGTACGTCGTCTGGGGGCCTTCACGTCCGTCATGTAGTCATCCTCACATACCGCGATGATACATTTTCGTATTCGATGCGTTAATGTATCGAACGTGTCCTCCTACCTCTACCGACTCGGCCGAACGGTCGCCCGCCATGCCAAGAGCGTGCTGGCTCTGTGGCTCCTGATCGCCGTCCTTCTGGGCGCGCTCACGATGTCGCTGGGCGGCAACCTGCAGAACGACTTCACGATCCCCGGCACCGAGTCCCAGCAGGGGCTGGACGCGCTCACCCAGCGCTTCCCCGAGGTCTCCGGGACCTCGGCGCAGCTGGTCTTCGTCGCTCCCTCGGACGAGAAGGTCGAGAGCTACGGGCAGGAGATCGAGGACGTGCTCGCCGCGGTCGAGAAGATCGACCACGTCGCGACCGTCACCGACCCGCTGGCCGAGGACACCAGGACGGTGAGCGACAACGGCCGCGATGCCCTGGCGACGGTGCAGTTCGACGTCGATCTCGACGAGCTGCCCGAGAGCGCGACCGAGGAGCTGGAGCGGGTGGCGGTCCCGCCGGGCGGCTCGGACCTCGAGGTCCACGTCGGCGGCGACGCGTACGCCGTCACAGCGGTGCACGTCAGCGCGACCGAGGGGATCGGGCTGCTCGTCGCCCTGCTCGTCCTCGCGATCACCTTCGGGTCGCTGCTGGCCGCCGGGCTGCCGATCCTCACCGCTCTGCTGGGCGTCGCGATCGCGATGGCGGGCATCTTCTCGGCCGCGGCCTACACCACGATCTCGGCCACGACCCCGACGCTCGCGCTGATGATCGGCCTCGCGGTCGGCATCGACTATGCCCTGTTCATCATCGCCCGGCACCGCAGCCAGCTCGCCGCCGGACTCGGCGTGGAGGAGTCGATCGCCCGGGCGGTCGCCACCGCCGGCAGCGCGGTCATCTTCGCGGGCGTCACGGTCATCATCGCGCTGTGCGGCCTCGTGGTCGCCGGGATCCCGTTCCTGGCGGTCATGGGGTACGCCGCGGCCGCGGCCGTCCTGGTCGCGGTGCTCGTCGCACTCACCGCCGTGCCGGCGCTCCTCGCGGTCGCGGGTGAGCGGCTCCGGCCCAGGCCTGGCTCGAGGGTGAGTCGTCGCGAGACTGCCGCGGAGGGGCAGACTCGCGCGACCACTCTCGGGGCGCGCTGGGTGCGTCTGGTGACCAAGGTGCCGGCCGTCACGGTGGTCATCTCGCTGCTGGTGATCGCCGTCCTCGCGATCCCGGCCAAGGACCTCACGCTCGGCCTCAACGACAACGGCAGCGCCGACCCGGGGAGCAGCGAGCGGGAGACGTACGACCTGATCAGCCGTGACTTCGGCCCGGGCTACAACGCCCCGCTCTTCGTGACCGCCGAGATCATCGACACCAGCGACCCCATCGGCGTGATGGACGAGCTCGGCAAGGCGCTCGGGTCCTACGAGGGCGTACAGAAGGTGGCTCTGGCCACGCCGAACTCGACCGCCGATCTCGGGCTCGTGGTCATCTATCCGACCACGGAGAAGAGCGACCCGGCCACGGCCGACCTGGTCAATGCCATCCGCGGCGACCATGCCGCGCTGGAGGAGCGGTTCGGGATCGACGACGTCATGGTCACCGGCCAGACGGCCGTCGCGATCGACGTCAGCGAGCGTCTCTCCGGTGCGGTGCTGCCGTTCGGGGCCGTCGTCGTCGGGCTGTCCCTGATCCTGCTGACGATCGTGTTCCGCTCGATCGCCGTTCCGCTGAAGGCGACGCTGGGCTACGTGCTGTCGGTCGCGGCCTCGTTCGGGGTGGTCGCCGCGGTCTTCGAGTGGGGCTGGGGCGCCGACCTGTTCAACGTCGCCAAGGTCGGTCCGGTGATCGCGTTCTTCCCGATCATCTTGATGGGCGTGCTGTTCGGGCTCGCGATGGACTACGAGGTGTTCCTCGTCTCCCGGATGCGGGAGGACTTCGTCCACACCGGCGACGCGCGGGGTTCCGTGGACACCGGGTTCGCCGCCAGCGCCCGCGTCGTCACCGCGGCCGCGATCATCATGATCGCCGTCTTCGCGGCCTTCGTCCCCAACGGCGACCCGATCGTGAAGCCGATGGCGCTGGGGCTCACGGTCGGTGTGCTCGTGGACGCGTTCCTGGTGCGGATGACGCTGGTGCCGGCGGTGCTCGCCCTGCTCGGCCGCGGTGCTTGGTGGCTGCCGCGCTGGCTGGACCGGCGGATGCCGGTCCTCGACATCGAGGGTGAGGCGCTCGTCCACCACCTCGAGCACGCCGACTACGTCGCCTCTCATGGCGAGGTCGCGATCCGGGCCCGGCGGCTGCAGGTCTCGGAGGCGCTCGCTTCGCTCGACCTCACCCTGAAGCCCGCGGGGCTCGGCATCGTCCACGGCGTCGATCCCGTCGCCCGCACGGCCGCGCTCACCGCGCTCACCGGGCGGCTCGGGTTCGACGGGCAGCTGGTCGTGCTCGACCGGCTGCTGCCCGAGGAGGCCGGAGGCGTACGCCGCCGGGCGGCTCTCGTCGACAGCGTCGAGGCCGCACTCGAGATGAGCGGGCGTGCGCCGGAGCTGGTCGCGATCGACAGCCCCACCGACCTCGACAGCGGTCAGGTCGCGGCGCTGGCCGCGCTGACCTCTCGGGGCACCACGGTGCTCCTCGGTGTGCCGCACCCGCCGCGCGTCCGCCAGGTCGCCGACGCCCTCGTCCATGCCGTGCCACCTACCGACCCGCAATCCCAGACCGAGGTCACTGAGTCAGTCGATGCTCCGGTCGCCGACCTGGAGACAGCCCGATGAAACGTACGACCTTCCGTTCAACCGTCCGGGTCACGCCCGGCCGCAGCCTGGTGGCTGCCGCGATCCTGCTGCCCGTCATCGTGGCGGCGCTCGCCCTCGTCTCGCTCGGCGACCGCACCGAGAATCTCGACAAGGTCCCCGCCGCGGTGGTCAACCTCGACGAGCCCGTCACCACGGGCAAGGGGAAGAACAAGCAGACCGTGTACGCAGGGCGTGCGCTCGCCGCGGATCTCGTCTCGTCCTCGGGGTCCACCTCGGGCTCCTCCGACAGCCCCACGCTCGGCTGGGAGCTCACCGATGCGGAGGACGCGCGCTCGGGTTATGCGGACGGGACGTACGCGGCGGTCATCACCATCCCCGAGGACCTGTCCAAGACGTTGTCCGGGGTGCAGGGGAGCGATCCGTCGGCCGGACGGGTGAACGTGGAGGCGTCCGACGCCTCCAGCGAGGTGACCGCCGAGATCGCCCAGCAGGTGGCGCGGCAGTCCGCGACCACGTTGGGACGTACGGTCACCACCACCTACCTCGACGGGGTCAGGGACGAGACCGGCAGGCTCAAGACCAGCCTGACCTCGGCCGCGGACGGAGCCGGCGAGCTCGCTGACGGCAGCGCCGCCGCCGACGACGGTGCCGGCCAGGTCGCCGACGGTGCCCGGTCGCTCAGCGACGGCGCGTCCGGCGCTGCCGATGGCGCCTCCCAGGTCGCCGGCGGGCTCGGTGAGCTCGCCTCCGGCACCGACCGGTTGCAGACCGGGGCGGGCCGGCTGGCCGGCGGTGCGGGCAAGGCGTCGAAGGGGGCCTCCGAGCTGGCCACGGGGGCCGGCGAGCTCAGCGGCGGGCTCGACCAGCTCGAGAGCTCGACCGCGGGCCTTCCGGGTCAGACCGAGTCGCTCGCGACGGGTGCCGGCCAGGTGTCCGAGGGCGTGGCTGCGTACACGCAGCTCGCCAAGGGCTGGGCTCAGGCCTGCGCCACCGACCCGGTGCTCGCGGCAGCTCGCCCGCAGCTGTGCGGTGGGACCGCACAGGCCGTCGGCGAGGGCGGTGCCCAGGCAGACCAGCTCGCCTCCGGCGCAGCGCAGGTCGCCGATGGAGCCGGCACGTTGTCGCAGGCCGCGCCCGAGATGACCGGTGCGATCTCGTCCGCGGCGACCGGCGCCGACAAGGTCGCGGCGGGTGCCGACCAGCTGGCCGGTGCCAACGCGGGCATCGCCAAGGGGGCGCGCAGTCTCGAGGCCGGTCTCGTCAGGACGAATGACGGCGCGACCACGCTCTCCGCCGGCGCTGACCAGCTCGCCGACGGCACCAGCCGGCTCGAGAACGGTTCGGCCGAGCTTGCCACCGGTGCCGACGACCTCTCTTCAGGCACGTCTTCGTTGAGCAAGGGCGCCGACGAGCTCGCCACCGGGCTCGACGACGGTGCCGAGCAGATCACGGTGCCGGGCAAGAAGCAGGCCGACGTCGTCGCCGACCCGGTGCGCGTCGACGTCGCCTCCGGGTCATCCACGTCCGGAGCCACTCGGCTGGCCCCCGCGGTGATCGCGCTGGCGCTGTGGATCGGCGCGCTCGCGATCTACCTGCTCCGTCCCGCCTTTCCCGTGCGGAGGCTGCGCGAGGCGATCACGGCTCGGCGCCTCACCCTCCTTGGTCTGTGGCCCGCCGTGGTGGCCGGACTGGTGCAGGCGGCGCTTCTCGTCCTCGCGGCCGGTGCGCTGGGCGCGGACCTCGATCGGCCGCTCGCGGCGGCGGGGATCGCCGGGCTCGCCGGCATCGTGTTCGTCGCCGCCCACCAGGCCATCGTCGCCCTCGCGGGCCAGCGCCGCGGCTGGCTCTTCTCGCTCGCCTTCCTCGCCCTGCAGCTGGTCTCCCTCGGCGGACTGCTGCCGACCGCCACGGCCTCCGAGCCGTTCGGCGCGCTCGCCGGCATCCTCCCCGTCCCGCTCGCAGCCGAGGCGCTGAGCGGTGTCTCGATCGCGCAGAGCAGCGCGGCGGTCGGAGCCCCGGTGGCGGGCCTGGTGCTCTGGCTCGTTCTCGCGCTGGCGATCAGCTTGTTCGCGGCGGGTCGGGCGCAGCGTACGTCGGTGGCGGAGATTCGGGGCGGGGCGGCGGCTTCTGCCTGATCGGGGCGGCCATGTAACACGTCGTTCGTAGGACTATCCGGTCGTTGTCATAGGGCGAGAAGTCCTACGAACGACGTGTTACAGCTCGCGCGGCGCCCTCAGAGGCGGGTGTCGTGGAGCACGATGTGCTCCTCGAGCGGAGCCCGGCCGACGTCGAGCCGGTTCACCGCGGCCTCGGGGTCGGCCGTGCCGAAGGAGATGCCGTAGAGCAGCTTGAGGTCCGCAGGCAGCCCGAGATGGGCGCGGACGGTGTCGGCGAACAAGCCGTGCATTCCCTGCGGGACGCCGTGGTAGCCACGCGCGGTGAGGGAGAGCAGAAAGTTCTGGGCGTACATGCCGACGTCGTTGGCGGCGCGTACGCCGTCACCGAGCTCCGGCACGAAGAGCAGCGCGACGTGCGGAGCGCCGTAGAACGTCAGGTTCTCCTGGATGGCCTTGGCGCGGCCGTCCTTGTCGTCGCGGCCGATGCCCAGGGCGCCGTAGAGGACGGCGCCGGTCTGCTGGGACCGCTGGACGTGCACGCTGTCGTCATCGCCGTAGGACGTGGTGAAGTCGGGGGACATCTGGCCCGCCTCGAACGCCTTGACCATCGCCTCGCTGAGCCGGTCGCGAGCCCCTTCGGAGAAGACGTGGACCTCCCATGGCTGGGTGTTGCTGTGCGACGGGGCGCGCCGGGCATCCTCGAGTACGCCGCGGATGTCCTCGGCGGGCACCGGTTCCGGCAGGAATGCCCGCGCGGAGCGGCGGGAGCGGATCACGTCGGTGAAGGACTGGACGGGGGTCGTCGTCAAGGGAGTTCCTCTCGGGTTCGCTGCGGTCGGTGGCCGACGGCCACGACAGAACGAAGACGGAGAGAGTCTCCGGTATTCCCTTCTTGGCGGCGTCGTGGCCGAGCGCACACGTCGACCGGCTGCGTCGAGGACTCGATGTCAACCTAGCATTTGCTTGGTATGGGCCCTAGACTGCCGGACATGACAGTCGAGATCGACTTCAGCGGCAAGGTGGTCGCGGTGACCGGTGGTGCCCGTGGCGTGGGGGCCGGGATCGTCGAGCGGTTCCTGGCCGCCGGAGCGGATGTGGAGATCTGCGGACGTTCAGCGCCCGACGAGCTGCCGGTGGTGGACGGGCGCAAGCCGGTGTTCTCGCAGGTCGACGCGCGGGATCCGGAGCAGGTCGGGGCGTGGATCGCCGCGATCACCTCACGTCTCGGACGGCTCGACGTGGTCGTCAACAACGCCGGCGGGGCGCCGTACGCCGACTTCGCGACCGCGTCGCCGCGCTTCCACGAGAAGATCTCCGCGGTCAACTTCCTGGCCACCGCGTATGTCTGCCAAGCGGCGTACGAGGCCTTGAAGGCCTCTCGCGGGTCGATCATCAACATCAGCTCGATCTCGGCACGGCGACCCAGCCCCGGGACCGCGATCTACGGTGCCGCGAAGGCGGCCGTCGAGAGCCTGACCGGCTCGATCGCGGTGGAATGGGCGCCCGACGTACGCGTCAACGCGGTCTCCTGCGGGATCGTGGCCACGCCCGGGTCCGAGGACCACTACGGCAGCCCGGAGCAGCGAGCCGCGGTGGCCGCGACCATCCCTCGGGGCGTCTTCGCGACGTCATCGGAGGTCGGGGACGCCTGCCTCATGCTCGCGTCCCCGCTCGCTTCGCACATCACCGGCGCGGTCCTCGCCGTCGACGGCGGCGGCGAGTGGCCCGCCTTCCTCCAGCACACCCCCAACTCCTGAGGAGCCCCCATGCCCGAAGCCGTCATCGTCTCCGCAGCCCGCTCACCCATCGGCCGCGCCTTCAAGGGATCGCTCAAGGACCTGCGCCCCGACGAGCTGGCCGAGCAGATCGTACGCAGCGCCCTCGCATCCGTTCCTGAGCTGGACCCGACGCAGCTCGACGACCTGATGATGGGTTGCGCCCAGCCCGCGGGGGAGCAGGGCTACAACATCGGACGGGTCGTCGGCGTACGTCTGGGCCTGGACGCCGTGCCCGGCACCACGGTCCACCGCTACTGCGCATCGTCGCTGCAGACCACCCGGATGGCCTTCCACGCGATCCGCGCGGGAGAGGGGGACGCGTTCGTCTCCGCCGGTGTGGAGTGCGTGTCCCGCTACGAGCGCGGCAAGGCCGACGGGATGCCGGACACCAAGGCCGAGGAGTTCCTCAAGGCGGGCGAGCGCGGTGCCGCACGGGTGGCCGCGGGCGAGGCCTGGACCGACCCTCGTGAGGCCGGCGACCTGCCCGACTATCACCTCGCGATGGGCGAGACCGCCGAGAACGTCGCGTCGATGTGTGAGGTCTCGCGGGAGGCGCAGGACGAGTGGGGCGTACGTTCCCAGAACCGCGCCGAAGCCGCGGCCGCCCGCGGCTTCTGGGAGCGGGACATCACGCCGGTGACGCTGCCGTCCGGCGAGGTCGTCTCAACCGACGACGGGCCGCGGGCGGGGGTCACCCTCGAGAAGGTCGCCGGCCTCAAGCCCGTCTTCCGCGAGAACGGCACCGTCACCGCCGGCAACTGCTGTCCGCTGAACGACGGTGCGGCAGCGCTGGTGATCATGAGCGACGTACGCGCCGCGGAGCTCGGGATTACGCCGCTGGCCCGGATCGTGTCGACCGGCGTCTCCGGGCTCTCGCCCGAGATCATGGGTCTCGGACCGGTCGAGGCGTCGCGCCAGGCGCTGGCCCGGGCCGGCCTGTCCCCGTCCGACATCGACCTGGTCGAGATGAACGAGGCCTTCGCCGCCCAGGTGCTCCCGAGCATCTCCCAGATCGGCCTCGACCCCGAGCGGGTCAACGTGAACGGTGGCGTGATCGCCCTCGGTCACCCCTTCGGCTCCACCGGCGCGCGCCTGGCGACCACCCTCCTGCACGGACTGCAGGAGACCGGCGGTCGCTACGGCCTGGAGACCATGTGCGCCGCCGGCGGCCAGGGCATGGCCCTCGTCATCGAGCGTCTGAGCTGACTTCGCCGACTCGGCGAATCAGGGGGCTCGGCGGCCGAGGTGGATGACGGCGACGGTGACGCGACGTTCCTCGACCACGTAGATGATGCGGTAGTGGCCGACGCGGAGGCGGTAGCGGTCCTTGCCCCAGGCGTAGGCGCCGACGTCGCGTGGGGTCTCGGCCAGGGTGTCGACGGTGTCGAAGACCTGGATCAGGCCGATGGGGTCGTCGTCGACGTACGTCTCGGCCGACTGCAGTGCTTCGTCGGCCCAGACGACCTCATAGCTCACCCCTGAGCGGGGCGGTCGAGGCCGAGGGCGCGGCGGGCCTCGCCGTGCGGGGTGTATCTGACCTCGCCGAGCTCGCTGCGCAGGGAGTAGCGGGCGACGGCCAGCTCGTCCTCGAGATCCTCGATGCGCCGGTCCTGATCGTTGAGGTAGGCGCGGATGGCCTCACGGGCGATCTCCTGCTTGGACCGGTTCTCCGTGCGCGCACGGTCGGTCAGCAGCCGGTCGTCGGCCTCACTGAGTCGCAGAGTCATCGCCATGGCACCCAGCCTAACCCTGAGTTGGTATCAGGCGGTATCATGCCCCAGCCGGAACTGTTCGAAATGTTTCGGCCACCTGCGGAGTTAACCTTGTGCCGCAACGTTTCAGCCTGGGGGAAGGACCTATATGTCGCTGACCGCTCTCTATCTGCTTGTCGCACTGGGAGCGGGGTTGGTCGCGATGTTCCTCAGGTTGCCGCCGCTGGTCGGCTTCCTGGCAGCCGGGTTCGGGCTGCACGCCGCCGGCGTCGGTGAGCTCGAGGGTCTGCACACCCTTGCCGACCTCGGGGTGACGCTGCTGTTGTTCGGCATCGGGCTCAAGCTCGACGTGAGATCGCTGCTGCGGCCGGACGTGTGGCTGAGCACCTTCGCCCACCTGGGCCTCAGCATCCTCATCGGCGTAGGGCTGCTGGCCGGCATCGCGCCGCTCGGGTTCGCGCTGCTCACCGACGCAGACCTGGGCGAGATGGCGCTGATCGCCTTCGTGCTCTCCTTCTCCTCGACCGTCTTCGCGATCAAGGTCCTCGACGAGCGCCACGACAACAACACCCTCTACGGCCGGATCGCGATCGGTGTGCTGGTCATGCAGGACATCGTCGCGGTGGTGTTCCTGACGATCTCAAAGGGCCACTGGCCCTCGCCATGGGTGTTCGCGCTGGTCCTGCTGCTCCCGGGTGCCTGGCTCGCCCACCGGGTCTGGGACCGGATCACCTCCGCCGAGCTGACCGCGCTCTTCGGCCTGGCGATCGCTCTCGTGCCGGGCTACTGGCTCTTCGACGCGGTGGGCCTCAAGGGCGACCTCGGGGCGCTGGTGGTCGGGGTGCTCCTGGGCTCGCACGCCAAGGCACCTGGGCTGGCGAAGCTGCTGTTCAGCACCAAGGAGCTCCTGCTGATCGCGTTCTTCCTCAGCATCGGGCTGACCGGCGTGCCCTCCCTCGAGGACCTCGCGCTCGCGTCGATCCTGCAGATTCTGCTGCCGCTCCAGGCCGCTGCGTACGTCGTGATCTTCGCGTTCATGGGGTTGCGTTACCGGACTGCGACGCTCGCCTCGTTCTCGCTGACCAACTACTCCGAGTTCGGGCTGATCGTGATCGTCATCGCGGCGGCGACCGGAATGGCGTCGGCTGAGTGGCAGACCGTTCTCGCGGTGGCGACGTCGCTCTCGTTCCTGGTGGCGGCGCTCTTCAACGCCTACGCCCCGAAGCTGATCAACCTGCTCAACCGGGTGCTGCCGACACAGAATCCCAAGCGGCTCCAGGAGGCGGACCGGCCGATCAACCTCGGCGACGCCAAGGCGCTGGTGGTGGGGATGGGTCGCGTGGGACGTACGACCTACGAGGAGCTGCGCGACGCTCAGGGCTACAAGGTGCTGGCGATCGAGCACGACTCGCTGCGGGCCGAATCGCTCAAGGCGGAGGGCTTCGACGTGGTTGAGGCCGATGCCACCGACCAGGACTTCTGGGAGCGGGTCAAGAAGGGCGCCGGCATGGAGCTGGTCGTCCTCACCATGCCGTTCCACGGTGACAACCTGCTCGCGATGGATCTGCTCCGCAAGCTCGGCTTCACCGGCACGGTCGCCGCGATCGCACTGCGGCCCGAGGAGCGTGACGAGCTCAAGAAGCGCGGCGCGCATGCCGTCCTGAACCTGTACGCGTCCGCCGGGTCGGATCTCGCCGAGAAGGCGATCCGGGTCAACCAGGAGCGACAGGTCGCGACTACCGCCTGAGCTCGGTCTTCAAGATCTTGCCGCTGGCGTTTCGTGGCAGGGCGTCCACGACGACGTACGTCCTGGGCACCTTGTAGTTGGCGAGGCGTCCTTTCGCCCAGGAATCTATTTCGTTCGGAACTAGATCATTTCGTACGACGACGAATGCGCGGCCGACCGAACCCAGCCTGGCGTCATCGACGCCGATGACCGCGGACTCGACGATGTCCGGGTGGTCGGCGAGAGCGTTCTCGACCTCGGCGGGATAGACGTTGAAGCCGCCGACGGTGAACATGTCCTTGATCCGGTCGGTGATCTTCAGGCACCCGTGCTCGTCGAGGCGGCCTACGTCGCCGGTGTGGAGCCAGCCGTCTTCGTCGATCGCCTCGGCGGTGGCCTCGGGGTTCTCGAAGTAGCCGAGCATGACGTTGTCGCCTCGGATCCAGACCTCGCCGTCCTCGCCGGGCTCGGCGTCCTGGCCCGTCTCGGTGACCGTCCGGATCTCCAGGCCCTCGACGGCGGGACCGACCACCTGGGCCACGTGCTTGGGGTCTTCGCCGGGGCGGGTCGCGGTGGCGACCATGCACTCGGTGAGCCCGTACGCGCCCTTGACCTCGTCGATCCCGAGAACGTCGAGCATGTCGGAGAAGAGGCTCTCCGGGACGCTGGCGGCGCCGGCGATCGCGAAGCGCAGCGAGGAGAGGTCGTACGTCCCCAGGTCGGGGTGGTTGATCAGCGTGGTGAAGATCGTCGGGGCGCCCGGGAGGACGGTGATCCGCTCCTCCTGGATCAGCCGCAGGGCCTGGGTCGGGTCATAGGTGGCGATCGGGTAGATCGACGCGCCCGCGGTCAGGGCCGCGATGAATCCGGCCTTGTAGCCGAAGCCGTGGAAGAACGGGTTGACGATGGCATAGCGGTCCTCCGGAGTGAGCCCGGCGCCGCGGGCCCAGACGTCGGCGACGCCGATCGTCTGACGCTGGGCGCTCATCACGCCCTTCGGCCGGCCGGTCGTGCCGGAGGTGAAGAGCAGGTCGGCGAGGGTGTCCGGGGTGACCGACTCCTTGGCGCCCTCGAGCCTTTCGTCGGTGACTTCCTCGCCCCTGGCGATGAAATCGTCCCAGCCGACGGCTGTTGAGGTCGAGGTGTCTTGACCGGCGAGGTCGACGATCGTGACCAGGTGCTCCGGGAGCGGTCCGGCGTCGCGGAGCATCTGGACATAGTCGGTGCCGAGGAAGCCGTTGACGGTGATCAGCGCGGTGGCGCGGGACCGCTCCAGGATCTCGCGCGCCTCATGCCCCCGGTAGCGCGTGTTCAGCGGCACCACGGCCGCTCCGATCGTCTGCGCGCCGAGGACGGCGACAGGGAACTCCCAGCGGTTGGGCGCCCAGATGGCGACGCGGTCGCCGCTGCGTACGCCGCCGGCCAGGAACGCGCGCGCCGCCTTCTCCGCCGCGTCCGCGAGTTCGGTATAGGTGAGGGTCGTGGTGCCATCGACGATGGCCGGGCGATCGGCGTACGTTTGCTTGGCCTTCTCGAGCAGAGCGGGGATCGTGCGCGGGGTCATCGGGTTCGGCGCCTCCTGTGATCAGGCCCTTCAGCGTAGTTGAGCAACTGCTTGTTTGGTAGGGTTCGTCCATGACTGACACGGGGGTTGCGCCGAGAAGGCGGGGAACGGCGTCGGGGTCGTCGCGACGGGCCGAGCTGCTCACGCTGGCCGCGGAGATGTTCGCGACCAAGGGGTTCGCCCAGACGACCGTACGCGACATCGCCGATGGCGCCGGGATTCTCTCCGGCTCGCTCTACCACCACTTCCGCTCCAAGGAAGCGATGCTGACCGAGCTGCTGTCGGAGTTCCTCGACGGGCTCAACGCGCGGTTCACCGAGATCGTCGAGTCCGGAGTCGACCCGAAGGCCGATCTTGACGGGATGATCGCGGAGTCGTTCCGGACGATCCATCGGGAGCGCCTCTCGGTCGCGCTCTACCAGAACGAGGCTTCGTTCCTGGCGACGGTCGAGGGCTTCGAGTTCGTCGCCGAGCGCTCTCGCGACAACGAGGCGCTGTGGATCCGGGTCATCGAGGCCGGCCAGGCCTCGGGCGTCTTCCAGGCCTCGCTCGACCCGGCCCTGACCTACCGGTTCATCCGTGATGGCGTCTGGTCCACCGTCGCCTGGTATCGCCCCGGCGGCCGCCACACCCCCGAGACCCTCTCGGAGCAGTATCTGACGCTGCTCCACGCGGGCATCCTCGCCTGACCTGTGTTTCGGGACAATTTCCTGCGGCTCGGGTGACGGGTCTGACAGTGTTACCTCGACTCGAATCTGGTTGAGGAGGACGCCGTGGGCCGTTGGGGTGCCTTCCTCTACTACCCGTCGGAACGTTCACCGCAGGAGCTCTACCCAGATCTCACGGCCGATCCGATGGCTGGATGCGTTCCAGGGTGGACCGCCTGGGACTTTGGTCGCCAGCTTCCAGATCACTTCGCGCAGACCATCGCAGCAGCGTTCGGTGTGCCGCTGGTGGCGGCTGAGATCTGGGACAGTGACGCGGCGATGTTGACGTTCTGCGGCCACGGCAGCGAGCTTGCTTGGAGCATGCCGATCCATCAGGACATGTACATCGACTACATCGCTGGTCCAGGTCACGCGCCGTTTTACGCCGACGGCACACCGATGTCCGAGCAAGACGAGGCCGAGCTCAAAGCGCAGCATGACCGGAAGATCGAATCGGCGCGAGAGCGGGTCGCGAAGACTTTCCCGGTCGGTGAGGCCGCTGGTAGGCGGGCGGTGGAATGGGCCGTCGCAACGGGTCTGACGCCGCAGAGCGTCGAGCGGGTCGCGGCGGCACTCGGCGGTGACAACGTGTTCGTCGAGGAGACGATCTGGGAGATCGCGGCGACGCTAGGCATAAGCGTCTTGCGTGAATAACTGGGTTGATCCGGCCTCGCCGAGTCGGCTCGTCATGACGCGCCGACTC
>NZ_JBOHDN010000026.1:0-16676 GCF_050699375.1 Nocardioides sp. | reverse complement strand
GGCCCGGCCCCACGATGGGGACCGGGCCTTCGCCGTCTTCTCAGAGCCTCAGCTCAGCTATCAGTGCCGTCCGGCGTGTGCCGGGCGGCGCTGGTCACTGACCGCCGGTGAGCTTCTCGCGCAGAGCCTGGAGCGCCTCGTCGGAGGCGAGCGAGCCGCTCTCCTCCTCGGTGACGGTCTCGTCGACCGAGCCACCCGAGGAGTACGAGGTGGCCTCGCCGGCCTCGGCGGCCTTCTCGACGGCCTCCTGCTGCTGCTTGATGTGGGCCTCCCAGCGAGCGTGGGCCTGAGCGTACTGCTCCTCCCACTTCACACGCTGCTCGTCGTAGCCCTCGAGCCACTCGCCCGTCTCCGGGTCGAAGCCCTCGGGGTAGAGGTAGTTGCCCTGCTCGTCGTAGCTGGCCGGCATGCCGTAGAGCGTCGGGTCGAACTCCTCGACGTCGGTCGAGGTGACCGTCTCGTTGGCCTGCTTGAGCGAGAGCGAGATGCGGCGACGCTCGAGGTCGATGTCGATGATCTTGACCATGACGTCGTCGTTGACCTGGACGACCTGCTCGGGGATCTCCACGTGGCGCTCGGCCAGCTCGGAGATGTGCACCAGGCCCTCGATGCCCTCCTCGACACGGACGAACGAACCGAACGGCACCAGCTTGGTGACCTTACCCGGGACGATCTGGCCGATCTGGTGGGTGCGGGCGAAGTGCTGCCACGGGTCCTCCTGGGTCGCCTTCAGCGACAGGGAGACACGCTCGCGGTCCATGTCCACGTCGAGAACCTCGACGGTGACCTCGTCACCGACGGTGACGACCTCGGACGGGTGGTCGATGTGCTTCCAGGAGAGCTCCGAGACGTGGACGAGACCGTCGACGCCGCCGAGGTCCACGAACGCACCGAAGTTGACGATCGAGGAGACGACACCCTTGCGGATCTGACCCTTCTGGAGCTGGGTCAGGAAGCCGTGGCGAACCTCGGACTGGGTCTGCTCGAGCCAGGCACGGCGCGAGAGGACCACGTTGTTGCGGTTCTTGTCGAGCTCGATGATCTTGGCCTCGAGGGTCTGACCGACGTACGGCTGCAGGTCGCGGACGCGACGCATCTCCACCAGCGAAGCCGGGAGGAAGCCGCGAAGACCGATGTCGAGGATGAGACCGCCCTTGACGACCTCGATGACCGCGCCCTCGACGACGCCGTCCTCCTCCTTGACCTGCTCGATCGTGCCCCAGGCGCGCTCGTACTGAGCCCGCTTCTTGGACAGGATCAGACGGCCTTCCTTGTCCTCCTTCTGGAGAACCAGGGCCTCGACCTTGTCGCCGACCTCGACGACCTCGGACGGGTCGACGTCGTGCTTGATCGAGAGCTCGCGCGACGGGATGACGCCTTCGGTCTTGTAACCGATGTCGAGCAGGACCTCGTCCCGGTCGACCTTGACGATGACACCGTCCACGATGTCGCCGTCGTTGAAGTACTTGATGGTCTCGTCGATCGCGGCGAGGAAGTCCTCTTCCGACCCGATGTCGTTGATCGCGACCTGAGGCGCGTCGTAGTCGGGGAGAGGAATGTTGAGCGTGCTCGTCATAAGGGAGGTGGTTTCCTTGGGTGGACAGATATCGTCGGCTTCACACACGTCGATGCCTGGTCGACCACCTCTGCCGGCACATGCGCGATGGGCATCATCGCCCGGCATGAACCAGCGACTGAGGTAGCAAGCCAAGGGCCGCTCGGTCCGGGACCTGGGCAGACGTCAGACGCAGTTTCTTAGCCTACGCTCCGCGCACAGGCCCCGTCCAACTGCCGCCGACCCTCGCGGCATTCCCCGGTTGAGGCCACGGGGCATACGCTGTAGAGGTGGACCAAGCCATCACCCCGGCCGTCAGGCCGGAGGCGCCCGTCGATCCGTTCGGCCCGACCGGCCCCGGCATCGAGACCGGCATCGCGCACAGCCTCGAATCCAGCCTCGATCCCGGCCTCGACCCCGGTCTCGGGACCACCAGCGGCCCCGTGGTCAGAGCCGAGCGGCGTACGGTCAGCGAGGCCGAGTCGCGCCGCGCCAACGGCCCCGACTGGGACAGGTACGCCGACGAGTACCAGGCCACTCACGGACCGTTCCTCGGCGAGGCCGGCTTCGTCTGGGGTCCCGAGGGGCTGACCGAGGCCGACCTCGGCGTCCTCGGCGACGTCGCCGGCAAAGACGTGCTCGAGCTCGGCTCGGGCGCCTGCCAGTGCTCACGGTGGGTGAACACCCAGGGCGGGCGCGCGCTCGGCCTGGATCTCTCCGGACGCCAGCTCCTGCACTCCCGGCGGCTGGACGAGCAGACCGGTGTGGTCGTGCCCGCGGTGCAGGCCACCGCGACCGACCTGCCCTTCGCCGACGGCTCCTTCGACGTGGTCTTCTGCTCGTTCGGGGCGCTGCAGTTCGTCAGCGACATCGCCCGCGCGATCACCGAGACGGCCCGGGTGATGCGGCCCGGAGGCCGCTTCGCCTTCTCGATCACCCATCCGACGCGGTGGATGTTCCCCGACGACCCCGGCGCCGAGGGCCTGATCGCCGCCCAGTCCTACTGGGACCGCACCCCCTATGTCGAGGTCGACGACGAGACCGGCGAGGTGTCGTACGTCGAGCACCACCGCACCCTTGGGGACTGGGTCTCGATCCTGGCCGGTGCCGGGTTCCGGATCACCGACCTGGTCGAGCCCGAGTGGCCCGAGGGCCACGAGCGGATCTGGGGCGGCTGGTCGCGGACCCGGGGGCTGTTGACCCCCGGGACCGCGATCTTCGGTGCTGATCTCTAAGCGTCGACCAGGGTGCGGTCGTCAGCGGCGGCGTGCGAGCCGCCGTTGGGCTTGCGGCCGCTCAGGACCAGCCACAGGCCGGCCAGCAGGAGGACCAGACCGGCGACGAGGCCGCCGACCGGGATCCAGGTGCCGATCAGGTTGAGCTTGTCGATGTTGGCCTTGGCGTCCTCGGCGTTCGTGGCGACGGTCTTGTCGGTGTAGCTCATCTCGGCGTCGATCAGCGTCGTCTCGCCCGCGACCATCGTCTGGGTCGCGCTCTGGTCGATGTAGGAGCCGGTGGTCGGCTCGACGTAGATCGTCTGGTTGGCCTCGTAGGTGCCACGGACGTCGTCGTCGGTGCCGATCTCCTCGTCCTCGCCCGCGGACAGGACCGCGTCGTCGGAGGAGGCGTTGACCTCGTACTGGTAGGTCGTCACTCCCTCGACCTCGACGTCGTCGATGTAGGTGGCGATGACGCTCGTGCCGAGCGTGCCGTCCCAGTACTCGTAGTTGTGGCGCTGGGTGTCGAACGGGAACTTGCCGGCCAGGCCGACCATGCCGTCGACGGCCCGGTCCTCACCGACGTACTTGGCCTGGTCCTTGACCACCTCGGAGGTCTTGCGGTCCATGGCGTAGACGCGCTCGGTGGCGGTCACGACCCGGTCGTCGGTCTCGGGATCCGGGCACGCCGGCGGGTTGTCCTCCTGGACCACGATGCAGCCGGCCTCGATGAAGACGACCACGGAGTCGGTGGACTCCTTGGGCGCTGCCTCCGTCGTCCTGACGTACTTCACCGGAACCGGGGACTCCGACTTGGCCAGCGCACCACTCGCGGTGCCCTCCAGGATCGTCGTCGTGTCGACGTTCAGCGGCACCGTCTTCGCGGCGCCCTTGCCCCAGAAGCCGGCGACCGCGGCAGCTGCCAGCGCGAACGCGCCGACCAGCAAGAAGACATAACCAATCACTTTTCGCATGTGTTTGCCCCTCCCAAGGCTCAGGGTCCCCCCTCGATCCGCCGAACCGTAGCAGCAATACCGGGAGAGGTGTGCAACGGGTCACATACCACTGTGCGACACTTCCTCCTCGTGTCGCTCCCCCACTCCACTTCCACCACTGCCGGCCCCGACGCAGGCCCCCACGCGGGCCCCGCCGCCGGCGGCGTGCTGGCGACCCCCGGCAAGGTGGTCGCGGCCGCGCTGGCCATGATCGTGGCGCAGCTCGCCTTCCGTGCCTGGGCGGTGAGCGGGTCGTGGTATCGCTTCGACGACGCCAACTTCATGTCCAAGCTGATGTCGGACGGGCTCTCGGCGGACCTGCTCTTCCACGGCTTCGCGGGACACCTGATGCCGGGGGCGTTCGCGCTGACGGCCTACAACTTCGGTCTAGACCCCTACCAGTGGGCCTACCCGGCCATCGAGCTGATGGTGCTGCAGGCGGTCGCGAACCTCGGCGCGCTGGTCTTCCTCTGCTCCGCGTTCGGGCGGCGGCGTGGGATCCTGCCGCCGCTGGCGCTGTTCCTGTTCAGCTCGATCAGCCTGCCGGCGTTCCTCTCCTGGGGCCCCGGCATCACCCAGCTGCCGTTCCTCGCCGCGATCTTCTGGGGCTCGTGGGCGCACCTGAACTACCTGCGTACGCGGCGGTTCGGCTGGGCCCTGCTGACCATCCTCATCACCCTGGCCGCCATCGCCTTCGGCGAGAAGGCGATGCTGCTGTTCTGGCCGTACGCCGTCCTGGCGCTGGGCTGGTTCGCGACCGGCGACATCCTGACCCGGATGCGGACGATCCTGGTCCGCTACCTGCCCGGCGTGATCCTCTACGGCGTCGTCTCGATCGGCTCGGCGGCCGCCTATCTCGTCCTCGGGGCGGGATCGTCGAAGGCAGCCGGGAGCTCCGACGCCAACGGTTTCGCGCTGGTCACCCAGCGATTCCTGCTGGAGTCGTGGGCGCCAGGCGTGGTCGGTGGGCCGCTGCGGTGGGAGTGGATCGAGGGCAACTCGGCCGGCTGGGCCGAGCCCGGCGCGGTGGTCTCGGTGCTCGCCGTCGGTGTCCTGGCGCTGCTGACCTTCGAGCTCGCCCGCACCCGCTCGATCGCGCTGCGGGCCTGGTGGCTGGTCGGCGGCATCCTAGTCATCGACATCGCCCTCATCGCCGGCATCCGGGCCGGTGGCGTCGGTCCGGACATCGCACTCGCCTACCGCTATCTCACCGACACGATCGCGGTCACCGCGATGGCGCTCGCCCTGGCGACGCTGCCACTGCGCGGGGCGGTGGAGACGCTCGCCCCGACGCGTACCTCTGCCTTCCTCGACGCACCGCGGAGGGTCGCGGTCGCGACCGCGATCGTCGCCGGGCTCGGGCTCTTCTCGTCCTACTCCTACGCCGAGGGCTGGCACGAGGACGACAACACCGAGCGTTACATCGACACGGTCCGCAGCGATCTGGCCGGCGTCGAGGAGCCGCTGCCGATGGCCGACGGGCCGGTGCCGGAGTGGATGATCTGGGGCGTCTCTCACCCGCACAACCAGGTCAGCGCGGTGCTCCGGCCGCTCGCCGACAAGATGGAGTTCCCTCGGGCAAGCACGAATCAGCTCTTCGTGGTCGATGGCAAGGGCCACATCCGCCCGGCCGCCGTCGAGCCGGAACGCCGCTCGGTCGGCGCGGTCGATCCGACACCGAGCCCGGATCAGTGCCAGCTGCGAGTGCGCCAGACGCCGCTTCGAGTGGCCCTGGACGGCGGTGTGGACGGCGCCGGTTGGTGGATCCGCGTCAGCTACGCCGCCGGCGCCAAGGACGAGGGCCGGATGCGCGTGATCGCCGGGGACCATTCGTACGACGTCGAGGTCGAGGCCGGGTACCGCAGCCTCTACCTACGCACCGGTGAGGGCCGGTTCGACGCTGTGGGCTTCCAGAGCCTGACGCCTGGCTCGAAGCCGTGCGTGAGCGACATCGAGGTCGGCGAGGTGGTGCCGTACGGCGACCCGATCTCGGCAACCAAGGGGGATGGCTGATGAGCCGCCGGTTCCTCACTCTCGACGCACTGCGCGCGGTCGGGGCGCTGATGGTGCTGCTGACCCACGTCGGCTTCCATACCGGCCGCTACGAGCGCGGGTGGACCGGCGCGATGCTGGCGCACTTCGACCTCGGCGTCGCGCTGTTCTTCGTGGTCTCCGGGTTCCTGCTGGCCAGACCATGGTTCGCGGCCAGCGCTGCGGGTGCCCCGCCTCCCAGCACCGGACGCTATCTGTGGAAGCGGGCACTGCGGATCCTGCCGCTCTACTGGGTCGTCGTCGCCGTCTGCCTTCTCGTCGTCCCCGAGAACTCGGGCTCCGACGCCGGCGACTGGGTCGCCAACCTCACCCTGACCCAGATCTACACCCAGGACTCGCACGCCTACGGCCTGGCACACATGTGGAGCCTGTGCACCGAGGTCGCCTTCTACCTCGCGCTGCCGCTGGTGGTGCGGCTGCTGACGCCGCGGAACCGTCTGGACGTACGCCGCGTGCTGATCGTCTCGTTGCTACTCTCGGTCGGCGGTGTGGTTTTCGCGGCCGGCGCCCGGAGCTGGTTCACGCAGCCGTTCGCATCCGAGTGGCTGCCCGCCTACCTGCCGTGGTTCCTGGCCGGCACCGCGCTCGCGGCCTGCTCGGTGGACCCGGGCATGCGGGCGCGGCTGGACGCCGCCGCGCGCGACCTGGCCGGCTGGTGGCTGCTGGCGCTGGGACTCTTCGTCGCGGCCTGCACGCCGATCACCGGCCCGATCGGTCTCTCCGGGCAGCCGACACCCGCCGAGGCAGCACTCAAGTGCGTGCTCTACGGCGCGATCGCAGTCTGCATCACCTTCCCACTCGTCTTCGGGCCTGAGCTCGAGGGGGCCGTACGCGGGTGGCTGGCTCGTCCGGTGCCGAGCGCCTTGGGCGAGATCTCCTACGGCATCTTCTCGATCCACATGTTCGTCCTGGTGATGGGCATGGAGGTCCTTGGCTTCGAGGTCTTCGCCGACCGGTTCTGGACCGTCCTGGGCATGACGGTGGTCGTCACCGTGCCGTTGGCGGCACTCTCCTACCTCTTCTTCGAGCGCCGGGTGATGCGGCTGCGCGGCTGGCGCCCGTTCCGGAGCCGGCGCGCGGTGCGGTCGGCGCGCGCGGTGCCTTCAGCCGGTGCGGACGGTCCCGCGGAGGCGGCGGCCGCGGCGAGCACGACTGCGGCCAGCGACAGCGCCTGAGCCGTCCAGGCGGGCGGGTCCCAGGTCTGGTCCCACACGGACGGGAGGATCTCGACCACCAGCGCACCGGCGAGGAGCGCCGCCCCCGATCCGGCGGCCAGGAGACGTACGACGCCAGGACTGCGCCCGGTCAGGCGCGGTAGCGCCCAGGCCACCACGGCGGCCAGCGCACCCCACCAGCCCGCGAGCAGACCGGCCACGATCGCCAGCACCCCTGCGTCGTACCAGCGCCACGACGCAGCCGTGGGGAACAGCTCGAGGGTGGGGGTGGCGCCGCGGCGGCGCCAGGAGGTCGCCAGGGCGAGCGCGAGGACGAGCACAGCGCCGGCCGCACCGGCGAGCAGCCCGGCACGATAGGTCTCCTCGGGCGCGAAGCCGAGGCGTACCTCTCCCCCGGCCCCGGCGGGCACGACCCAGCCCTGCTGCCAGCCGTCGACCCGCTGGGCCTGGAGGACCTTGCCGTCCAGGGTCGCGGTGGCGCCGGGGTTGATGTTCTGCGGGAGCACGAGGATCCGGTCGTACGCCGCGGCGGGCACGGTGGCCGAGACCGCGGTGTCCCGCTCGTCTCGCTCGACCTCGACCGCCACCGGCGGCTCGGCGGGCGCGATCGCGTCGGAGCTGAGCTCGAGGCTGTCGATGCGGAGGGCGTCGTCAGGCCCGGGATCTGCCAGGAGCGTGTTCTCGCCGACAGCCAGGTTGATCGGAGCCGAGCCGCAGACCGCGAGCGGCACCTCCGCGCCGCGCAACAGGTCGGAGAGCGAGGCTTGGACCGAGGTACGCACCAGCCTGTCGCCCACCTTGATCCGGGGCCCTTCGGCGCAGGATGCCCGGATCCTGCCGTCGCCGAGCGGCTCGCCGTTGACCTGGAGCTCGGAGATGCCGGCGGGCAGCTCGGTCGCGTCGGCCATGCTGGAGGGCTGGTCGTAGGCGGCGTCGGTCTCGGTGATGCGGATTCGGAGCCGGTCGGTGCGCCAGCCGCTGGGAACCTCGACGTCTCCGTCCTCGCCGACCTCACGGGTGACCGTGCGCTTGGGTCGGCGCAGGTCGGTGATCTCGACCTCGGTCGGGATGCTCACCGCGGCCGCCTCCTCGACCACGAGCCGCAGGGACCGGATCCGCTCCTTCTCGGGCAGCCCGAGGGTCACCGCCGCCTCGCCGGTCGACGGAGCCCGCCAGGAGGTGCCGTCGTCACCGTCTGCCATGGCGAGCGCGGACCGGGCGATGTCGCCGCTGCTCGGCGCGCTGATGTCGACACCGGCGAGGCTGCCGGCCGCCTCGGCGTAGGCGTGGTCGCGGCGCAGCGAGACCGTCCCGCTGACGTCGAAGGACTGTCCGCGGGTGAGGGTGACCAGCCGGTCCAGATCGTCGCCGTCGTCGCCGGTGTGGGCCAGGAACGGCTCGCAGTAGAGCACGTCCTCCTGGCCCTCGATGCAGCCGCTTCGGTCGTTGTCCCGGCTGAGCCGGATCTTGCGGATCGTGGCGTCGGCGGGCGGCTCGGGCAGTGCGACCAGCCGCTGCGGGGTGACGCCGTCGATGTCGAGCTCGCTGATCCCCCAGGGGCTCTCGGCGGTGGCTCCGCGTGCCGTCACGGTGAGGTTGCGGGCGCTGAAGCCGGTGAGGTCGTACGTCGCCTCCTCCCCCGGCAGCGGGGCGTACACCTTCCGCATCTGGGCGCCGGCGACGAGCTCGAGCCGCTCCACCCCGACCGCGTTCGCCGGGATTGAGATGGTGACCTTGCCGAGGTCGACCTCGTCCTCGAACCGGACCCGGAGCCAGGAGCCCTCGGGGCCGCGCCCCCAGCCGGTCTCGGTGCGCCACGCCGTGTCCGGGTCCCCGTCGAGGGCCGCGGAGGGCGCACTGCCACGGTCGACCGGGACGTCGGCCGGCGTCGCCGCCGAGCTGGAGGCCTCCACGGTCTCGACCCCACGCCAGACCACGGTGCTCTGCCAGCGCTCCTGGTCCTCCAGATAGCGGTGGAAGCTCTCGGGCTTGTCGGAGTCGACGCCCTCCTCGGCGGTGCGGGTCGCGGAGGAGTTGGCGCGGACCCCGGAGAAGATCGTCGTACGCCGCCGCTGGCCGTCGGTGAGGATGACGTCGGCCTTCTCGTCGTTGTCGTCGGCGTCCGGCGTCCGGGTGTCGTCGGCGGTCAGCACGGCCTGCGCGCCGCTGGCGGGCTCACCCGGGTCGCCCATGACGGTCGTCTTCGCCGGGATCACGGTCCCGCCAGAGGCGGCGTCGTCGACCTCGTAGATCTCGATCGGGGCGTACTCCCCGGCCAGGCCCCCGTCGACGAGCACCCTGGTGCCGTTCTCACGGTGGTAGGTGCTGTTGCCGAACTCCGAGCCGAAGCTCGCCTCCCGGGTCAGGCCCGGAGAGCCGGCGAGGGTGGCGTGGACCAGCGAGGGCGGCGGGGCGCCGGTGGTGCCCCAGTGCAGGTCGTTGCGGATCAGCAGCCGGGTGACGCCGGCTTTGGCGAGCATGGGCGCGAGATCCTGGCTCGGGGTGCCGCGCTCGAGCTCCTCGGTGACCCGGTCGAGCCAGACGACGTTGCCGGGCTCGGCCAGCGGCACCACGCCTCGGACGGCCCAGCGGGAGTCGGCGTACGGCTGGAGGACCTCGTCGTGGGTGCTGCCCCACAGGTAGTCGCCGAACCGGGCAGCGGGAGCCACCAGCGTGACCCCGCCGTCGTCGGTCTCGGAGAGATAGTCGGCGGCCTCGGTCCAGAATCCCGGCACGTTCTCGATCGACCCCGGCGGCGGCACCTGGCCCCGCACCCAGGGCACCGCGAGGCCGGCCAGGGACGCGACCACGGCGACCACGAACACCTTGCGCAGCCACTCGGCGGCCTTCGTGCCCGACGCGCCTGCGCCCGACGTACCTGCGCCCGACGTACCTGCATCCGACGTGCCTGCGCGCGCCAAGCCGGCGCGGAAGAGGATGGTCTCGACGGTGAGCACGACCCCGGCCGCGAGCCCGAGGCGGAGCACGGCGTCGTACTTGTGACTGTTGCGCACCGCGGCCAGGGCGCCGTCGACCAGGTCCTGACGGGCCTCGGCGCCCCAGCCGGCCAGCGCACCGGTGTAGCCGATCCCCACCAGGACGGCGCCGGCCAGCACGCAGCCGATCAGGAAACGGCTCTCGGGATGCCGGCGCGCGCGTCCGAGACCGGCCAGCCCGGCGAGCCCGATGGCGACGACGGCGGCCGCGTCGAGGACCAGGTAGGGCGTGGTGTGCAGGCTCTGCCCGGCCGGGTAGTAGATGGGGTCGGCGTACGCCACCCAGTCCGAGGTGCCCAGCAGCGTGGGCAGCAGACCGGTGGTCGACGCGGTCACCGCGGCGGTCTCGATGTAGTCGAGGAAGGGCGGGATGTAGCGGCCCTGCAGCACCAGCGGGATCGTCCACCACAGGGTGGCGATGACGGTCAGCACGCCCCACAGGCCGAGCACGGCGAACCGTCGTACGCCGGTGCGCGTCATCAGGAAGACGACGCCCGGGACCAGGACCGCCGAGACCGCGGTCGCGTTGACGCCACCCGCGCAGGCGACCGCGAGCGCGGCGATCGCACACCAGCGCACCAGGTCCTTCGTGGTGGTCGTGCCGCTGGCCCGGATGACGGCGAGCAGCACCCAGGGCGCCACCGCGGTCGGCCACAGCTCGACCGAGTTGGCGCCGAGGATGGTCATGACGCGGGGCGTGAGGACGTACGCGGCGGCACCGGCCACCTGCGCCCAGGGTCGTCCCAGGCGCAGCTCACGGGCCAGCGTCAGGACCCCCAGGAAGGCCAGGTTGAGCAGCAGCGCCCACCACAGCCGCTGGATCACCCACTCGGGCAGGTGCGCCAGCTGGCCGAGGCCGTAGAACGGACCCATCGGCCACAGGTAGCCGGTCGCCTGGTTCTGCACCTGGCCGAAGCCGCCCTGGGCGTCCCACATGTTCAGCGCCCGGGCCAGGAACGCCCACGGGTCGGCGCTGAGGTCGAACTTGGTGTCCGCGACGATCCGCCCCGGGGCCTGGGTGAAGGTGATCGCGGTCAGGATGACGACGTATGCCGTGATCCTGAGCCTGGAGGTGGCGCTGGGCCGCTCCGGGGTCAGGTCTTGCGCAGCACGAGCAGGAGGTTCCACGAGAGCACCTCCCTCACCACCGGGACCCGCATCAGCCACGCCGCCCACGCGGGGTGGTAGCGCGGAACCGCGGCCAGGATCTCGGCGTTGCCCGCCTTGCGCTGGGCGCGCGCCCAGCGCAGCCCGGCGGCAGCGGTCGCCGCGTACATCGACTCGCCGTACTTGTTCTTGGGCTCGTGGCCGTGCTTGCGGCGGTAGCGACGGCGCGCGAACCGGCCGCCGAGCAGGTGCCACGGGCTGGTCTCGTGGCCGCCCCAGGGGCCCCACCACAGGGTGTAGGAACAGAAGACGACGCCGCCGGGCTTGGTGACGCGGAGCATCTCGTCGGCCATCGCCATCGGCACCGGGACGTGCTCGAGGACGTTGGAGGAGTAGCAGGCGTCGACCGAGCCGGTGCGGACCGGGAGCCGCATCCCGTCGCCGAGCATGCTGCCCTCGGCGACGATGCCGGCGCCCTGCATCTCACCGGCGTCGGCGTCCAGCGCGAGGTAGGTCGCGCCCGCCTTCATGAAGGCGTCGCGGAAGTAGCCCGGGCCGCCGCCGACGTCGAGCAGGACGGTGTCCCGCAGAGTCTCTCCAGCGGTGTAGTGGGCCAGCTGGCCGACCGAGTCCGCGGCCAGCGCGGTGTAGAAACGCGCGGGATCGGTCTGCTCGACCCGGAAGTCGTTGAAGAGACGTACGGAGCGCCGCAGCGTCGCGCTCCAGCCGCCGCCGATCGGGTCGTCGCTCGAGTCGTCGCTCGGGTCGTCGATCCGGGGGTCGAGGAGGTTCGGCACGGCCGGAACACTAACCGATTACCCCAGCGGGTGTGCATTTGGTCACGATTTGTCCTACTCTCCAGTAACTGCGTGACCCCTGGGGAGGGAGCGCTCAGCAGCGGGGAACTGCGAGATCCAGGGGAGCACTGAGTTTTGCGCGCCAAAGAGGGAGCGCAGCTGAGCGCCCGCCATGTGGCGGTGTTCAGCTGGCGCGATACGGACAACCCCGAAGCCGGCGGAGCCGAGCACTATCTGCATCAGATCACCGCAGGTCTGGTGGATGCCGGCGCCCGGGTCACCGTCTTCACCGCCGCCTATCCGGGCGCGCCCGCTCGCGAGGAGCGCGACGGGATCCGCTACGTACGCCGCGGCGGCAAGCTCAGCATCTACCTGTGGGGCGTGCTGCTGCTGGCACTGGGGCGCTTCGGCCCGATCGGCCGCGTCGACGCGGTCATCGACGTGCAGAACGGGCTCCCGTTCTTCACACCGCTCGGCACCCGGGCGCCGGTCACGGTCCTCGTCCACCATGTCCACCGCGAGCAGTGGCCGGTGGTCTACCCGGGCCTGTCCGGGCGGATCGGCTGGTGGGTCGAGTCGCGGCTGGCACCGCGCCTCTACCGTGACAAGCAGTACGTCGCGGTCTCCCGGGCCACCCGCGCCGAGCTGGCGACGCTGGGGGTCGACCCGGCCCGGGTCGCGGTCGTGCACAACGGCGCCGCGCCGGCGTTGAGCGACCAGCCGGCCAAGACCGAGCACCCCTCCGTCTGCGTCGTCGGGCGGCTGGTGCCGCACAAGCGGGTCGAGCTGGCGGTCGACGCCGTCGCGGCGCTGCGCGCGACCTACCCGGACCTGCGGCTGAGCATCGTGGGCGGTGGCTGGTGGACCGATGAGCTGGCTGCGTACATCTCCCGGGCGGAGGCCGGGGAGTTCGTCGAGATGCTGGGGCACGTCGAGGAGGAGACCAAGGAGGCGGTCTACGAGCGCTCCTGGCTGATGGCGCTGCCGTCGCTGAAGGAGGGCTGGGGGCTGGTGGTCACCGAGGCTGCGCAGCACGGCACCCCGACGGTCGCCTTCCGCTACGCCGGCGGGACGACCGAGTCGATCGACGACGGCGAGTCCGGGGTGCTGGTCGATGACCAGGCCGGCTTCGTGGCCTCGCTCGACCACCTGCTGGGTGACGAGATCCGGCGCAAGGAGCTGGCCGAGGGGGCCCGCTGGCACGCCCGCAAGCACACCTGGGAGCAGAGCCAGCTCAACTTCAACGCCGTGCTCGCCTCGGCTCTGCGGGGGCATGTGGTGAGCGCGGACTGACCGTCTCGCGCAAATATGAAGGGTCCCGGCGGACAACCGCCGGGACCCTTCGCGTTCGTTCGGTCGAAGCTCAGTCGTTGGTGCCGTACTGAACCGTCGACTCAGAGACGCTCGGAGGATTCTCGACGGTGTTGTCCGTGCTGCTGGTGACGACTCCGACGATGGTCGCTGCGGCGACTCCGCCGCCCACAAGAATGCTGGCGACGATGGCAATGATGTTGCCCATGGATATGTGACCTCCCTCTCCTAGCCGGGAACCCTAGCAGCCAGGCGGCGAACCGTACTGATCAGTAGCAAAACTGTTGACGTTGTGGCGATGAGCCACAGAAGGACGTACGCCGCCCACGCTCCGACCACGGCCGCCAGGGTCACCGGACCGACCGAGTAGCCGGTCATCGCGCCGCTCGTCGCGGGCAGTCGCCGCAGGAGCAGACCGCCCTCGTCGTAGACCGTCTCGCCGGCCACCTGCGGCGCCTCGCCCGCGGTGAGGTCGGTGATGACGTACGCGATCCCGAGGCTCCGCAGGGCCTCTGCCCGCCGCTGCGGGTCGGGTGCGGCGAGGGCCTCGGCCGCCTGGGCGGCGCGTGGGTCCTCGCCCGCGATCGTGGTGCGGCCGATGACGAGATCGCCGTTGATCACGCTCGTCCGGGTCAGCATCCGGGGCAGGGGGTCGAGGACGGGGCGGTCCTCGTTCCACGCCGGGGCGCGGTAGGCGGACCAGGGCAGGACGAGTACGTCTCCTGTGTCCGGCTGCTTCTCGAGGGTCTCGCTCGCCTGCCGCCACTTCGCCGGGTAGTCGGCGGCGCCGATGCCGCCCGCCAGGCCCCAGGCGGCGTCGGGGAGGACGGCGATCGGGGCGAGGACGACGACCACGGCCGCGGCCCATCTCGGGGCTGTCCCCCGCGGGCGCGGGCCCATCTTCTCGTCCACCTTCTGGCCCACCGTGTCGACGCCGGCGGCGACCGTCAGCACGAGCAACGGCAGGCACAGCGGGAGCAGCCGGCTGCTGTCGCGGAGCAGGGCCAGGCCGGGTAGGCCCTGGGCGATGGTCTCGAGCGCGGATGGTGCCGCCCAGCCGGCGAGCGCGATCGCGAGGCCGGATGCCCACAGCACCAGGATCGCGATCCGCTGCCCGTCGGCGGTCCACCACCTGCGGAGTCCTGCCGCGACCAGCGCGATCAGCACCAGCAGCGCGACCCAGGCGAGCCAGCCCTCCCGGCTGGCCGGGACCACCGAGGTGTTCCAGATCCCGCCGAGGGTGAGCGCGGCCAACGGAGCGGGCAGGGCATCACCGCGCAGCGCGAAGACCTCGAACCCGGTCGCCGCGGCCGCCTCCCCCGCGTGGGTCAGTCCGGTGACGAGCCACGGCGCGTTGACCGCGGCCACCATCGCGAGCAGCCTGACCGGACCCCGGCCACGGCGCAGCCCGGTGGCGAGCAGCACCGCGCCCGCGACGATCCCCGCGCTCGCGCTCAGGCTGCCGACCAGCAGGACGGGCAGCGTCCACCACCTGTGCCGCTCGCCGGCAGCCCAGCGGCGGCCCGCGACCACGAGCCAGGGCACCGCGGCGTACGCCAGCAGCATCGGCCAGTGCCCCATCCACAGCCGCTCGGCGACGTACGGGCTCCACACGACCAGACTGACCACAGCCATGCGGGCCACGAGCGACCGGTCGCGCACCAGCTCGGCGGCTCCCGACCCGGCGAGGACGAGCGCACCCACCAGGGCGATCTTCTGCGTCAGCATGCCCGGCACGACCTCGTCCACGACCGCGACGACCGCATCCGAGGGCACCGCCCGCGGCAGCCCCGACCCCATCCCCAGCACGTCCCTGGTCAGCGCGAGATCAGGCACCCACACCATGTCGTAGCTGAGCACGAACCCCGCACCCGACGCCGGCCCCAGCATCAGCAGAGCCAGCACGCCTGCCCACAGGACAGGAACCGCCCGCTCTCTCACGCCGCAACCCTAAGCGATCCCCGGGACGCAACCCCCGCAGCCCGAGAAGTCAGTTCTGCAGGCCGAGAAGTCACGTATGTCGGCCGAGACGTCAGTTCTGCAGGCCGAGAGGTCACTTGTGGCGATCGAGTTCAGAGGCCGGGCAGATGCCGGTGCCGGCATGTGACCTGCCACACCCTAGGCTTTCCCGGTGCCCACGATGACCGTCAGCCCGATCAGCGAGCGCCGGCGCAGGCTGTACGCGCTCGTCCGCAGCAGCGGGTTCCTCGCGGTCTGCATCATGGTCACCAACGTGGCCACCTATGGCTTCCAGATCATCGCCGCCCGGATCCTCGGGCCGGGACAGTACGGCGGCGTGGCCTCGATGATGTCGCTGCTGATGGTCGTCGGCGTGGTTCAGCTCGGGATGCAGGCGACCGCCTCGCGCCGGGTGACCGAGACGCCCGGCCACGAGCGCGCGATCGAGCGGACGGTGCTGCGGGCGACCTACCGGGCGGCCATCGTCGTCGGCGTGGTCATGCTCGTCGCCTCGCCGCTGGTCTGGAGACTGTTGCGGCTGGACTCGATCTATCCCGCGCTGCTGGTAGCGGTGTGCGCCGTGCCGCTGACCATCATGGGTGGTCAGGCCGGCGTGCTCCAGGGCGAGCGCCGCTGGCTCGGGCTGGCTGCCGTCTACCTGGCACTCGGCCTACCGCGGGTCCTGATCGCCACCGCCGCGATGTGGGTCCGCCCGACCGAGGGCGCCGCCATGGCCGGTGTCGCGCTGGCCCAGTTCGCGCCGGCAGTCGTCGGGTGGTGGGTGCTGCGTCGGCGTACCTCTGCCGCAGCCGGAGCGGAGACCAAGACACCCACGGCTCCCCGCCCGATGAAGCCCGTCGTCGTGGAGATGCTGCACGGGTCGTTCGCACTGCTGGGCTTCTTCGCACTCTCCAACGTCGACATCCTGATCGCTCGCAACGTGCTCTCCGACCACGTCTCCGGTCTGTACGCCGGCGGCCTGATCCTCACCAAGGCCGTGCTGTTCCTGCCTCAGTTCGTGGTGATCATCGCGTTCCCGTCGATGTCGGCCGAGGCCAGCCGCCGCTCCGCTCTCCTCAAGTCGCTGGCGCTCGTGGGCGGACTCGGCGTGTGTGCGATCGCGGGTGCCTCCCTGCTGTCGTGGCTGGCGATGATCTTCATCGGTGGCCCCGACTACGCCGAGATCGAGGGCCTGCTGTGGGTCTTCGCGATCCTCGGCACCCTGCTGTCCGTGCTCCAGCTGCTCGTCTACTCGGTCCTTGCCCGCCGCAGCCGCCTCTCGGCGTACCTTCTGTGGATCGCGGTCGGCGCCGCCATCGCCCTCGGCGCGGCTCAGACCACCGCCGAGGGCCTGGTCTGGGCCGTCCTCAGCGTCGATGCCACCCTGGTCGCCGTCCTCCTGGCCGTCACCTTCTGGCGCCTGAACCAGTCCTCCGACCGCTGACCCCACCCCAGCCGAAGCGTCACTTCTGCAGGCCGTCAGTTCTGCAGGCCGAGCGGGCACCTGGATGC
>NZ_JBOHDN010000025.1:0-25794 GCF_050699375.1 Nocardioides sp. | reverse complement strand
GCAGAACGTGCTCACCTACTTCGACCTCACCGGCGGCAACGCGGCCGCGCTCAAGGAGGTCCAACGGGCGATCACGCGGCTCGACAAGGAGGGCCTGATCGAGCTGGAGTCCGAGGGCCGCTACCGGATCACCCCGCTGGTCGAGATCGTGCTGAGCGCCGAGAAGCTCGGCGAGCTCAAGGCTTGGCTCCAGGAGCAGCAGGTCCGCGGCGGAGCGGTGACGGCGCGCGGCGACGGGGCTGGGTTCGACGCGGCTGAGTCTGACGCGGCTGACGAGCCAGATGATTCAGAGCAGACGGTTGAGCCCGACGAGGCCGGCGAGGAGTCCGCGCGATGAGCATGATCGACACCCTCTTCGGCCTGGTCCCGACCGGGTCGCGCGGCCAGCAGTGGGTCGCGCGGGAGCTGCAGCTGGTCAACTGGGGCGGCTACGACGGACGCCACCGGGTGCGCTTCTCCCCGAACTCGACGCTGCTCACCGGCGGCTCGGGGTCGGGCAAGTCGACGCTGATGGATGCGTACATCGCTCTGATCATGCCCCACACGACGCCCTTCAACGGTGCCTCCAACGGCGGGGTCGTGGGCCGGCCGCGCGGGCACGACCAGCGCAACATCCTCTCCTACGCCCGCGGGAAGATCGACGAGGCGAAGACGGCAGCGGGCACGAAGATCCGGGTGCTGCGCGGCGACGGCCGTGACACCTGGTCGGCGATCGCGATGACCTGGGAGGACCAGACCGGCGCCCGCTATACCGCGCTGCGGGCGTGGTACGTCCCGGCCGCGGCCCGCAACCTCGACGACGTGACGAAGGTCCGCGCCGTGGCCGACGGCTCCTTCGACCTGCGTGACCTGGAGCCCGCCGCTGCGCACCGGTTCACCAAGACCTCGGTCGCGGAGACCGGCCTGACGCCCGTCGACACCGACCGTGACTTCACCGCGCGGCTCCACTCGGCCCTCGGGATCGGGGCGGCGGGCGACGGCGAGAAGGCGGTCAACCTGCTCGGCCGGATCCAGGCCGGTCAGCAGATCACCACCGTCGACGACCTCTACAAGAAGATGGTCCTCGAGGAGCCCGAGACGCTCGCGACCGCCGACGGCGTCGTGGCTCACTTCGACGAGCTCTCCGCGACGCGTGAACGGATGATCACCGCCGAGCAGCAGGTCCGGGCGCTGTCCCCGATCCGGGAGCACCGAGCTGCGATCGAGACCGCCGTCGAACGGCTGCGGGTCATCGAGAGCATCGGCCGGTTCGAGGACGCCGCGACACCCGCGGGCCTGTGGAAGGCCGACCAGCGGGTCGACCTGCTCAGCACGGTCGAGGGCGACCTGAGCTCCCAGAAGAGCAGGGCGGAGCAGGTCGTCGACGAGCACGACGCGCTCGTCAAGGCGGCGGACGCCGAGTGGGAGGGTCTCGAGCAGGTGCTCCGCTCCTCCGGCGGCGACCGCCTCGAGACCGCCGAGCGCGAGATCAAGACGACCGAGGCGAGACTGGGACAGGTCGGCGCCGCGCGGGAACGGCTCGACGCCGAGCTCGACGTCCTGGAGACCGAGGTCGCCGGCGAGGCCGAGTTCAAGGCGCTCGTGGCGCGTGCCGACGCTGTCCTGGCGGACCGGGACGCCCGCAACACGGCGTTGAACGCCTACGCGGACGCCCGCTCGACCCGCGACGCGGCCGCGAAGCGGGTGGCCGCCCTCGAGCAGGAGGTCCACGACGCCGGGCGCGCCAAGAACAACATCCCCGAGCACCTCCGGGCCGCCCGCGAGGCGCTGGCGGAGGCGGCCGGCCTGGAGTCGGAGGAGATGCCGTTCGTCGGCGAGCTCGTCGAGGTACGCACCGAGCACGAGGCCTGGCGCGAGGCGTTCAACCTGGCGCTGGGCGGCTTCTCGACCACGATGCTCATCGACGCCGCCCACGTCGGCTCCTTCCGGGCGGCGATCGACTCCGTACGCCTCCCGACCCGCATCCGCTTCGAGGCCGTGCCCACGGGCCGGACGGACCCGAGCGACCCCGACGACCGCACCCTGCCGGGGCGGCTGGAGTATCGGCGCAGCGTCTTCACCGGCTGGCTCAAGGACCGGCTGGCCTCCCAGCACGGCTACGTCTGCGTGCAGACCTCGGCACTGCTCTCGCAGCACGACCGGGCCCTGACGATCACCGGCCAGGTCTCACAGCGATCTCGCGGCGCGCACGGCGGTCATGGCGTACGCAACGTCTTGGGGTTCAGCAACACCAGGCTGATCGCAGACCTGGAGGATCAGCTGGCCAGGGCGCGCGGCGAGGCCGAGACGGCGGCCCAGGCGCTGGCAGCAGCCGAGCAGGCGGTCGATGAGTTCAACGCCCGCCAGGGGGCGTACAAGGTGGTCACGGGTTTCACCTGGGACCAGGTCGACGTCGCCTCCATCGAGGCGGAGCGCGACCGCTGGGCGGCCGTGATCGAGGAGGTCACCGGCGACAACCCCGAGATCGCCGATCTCAAGAAGCGGGTGGCCCGGGCGCGGAAGAAGGCCGACTCGCTGCGTGAGCAGCTGGGCAGTGCGAAGGCCGGGCACGCCGCCGTCTACGAGCGTTGGACCGAGATCGTGGAGCAGGTCGACCAGGCCAAGGACGCCTTGGAGGCTGCCTCCGGCGGCGAGGTCGACCCGGACCAGCGGGCCTACCTCGACGAGCTCTTCAAGCTCGCCGGCGGTGGCTCGGCGGCCGGGCGCGAGGATGCCCTGGCCGAGCTCGACGCGGTCTTCGTCCGCGCTGCCGAGCGCTTGGAGACCGAACGTCTTCAGGCGCAGGAGACGATCGGTCAGGCACGCGGTCTGCTGCAGGGCATCTTCGAGGCGTTCCTGGAGCGGTGGGGGCCCAACCCCAACCTCGACACCGACCCGGAGATGTCCTACGCCGACTACGACCGGCTGCTCACCGAGCTCGAGACCAACGGCCTGCACGAGCTCAAGGTCGAGTGGCGTGACTCGCTGCTCAACCTGTCGGGCAACGACCTGACCAACCTCGACAGCACGCTCTCGCGGGCGGTGCGCGAGATCCGCGACCGGATCGACCCGATCAACCAGATCCTCGCGGGGCTGCCGTTCAACGACGACGAGCACCGCCTGCGCATCGACACCCAGGAGAGCCAGTCGGCGGTGCGGGGCCGCTTCCGCAAGGAGCTGCGCGCCGTACGCGACCTGATCGAGAAGGCGGCGAGCGAGCCGTCGACCAGCGAGGCGGCCCGCGAGCAGGCGTACGCCCGGATGGCCCGCCTCATCGACCGGATGCGGCGCACGGGCCCGGACTTCGCCGACCTCGTCGACGTACGCAACCACGTCCGGGTCAGCGCCGAGAAGGTCTCCGCGCTCACCGGCGAGCATGTCGCCCTCTACGACCACATCGGCGAGAAGTCCGGCGGCGAGTCACAGGAGCTGGTCGCCTTCATCGTCGGCGCCGCGCTGCGCTACCAGCTCGGTGACGCCGGGGCCGAGCGACCGCGCTACGCCCCCGTGTTCCTGGACGAGGCGCTGATCAAGGCCGACGCCCGCTTCACCGGCCGCGCGATCGGCGCCTGGCGTGGGCTGGGCTTCCAGCTCATCATCGGTGCGCCGAACGACAAGCACAGCGCCATCGAGCCGCACGTCGAGGTGCAGTACACGGTGCTCAAGGACGCCGAGGGCTACTCGTTCCCGAAGCTGGAGGTCGGGCTCGAGGAGGTCGCGGCGCCGTGAGCGGTCAGCTGTTGAGCCCAGGTGAAGCCGGCGTCAAGGTCGCTGGTTGGATCACCAGGAACTGGGCCAACGCGGTCTGCGCGGAGGTGGTTGGCGAGACTTGCCAGCTCAGCCTCTCGCTGCGACGGAACCTGGACAGCGGCGAGGCTGTCCGTCGCCATGGGATCGAGGAATGGGGCCCGTGGCGTCTCGAGTGGCGCCGTCTCGAGCTGGCCACTGAACCTGGCGAGGGTGCGTGGGTGGAGAGCCGGCCCATCACGGTGGCCGGGCAGAAGGTCGACGCGGCGAGGTTTCTCCACGTACCTGACCTGGCGTCGGCCGAGGCAGCATGCGCAGCTCTCGGCGGCGAGCGGTCGATGGTTGATCTCGGGCGAGCTCGCGACATCGCTCGGCGACTTCACTCGGCCGGAGTGACGCTGACGGCTGGCAACCTCAAGAAGGTCACCGCGTTCTCCGAGACGGATCTGGAGGCACTCCTTCGAGTGCTGGGGTGGCTCGCCGATCATCCCGACGTGAGCCGGTGGAGTGCCCGCCAGCTCCCGATCCCAGGGGTGCACACCAAGTGGCTCGACAAGCAGAGGACCCTCGTACGCTCCCTTACGGGACGCGACCTCGACAGTGAGCTTCGCGAGCGGCCCACCGCGGTTCATCTGACGTACGTCGATCCTGTTCACCTCGCTCGCGGACGCCGACGTCATGACGCCTGGACGAAGGGCGACGAGCACGACATCGCCTACCCGCCCGAGACAGTGCTGGTCGTCGAGAACCGCGACTGTCGAGTCTTCTTCCCAGAGATGGAGGGCACGGTGATCGTCGAGGGCAGCGGCTCTGCAGCGACCGCGCTGGTCGCCGAGATCCCGTGGGTGCGCGATGCCGAGCGGGTCGTCTACTGGGGCGACATGGATGCCGACGGCTATGCGATCCTCGACCGCTTCCGTGCGGCTCTGCCCAAGGTCAGGTCGATCCTCATGGACTACGTGAGCATGAATCGCTATGAGGACCAGGGCGTGAGCGAGGACAAGGACGGCAACCCGATCCGGCCCTGCCCGACCCGGCTGAGCGGACTGGAGGACGCGGAACGCGACGCGTACGACCGGATTGCGACCTCCGGGCATGCTGACTTCCGCCGGATCGAGCAGGAGAAGCTGCCCATCGAGGATGCGGTGGCCGCCCTGTCCTAGGGCTGCATGGACAGGAACAGGAACGACGCGAGCAGGACCAGGTGGACGAACCCCTGCAGGGCGTACGCGCGGCCCTGGACGACGGTGAGCCCGGTGACGAAGACGGTGATGACCAGCAGCACGATCTGGGTCGGTTCGAGGCCGAGCTCGAGGGGGCCGGTGAGCCAGATCATCGCGACCGCGATGGTGGGGATGGTGAGACCGATGGAGGCCATCGCGGACCCGTAGGCGAGGTTGAGGCTGGTCTGGACCCGGTCGCGGCCGGCGTTGCGGACCGCGGCGATCGACTCGGGGGCCAGGACCAGGAGGGCGATCACCACGCCGACGACGGCGTACGGGAACCCGAGGTTCTTGACGGTGCTCTCGATGGTGGGGGATAGCACCTTGGCCAGACCGACGACGGAGACGAGCGAGACCAGCAGCAGCCCGAGGCTCAGGCCGGCCTCGCCCGCGGTGGGCGGATCGGCGTGGCCGTCCTCGTCGGCGTCGACGATCCCGGTCATCCGGCCGTGCTCGTCACTGGTGACCGGGAGGAAGAAGTCGCGGTGGCGGATGGTCTGGGTGAAGAGGAAGGCGACGTAGAGCGCCAGGGAGGCGATCGCGGCGAAAGCCAGCTGGGATGGGGAGTACTGCGGACCCTGTGCCGACGTGGTGAACCTCGGCACCACCAGGGTGAGGCCGGCCAACGCGATCACGGTGGCGACGGCCGAGCCCGTCCCGGCCGCGTTGAAGCTGACCAGCCGGTGCTTGAGCGCCCCGACCAGGAGGGAGAGGCCGACGATGCCGTTGAGGGTGACCATCACCGCGGCGAAGACGGTGTCGCGCGCATAGGTGCTGGTGTTGTCGCCCCCGCTGATCATCAGCATCACGATCAGGCCCACCTCGATCACGGTGACGGCGACCGCGAGGATGAGCGAGCCGAACGGCTCGCCCACCTTGTGCGCGACGACCTCGGCGTGGTGGACCGCGCTCAGGACCGCGCCGATCAGCACGACCGCGACGATTGCGAGTATCGACCAGTGGTCGTGGCGCAACCAGGAGAGGACGAGCACCACCACCGCGAGGAGCGGCACCGCCACGGACCACTGCAGGCGGCCCCGGACCGCTGGCGCACTCATGGCCCGACCCTATCTGCCGGGAGTCCTGGCGCTTCGCTCCGGACGCCCGTCGGAGCGTTAGGGTGCGCCAGGTGAGCTCCTACACCCCTCCCGCCGCGTTCAAGACCCGTCCCGATCTGCTGGGTAGGTTCTCGATGGTGGGCTCGACGCACTGGCTGGCCAGCGGTGCCGCCCAGGCGGTGCTCGAGCGTGGGGGCAACGCCTTCGACGCGGCGGTGGCCGGCGGGTTCGTCCTGCACGTCGTCGAGCCTCACCTCAACGGGCCGGGCGGCGACCTGGTCGGCATCTTCGCGCCAGCCGGCGGCGAGGCGACGGTGCTGATGGGGCAGGGGCCCGCGCCGGCCGGGGCGAGCGTCGAGCACATGCGCGCCGAGGGCCTCGAGCTCGTTCCGGGCGCGGGTGCGCTGGCCGCGGCCGTTCCGGGCGCTGTCGAGGCGTGGCTGATGCTGCTCCGCGACCACGGCACCTGGGAGGTCGCCGAGGTGCTGGCCTACGCCATCGACTATGCCCGTGAGGGCCACCCCATCCTGGGCCGCGCGGTCTCGACGATCGCCGCCGTCGCCGACCTGTTCCGCGACCACTGGCCCACCTCGGCCGCCCACTGGCTCGTCGACGGCGAGCTGCCCGAGCCGGACTCGATGGTCCGCAACGAGGCGTACGCAGCGGTGCTGGACCGTCTCGTGGCCGCGGGCGAGGGCGCCGCGACGAGGGAGGAGCGGATCGATGCCGCTCGGGCCGCCTGGGGGAGCGGGTTCGTCGCCGAGGAGATCGAGCGTTTCGTACGCACGCCGCACCGGCACGCGTCCGGAACCGACCATTCCGGGGTGATCACGGTGGCCGACATGGCGGGGTTCTCCGCTGCGTACGAGACGCCTGTCACCACGGAGTTCCGCGGGCACACGATCGCGAAGGCGGGACCCTGGACGCAGGGGCCGGTTCTGCTGCAGGCCCTCGACCTGCTCGAGCCGCTCGACGACGCGCTGCTCGACCCGTGCACTCCGGCGGGCGCGCACACGATCCTGGAGGCGATCAAGCTCGCGTTCGCCGACCGCGACGCCCACTACGGCGACGACGCCGACCCCGCCGCGATCAAGTCGCTCCTCTCCAAGGAGTACGCAGCCGTCCGCCGTGACCTGATCACCGATGTCGCCTCCCACGAGGTGCGGCCCGGGTTGGGCGCCACGGCGTTCCCGCCGCTGAGAGAGACCTACGACCCGGCCGCCACCGCGTCCGGCGTGGGCGAGCCGACCGTCTCCCGCGAGGGGGAGACCCGCGGCGACACCTGCCACATCGACGTCGCCGACCGCTGGGGCAACATGGTCGCAGTGACGCCCTCGGGCGGGTGGCTGCAGTCCTCGCCGATGATCCCCGAGCTCGGCTTCTGCCTGGGCACCCGCCTGCAGATGACCTGGTTGGAGCCAGGGCTGCCCTCTACCCTGCGACCCGGGAAGCGGCCGCGCACCACCCTCACGCCCACGCTCGTGCTGCGCGACGGACACGCGGTGACGGCCGTCGGGTCACCCGGCGGTGACCAGCAGGACCAGTGGCAGCTGCTCTACCTGCTCCGTACGATCGTCGGGGGTTACTCGCCGCAACAGGCGATCGACGCCCCCGCGCTGAACTCCACCTCGTTCCCGGGATCGTTCTGGCCCCGCACCTGGACGCCGGGCGGAGCGGTGCTCGAGGACCGCATCGGCGCCGAGGTCGTCGACGACCTGCGCCGTCGTGGTCACGCCGTCGAGCTGAGCGGTGACTGGTCCCTCGGCCGGCTCTCCGCGGTCACCCGGGACCCGTCGACCGGGACCCTCTCGGCCGCCGCCAACGCCCGGGGAGCGCAGGGTTACGCCGTCGGCCGCTGACGGCACCCCAGCGACTGTCCCCACCTCACCGCTGAGCGGGAAGAGATCGCGTTTCGTAGACGTAGGGAAACGTCCGCACATAGTCTGCTGACAAGCCAAACCGGTTGTAAGCCATCTCTGGGGGACAGAGCTGCATGACCGATCCGTTCTTCGCCGTGCTCCGGGAACGACGTCCGGACATCGATATCGTCATCCTCCCGCCGGACCGGGCGGCGCCGGTCGATCCGGCCACGCCGGCGGACCTGGCCCGTTCGGCCGAGGTCGTGGACGCCACCGTCGCCGCGATCACCGCACGACTGCCCGATCCCCAGGTCGACGGTCCGACCTGGGAGGCCTTCGGCCCAGGCCTCGTACGCCGCCGGGCGGCCCTCTCCACCCGGACCGCCGAGGGCGGAACGATCCTGCGGACGCTGGAGCGGGCCTTCGCTGAGGCGCGCTGGAGCTCCCGGCTGCAGATCAAGGCCTTCCACCGCTGGACCGCGGGGCGTGGTGACGTCGACGTCGTCGCCACCTGGTCCGAGCGTCACGACGGCCTCACAGTGACGGTCACCGGACACGAGCTCCGAACCGACGGGCCGGAAGAGTCATGACGCTCCACGTCGAGATCGGGAAGGTGAATGCCGCCGCCACCGGCTGGGACACCGAGCATCTCAATCTCGACACGGCAGCCAAGGACCTGGCCGGCGCGTCCCCGTCGGGGTTCACCGAGCCCGTTCGCGGCCCGGTCGAGCAGTTCCTCAAGACCTGGGAGCGCTTCGCGCGCGAAGCCGGCCAGGACGCCGAGAAGCAGGCCGACGGCCTGCGGAAGGCCGCCAAGGAGATCCTCGAGGAGGACGCCAAGACCGACATCAACGCGCAGCTCTACATGTCGATGATCGAGGAGACCCGATGACGGTCACGATCACGCTGCCGCCCGCACCGAGCCAGGTCCCAGACTTCAAGGCCGACGGCGAGACGGTGCTCGCGACCGGGAAGAGGCTGCAGACCGACTCCTCCGTCTTCGACGACCACGGCTCCTTCGCCGGCGGCAAGGCCAAGGACTGCGGGCTTCTCGACGGCAGGGCCGCCGAGGCGTACACGGGCTCGATCGCGCCGATCGCGAAGCATGCCGACGCTCTCTCGCTGGCGCTGCGCAGCGTCGCCAAGCACGTCATCGCGCACGGCGAGGACCTCACCGAGCTCGAGACCCGGCACCGGCGGCTGGTCGAGGATCACGACGAGCTGGTTCGCGAGGTCGACGCGCTGACCGCGCGCACCCGGCCGATGCCGACCGACCAGGCCCAGCTAGACCAGCTCTCCGACGACTGCCACCGCTGCACCGATCACGTGTTGGGCTACGAGTCCGACGTGGAGCGCTGGGCCGAGGACCTCCGGGCCAGCGAGCAGGACCTGCTCGGCGCGCTCCGCGGCGCGATGACCGAGAGCCAGGTCGACAGGGCCTGGTCCGGCAAGGCCGACCCCGCCGACGCCGCTCGCGCCTCGATGCCCGACGGCAGCGACCCGAAGGCGGTCAAGGCCTGGTGGGACGACCTCTCGCCCGATGAGCGCCAGGCGATGATCGCCGCCTATCCCGAGGTGGTCGGCAACACCGACGGCGTCCCCGCGGGCGTACGCAGCGAGGCCAACACGATCTCGCTGGACCGCGACCTCGCCCAGCTCGCCGCCATCCCCGAGGACCAGCGCACCGACGACGAGCAGACCCGCTACGAGAACGCCCAGGCCGCCGACCGCGCCCGGGACCAGATCAACCAGTCCAAGGATCCGCTCACCGGTGAGAGCTACGCGGCCCAGATCTACATGTACGACCCGATGGCCTTCGACGGCGACGGCGCGGTCGCGATGGCGGTCGGCGACCTCGACACCGCCGACAACGTCGCGGTGACCGTCCCCGGCCTGACCACCGACATGGGCTCGGCTCGAGGCAACGCGGAGAGCGCCGTCAACCTGCAGCAGGCCGCCGCCTTCGAGGGCGGCACGAGCAACGCCACCATGTTCTGGATCGGCTATGACGCGCCCGACAACCACATCTTCGGAGAAGAGGGCACCGACATCGTCGGTGTCGTGAGCGAGGACATGGCCACTGCGGGCGGCGAGCGGTACGCCGACACCCTCGACGGCCTCAACGCGATGCGATCCGACGACTTCCATCTGACCGCGGTCGGGCACAGCTACGGATCGACGACGGTCTCGCACGCGATGACCGACCATCATCCGGCCGCAGACGACGTCGTCCTCCTCGGGAGCCCCGGAGTCGGCGGAGGCACGACCAGCGACGACGAGCTCGGGGTGGGGGACGGGCACGTCTGGGTGGGCAAGAACAGCAACGACCCCGTCGCCAGGCTCGGGGACGAGGGCTGGGTCGACATGTGGCTCGCCGGCGGGGGCGGCCTGGGACGCAACCCCGCCGAGGACGACTTCGGCGCGAACCGCTTCGAGGCCGAGAGCACGACGCGCGGGGAGACCGGGTTCATCGGCGACCACAACAAGTACTACGACCACGACACCGAGTCCCTGGCTAACATTGCCCGCATCGTCAACGGCCAGTACGACGACGTCGACCGCGCCGACCCGGTGCACGATCCCTTCCTCGGCGGAGTCGAGGATCCCGAGGAAGACCGCACACCCACTGCTCCCGACACGGACGGCCGCCCATGAACCCTCGACCCCTGGCCGCGGCCGCCGCGGCCGGCGTACTTCTGCTGACCGGAGGATGTGGTGAGGACGTGAACAAGGACGCGATTCCCGAGCTCGAGCAGCAGCGCGAGGACGTGCTCGCCTGGGCCGGCACACTGTCTAAGACCGCCGAGGACGTGCTCGACACCGCGCCGGAGAACGCCATCGAGACGTACGACGGGGCCGCCCGCACCGGCGCCAGCGACGAGTTCACCTCGTTCCACTACGTGCTCCAGGCCGACTTCAGCACCGCCACGGCTGATCCGCTGAGCGTGCTGTCCGGCGAGCTGTCCGAGTTCGACCCCAAGATCAGCGGGCAGACCCTGACGCTCGCCAAGGGCGACCTCACCGCGAGCTTCCGCGCCTACCCGCAGGCCCGGGGCAAGGTCGGGCTCGAGGCGGCTGGTCCCGCGGTCGAGATCGAGGAGAGCCGGATGAGCGAGTGGGACGGCTGGGTCATCGGCGAGCCGGTCGATCTCGGCTAGCTCAGGCCCGGTCTGAGCGCGCTCCACGCTGAGCCGATCCACGAAATGTAAGAGCCCCGCTGGCGTCTCGGGTCACCAGCGGGGCAAGAACAATGTTGCCGCATCACCCAACGGGTTGTCACCCCTTTGCGCAGATTTCTGCAGAATTTTGCATTGCAGGTTCTCGCCGCGGGGGAGAGCGGCTTGCGCAGCGCGATCAGATGCGCGTCCCCACGTCGGTGGCGACGATGTTCTCCAGCGCCCGTTCGGCGACGGCGGCGATGGTCATCGAGGGGTTGCAGGCTCCGGTGGTGCCGGGGATGAGCGCGCCGTCGAGGACGTAGAGACCCTCCTGTCCCTGAACCCGGCCGTCGAGGTCGCACACGGTGCCCATGTTGGCGCCGCCCAGCGGATGCCAGGTGCTGTTGACGATGGCGTTGGTGTCGATCAGGGCACCGATCCCGCCGCTGATCTTCGAGACCCGCTCGTGGATGGCGCGATAGCTGGCACCGTCCCCGCCGAACGGGAAGCGCAGGCTCACCGAGTCGGTCAGCGAGCTGTAGCGGAAGCTGCCGCGGTCGGCGCTGACCCCGAAGCCGACCAGCATGGTGGCGCCGAGATCGAGGCCGAGGGGGAGTGGCGGCAGCGATGCCTGGATGACCGTGTTGGCGGTGGTGGGGTCGGCCCAGTCCTGGCTCTGGTAGACGACGGGGCCGCCCTGCGTACCGGTCAGGTTCTCGTCGAAGGGGCGCCACATGTAGATCCGGTCGCCGTTCGTGCCCCACCCCTGGCCGAGCTGCTCGGGGAGATCGGGGATGGCGCCGGTGCCGGCGGCGCGGACCAGGAGCTTGCTGGTGTTGAGCGATCCGGCCGCCATCACCAGCGCACGCGTGGTCAGGATCTTCTGCTCGACCACGTCGCCGGCGTCGTTCGTACGGTCGACGTGGACCTCCCAGCGGCCGTCGCTCGCTCGGGCCACAGAGGTCACGTTGTGACGGGTGGCGACGTGCACCAGGCCGGTGGCCTCGGCCTGCTCGATGTAGGTGACGTCGACGGAGTGCTTGCCGCCGTTGTTGACGCCGAGGGCACAGTCGCCGTTGGTGTAGGACGGCGCCATCTCGCCGCGCAGCTCGGCGAGCGCGTAGGACCAGTCGATCGGCATCGGGATCTTGCGCAGGTCATAGCCCGCGGCCTCGACGCGCTCGCCGAACGTACGCGAGACCCGGTAGCTGTCCGAGGCGATGAGCTCGTCGGGTGCGGTCGCGGCGCCCAGCATCGCGGCGACCCTCGGGTAGTGGACCCGGTCCATGTGCTCGTAGTCGAGCCCGCTCGGCATCCAGGTCTCGAAGACCTCCGCAGAGGGCTGCAGCGTCATGCCCTGGTAGACCAGCGAGCCGCCGCCGACGCCGGCGGCGCACATGGCCAGCATGTTCTGGCCGAGGATGGGCTCGAGCAGGCCGACGTACGGACCGAAGTCCAGCGGGGTGCCGATCAGCTTCTGCAGCGGCTTGAGCGCCTCCGGCGCGGTGGTGTGGAACAGGGCCCGCTGGTCGAGCGTCCGCACGGTCGGGAATGTCTGTGCGTCCGGACCCGTCGGCCAGCGGCGTCCCCGCTCGAGCACCGTGACCGGGACGCCCGCCTCGGCCAGTCGCAGCGCGGCGACTCCGCCGCCGAACCCGGAGCCGATGACGACCGCGCGGTGCTCCTCACGGACGAGACGTACGCGGTGGGGCGAGGTGGCCGAGGCCGGGGCGGCGACCGCTCCGGTGGCCGCTAGCCCGGCGGCGCCGGCCGCGCCGGCGAGGAACGTACGCCTCGATGTCGCTGCCGGGGAGAGATCGGGCGTGGACGTGGTCAAGGAGACTCCCTCGGCTCGAGATGTTCGGCTGCTGCCGAGCAAGAGTCGAGGAGCTCGGCGGAGTGCGTCAAGGACCACAGCCATATCGTGGACGGTCCGTCTCGGTAATGGCTGTGGCCCCTGGCGGGCGAACGGGTGGGGCTGGCCTCGAAACGCTCCAGCGGTGCGGCGTAGCGACGCAAGCGGCGCTGTAGCGGCAATGTAGGCTGTCCGCACCTCCCAACAGCTAAGGACGACCTGAACCCCGATGGACGGACCGCAACCCGGCCAATATCCATGCTCGCTGTGTGACTCGAGGCCGCTGCGATGACGGAGGTCCTGTTCATCGCCCTGGCGCTGCTGCTCGTCGCCGCCTGTGGCCTCTTCGTCGCCGCCGAGTTCGCGCTCGTCACCGTCGACCACGCGAACGTCGAGATGGCCGCCGGACAGGGAGACCGGCGAGCACAGGGCGTGCTGAGAGCGATGAAGGAGCTCTCCAGCAACCTCTCCGGTGCCCAGGTCGGCATCACCGTGACCAACCTCGGCATCGGCTGGATGTCCGAGCCGGCGATCGCCGAGCTGATCGACGCGCCCCTGCTGTCCGCCGGGCTGCCGGAAGGGGCGGTGACACCGGTCGCGGTGACCGTCGCGCTGATCCTGTCCACGATCGTGACGATGCTCTTCGGCGAGCTCGTCCCCAAGAACATCGCGCTGGCGCTGCCGCTGGAGACCGCGCGCTTCACCCAGGGGCCGATGCGGGCCTTCACCCGGGTCATGCGTGGCCCGATCAAGGTGCTCAACGGCACCGCCAACGCCGTCGTACGTCGCCTGGGGATGGAGCCGCAGGAGGAGCTGCGCTCGGCACGCAGCTCGGCCGAGCTCTCCTCGCTGATCCAGCGCAGCGCGCACGAGGGCACCCTCGACGCCGACACCGCCGAGCTGATGGAGCGCTCGGTCGAGTTCGGCACCCGCTCCGCCGGGGAGATCATGACCCCGCGCGTACGCGTCCACAGCCTCGACCAGAACGACCGCGCCGAGGCGCTGATCGAGCTCACCCGCCGCACCGGCAACTCGAGGTTCCCGGTGCTCGACGACCGGGAGGCCGTGGTCGGCACCGTGCACGTCAAGGCGGCGGTCGCGCTGCCGGTTCACGAGCGGACCACCGCGAAGGTCAAGCACCTGATGGTGCCGCCGGTCGTCGTGCCCGACTCGCTGCGCCTGGACCCGCTGATGGCGCTGCTGCGTTCGGAGGGGTTCCAGCTGGCCGTGGTGCTCGACGAGTACGGCGACCAGGCCGGCATCGTCACCCTCGAGGACGTCATCGAGGAGATCGTCGGCGACATCGCCGACGAGCACGACCCGCTCAGTGCCCGCGCCAGGCTGCGCCGCGACGGCAGCTGGTCGCTGTCCGGGCTGCTGCGCCCCGACGAGGTCGAGGACATCACCGGTGTCGCCCTGCCCGAAGGGGAGGACTACGACACCGTCGCCGGGCTGCTGCTGAGCCTGCTGGGCCGCATCCCGGAGCGTGGCGCGGGCGCCGAGCTGACCGTGCCGGGCAACCCGCCCCCGGATTCTGACGACGCCGACGTCTACGCGCGGTACGTGAAGCTGACGGTGGAGGTCATGGACGGGCGCAGGATCGACCGGATCGCGATGCAGGTGATCGGCTGATGTCGACAACGATGGGACTGGTGCTCGGACTGGTGCTGCTGCTCGGCAACGGGTTCTTCGTCGGCTCCGAGTTCGCCCTGGTCTCGGCCCGGCGCAGCCAGATCGAGCCCGCCGCCCAGGCAGGCTCGCAGATGGCCAGGATCACCCTGCGGGCGATGGAGAACATCAGCCTGATGATGGCCGGTGCCCAGCTCGGCATCACGGTCTGCTCGGTGCTGCTGCTGGCCATCACCGAGCCCGCGCTCGCACATCTGCTCGAGCCCGGCTTCGACCTGGTCGGCCTGCCCGAGGCGTTCCACCACCCGGTCGCGTTCGTGATCGCGATGCTCGTGGTCACCTACCTGCATGTGGTGGTCGGCGAGATGGTGCCGAAGAACATCGCCCTCGCCGGGCCCGACAAGGCCGCGCTGGTGCTCGGCCCGGCGATCTACGCCGTCGTCTACGTCCTGCGCCCGTTGATCGTCGCCTTCAACCACGCCGCGAACCTCTGCGTGCGAGCGCTCGGCATCGAGCCGAAGGACGAGGTGAGCTCCGCGTTCACCCGTGCCGAGGTGGCCGCGATGGTCGAGGAGTCGCGCGGCGAGGGGCTTCTCGAAGAGGGCGAGTACGGCCGCCTGGCCGGCGCGCTCGGCTTCACCGAGAAGACGGTCGCCAAGGTCACCATCCCCATCGACAGCTGGACGATCGTGCCTCGCGGCGCCTCGGGGGCCGACATCGAGGCGGTGTGCGCCTCGACCGGTTACAGCCGCTTCCCGGTCGCCGGCGAGGGCGGCGAGGTGGTCGGCTACCTGCACATCAAGGACGTGCTCGAGCCCGATGACGTACGCCGCCGGCAGCCCGTGCAGAACAAGTGGATCCGGCCGTTCGCGACCGTCACCCCCGACGACGCGCTCCACGAGACGCTCGAGACGCTGCAGCGTCGGGGCGCGCATCTGGCCAGGGTCGTCCACGAGGACGGCAGCACCATCGGGCTGGCGACGCTGGAGGATGTCATCGAGGAGCTGGTCGGCGAGATCCGCGACGCCGCCCACGCCGACGACTCTCAGACTACCGAGTGACAGGTTTACCTGGTCCCGTCCATTAGGGTTTGGTCCGTGCCGCGTCTGGTGACCGACGCGGTGTCCTGAGTCTGTCGAAGAGAGAGCCCGCAGATGCCCAACCGTCGATCCGGCGATCCCCGCCTGCAACCGGGCCGGGGATCGCGGTACCGACCGCAGGGCTCGAGCGATCGGCCGGTTCCTTCGACAAGCTCAGGTCATCGGATCGGCAAGCTGCTGAGCATCCTGCGGCTCCTGTACGCGCCGGTGATGCTGTGGGCCGTCATGATCGCCGAGGACGACACGATCGCGCTGGCCGCGTTCGGCCTCGCGATCCTCACCGACCTGCTCGACAGCTGGCTGACCCGCAAGCACCCGCGCGGGCGAGGCTCGGGAGAGCTGCTCGACGTCGCGGCCAACACCGTCTTCATCCTGGCGGCGACGCTCGCGCTGTGGCAGATCGAGGTGATCCCGTGGCCGATCGCTCTGCTGGTGCCGCTACGACTCATCGGCCTGCTCGCGCTGGTGCCGCCGCTGCGCGGCCGCGGGGTGCGTACGCTGCCCGTTCATCTGCTCGGGAAGGTGGCCGCCTTCTGCCTGCTGGTCTCCTTCCCGCTGCTCTACCTCACCCATGACATCCCGGGCATGATCGACCTCGGCCAGCAGCCGAGCCTGCCGACCCAGCTGGCGCAGGCGTTCGGCTGGGCGTTCGCGCTGTGGGGGATCGTGCTGCTGTGGTGGAGTCTGGTGCTCTATGCCCAGGAGGTGCGCCGCCTGATGGCAACGACGCCACCGCTGGATAAGAAGGGCGGCCCGACCCGTGCCTGACCGGCTCCCTGCCTCCGACGACCTTCGGGCGTACGTCACCAAACCGCTCCTGGACCGCATCACCGACCAGTCGATCGACTCCGACTACAAGGCGGCCGCGCAGCGGCGCGATGCCCAGAGGCTGTCGGATAGCCTGAGCCTGTCGGAGGGCCAGGGCCTGTCGGAGGGTCAGAGCCCGTCGGGGGGAACGGTCTCCGATGAGCAGCCCGCCCGCCGGCGACGACCGGGGATCCGCGCGATGGTGGTCGTCGGGCTCTTCGCGCTGCTGGCCACGACCGCCGCGGTGCAGACCTCGCGCAACGAGGACGTCCGCCAGACCAGCAGACAGGTGCTGGTCGACCGCATCGAGCAGCGCCAGGGCCGGATCGCCGACCTGCACCGTGAGATCTCCGAGCTCCGCGACGACAACCAGAGCCGGGAGGCGGCGTTGACCGCGCTGGGCCAGCGGGCCGAGGCGTCCTCCTCGAGCGCCACCGCGACCGCCGAGCGGACCGGGTTCGCTCCTGTCACGGGCTCGGGGATCCGGATCACGATCGACAACGCCTCCGACGGCAGCGAGGGCGGCACCGTCCGCGACTACGACCTCGCCGTGATCGTGAACGGACTCTGGGAGGCCGGAGCGAGTGCGGTCTCCGTCGACGGCCAGCGGGTCACGCCACGCAGCGGCGTGATCACCTCCGGGGCCGCGCTCCGGATGAATGACGTCTCGCTCTCGCCGCCATACGAGGTGTCGGCCATCGGTGACACGCGTACGCTGTCCGCACGCTTCGCCGAGACGGTCTCCGGCGCGATGATCCACACCACGACGCAGGACTACGGGATGCCCTACAACGTCGAGAACATCGACCGACTCACGCTGCCCGCGGCACCGTCTGACCTGCTGGATCTGACCTACCTCGGAGCGAAGTCGAAGGACTCCAAGGGCTCCGAGAAGTCCACTGACAAATCCGACGAAGACAAGCAAGAGAACACCGAAGGGGACCGCGAAGAATGATCGCCGTCATCGGCCTAGTGATCGGCATCGTGCTGGGGCTGTTCTTCCAGCCCGAGGTGCCTGTTGGTCTGGCGCCATATCTGCCGATCGCCGTCGTCGCCGCGCTGGACGCCGTCTTCGGCGCGCTGCGCGCGTTCATGGACGGTATCTTCGACGACAAGGTCTTCGTCGTCTCGTTCATCAGCAACGTCTTCATCGCAGCCGGGATCGTCTACCTCGGTGACCGTCTCGGCGTCGGCGGACAGCTCTCCACGGGCGTCATCGTCGTCCTCGGCATCCGCATCTTCACCAACGTCGCAGCCATCCGGAGGCACATCTTCCATGCGTGAGCGGAAGAAGAAGATCCGCGAGGTCGGCGAGGAGACCGTCGACGAGCAGACGGACGCCGCGCCCGAGGCCGAGGCTGAAGGTACGCCGCCGGCTGATGTGACCGCGAACGACGAAGCCGCGGGTGGCGACTCGGCTGACTCTGACTCGGCTGACTCTGACTCGGCCGACTCTGAGTCCGAGGAGAGCGCGCCGGACGACTCCGAGACCGGCAGGGACGACCAGGCGCCCGACCAGGCCACCGATGAAGGTGAGGAGATCCTCGAGGACGACGCCGAGGGCGACGAGCCGACGGACGACGCTGCCGATGAGGCACCTGAGGTCGCCGAAGAGCCGATCGATGACCCGGAGGACAACACCGAGGAGTCGGCGGGACCCGGCGACGTCGACGAGCCCGACGACCTGACCGACCAGCCCGAGGACGAGGCGCCTGCCGACCCGGCGGATGTGCCCGAGGACCGGGCAGAGGACGGCGACGTCGTCGAGCCGGCAGAGGAGCCGTCCGGGGCCGATGAGTCCGCCGAGCCGGGAGACGTGCCCGAGGACCGAGCAGAGGACGACGACGTCGTCGAGCCGGCAGAGGAGCCGTCCGGGGCCGATGAGTCCGCCGAGCCGGGAGACGAGCCCGACCAGAGCGATGACACGGCAGCGGCCGTCGCGCTTGCGGAGCCCGAGTCGACCGAGACCGAGTCGATGGAACCCGAGGGCTCCGAGGATGCCGACGATCCGGCTGAGCCCGAAGGACCGGCCGAGGTCGAGGAGGCCGAAGCCACGGGCGACAAGGATGACGCTGACGACGCGGGAGGCAGGGACAAGCCGGACAAGCCGGACGAGCCACTGGAGCCGGAGGACGAGCCGGCACCGCTGGTCGGCCGGGCCCGGCTCTTCGACGCGCTCGCTCACTTCCGGCGCGGCCAGGCGGCCGTGGCGGTGCTGCTGTGCGTACTCGGCTATGCCGCCGTCGTGCAGGTCCAGACGAACACCGATGACTCGACCTACGCCGGCCTGCGCGAGCAGGAGCTGATCGACATCCTCTCGGGCCTCGCCGGGACCACGCAGAAGGCCCAGGAGCAGATCGAGGACCTCGAGGCGACCCGCGACGAGCTCGAGGACCAGACGCTCCAGCAGCAGACCGCGCTCCAACGTGCCGAGGAGCAGGTAGACACGCTCAAGGTCATCGCCGGAACAGTGCCGGTCAGCGGCCCGGGCATCACGATCGAGATCGATCCCGGCGCCGACCCGCTGCGGCTCACGGCACTGCTCGACCTGATCGAGGAGCTGCGTACGAGCGGTGCCGAGGCGATGGAGATCGAGGGCGCCGATGGTGAGGCCGTACGCCTGGTCGCCTCCTCCTCGATCGAGGTGAGCCAGCCGACTCCTGGCCTCAACGTGGGCAGCGAGCTGATCGGCCCGCCGTACCGTCTCCAGGTGATCGGCCCGCCCGACACGCTGGCCGGTGCGATCGACTTCTACCAGGGCCCGCAGGACCAGCTCGAGGAGCAGGGCGCGGACGTCAAGGTGGAGTCCGAGGAGAAGATCGACATCGAGTCGATTCACACCGTGTCCCGCTGAGCGCACCGTCGGTGCGGCGCAGTAGGGTTTCGTCAACCGGCTCGCGGGGGATCTCCTGGAGCCAGAACAGCACGCCGAATAGGAGATGCACGTGTACCCCGAGGACCTGAAGTACACCAGCGAGCACGAGTGGCTGCGCAGCCCTGGCGAGACCGCGGGCTCCGTGCGGGTCGGGATCACCAACTACGCCCAGGAGGCCCTGGGCGACATCGTCTACGTGTCCCTGCCCGCGGTCGGCGACACCATCAAGGCCGGCGAGAGCTGCGGCGAGCTGGAGTCGACCAAGTCGGTCAGCGACATCTACGCGCCGATCTCCGGTGAGGTCGTCGCCGTCAACGGATCGCTCGACGCCACCCCCGAGCTGGTCAACGACGACCCCTACGGCGGGGGATGGCTCTTCGAGGTCACTCCGGCCGCCGCCGCAGACCTGGACGGCCTCCTCGACGCCGCGGCGTACGAGGCCTCGCTCGACGCGTAGGCGTTGGCTCAACCACCACCGAACACCTGGGCGGACCTGATAGGTTTCGGATACCATCCCTCAACGCTCACTTGAGGGTGTATGCCTGGCCCTCGATGAACCTGGAGCTTGAAATGTCCGTGTGCCCCGCCTGCGGCAGCCAGAACCCCGACGAAGCGCGGTTCTGCTCGCAGTGTGGCGTAAGCCTGACCGGGACCGAGCAGACCTCGACGATCCAGCTCGGGGCCGACGCCGACACCTCTGACCGGGTGCTCAGCCCCGTCGAGGCGGCGACCGTGGAGGCGCTGCCTCGAGGCAACGGGATGCTCGTCGTGCAGCGTGGTCCCGGCGCCGGCAGCCGGTTCCTCCTCGACCAGGACACCGTGGTCGCCGGCCGCCACCCGGACAGCGACATCTTCCTCGACGACGTCACCGTCTCGCGTCGGCATGCCGAGTTCGCGCGCACCGGCGACACCTTCGAGGTCTCCGACGGTGGCAGCCTCAACGGCACGTACGTCAACCGCGACCGCATCGAGACGGCCGTCCTGAAGGACGGCGACGAGGTTCAGGTCGGCAAGTTCCGTCTCGTCTTCTACGCCGGGCACGAAAGCGACTAGAGATGGCCGCCGCCGCGATGCCCGACCCTCTCCGGCCGGCCAGCGACTCGGGGGAGCGGCTCAACATCGGCCAGGTTCTGGACCAGCTGCGTCCCGACTTTCCGACGGTCACCATCCCGAAGATCCGGTTCCTCGAGGACAAGGGACTGATCAAACCGGAGCGTACCCCGGCGGGCTACCGCAAGTTCTCCCTGCGCGATGTGGAGCGACTGAGGTATGTCCTGCGGATGCAGCGTGACCACTATCTGCCGCTGAAGGTCATCGGTGAGCACCTCGACGCGATCGACCGCGGCCTCGAGCCGCCGGCGATCGAGGCGACCGTGCCCACCGTCCCGACGGTCGCCCTGACGCCCGACGGCGCTCCGGGCGCGGATTCGTTCCGGCGTACGGACAACATGCGGATCTCACGGCGTGAGCTGCTCAAGGTTGCTGACGTCGAGGAGGATCTGCTGAGCGAGCTGGAGCGGATGGCGCTGGTCGTGCCGCTGCGCAGCGGTCACTACGACACCGACGCTCTCGCGATCGCGCGTACGGCGAAGGAGCTGGCCGAGTTCGGCATCGAGCCCCGTCACCTGCGCGGCATGAAGGCCGCCGCCGACCGCGAGGTCGGTCTCATCGAGCAGATCGTGGCGCCGCTGCGCCGACCTGGGAACGCCGGTGCGCAGGGCAGGGCCGAGGAGATCGGCAGCGAGATCGCCTCCCTGGCGGTGCGCCTGCACGCCACGTTGGTCAAGTCTGGGCTGCGCGACCGCTGAGTCCTCGATTCATCCCTGATCCGGGGTCCTACCGTGACCCGGACCCGAGTAGGGTGGATGACATGCGCGAGGTCGATGTGCTCGGAGTCCGGGTGGAGATGCCCTCCAACCAGCCGATCGTGCTGCTGCGCGAGGTGGCGGGGGAGCGATACCTGCCCATCTGGATCGGCGCGGTCGAGGCGACCGCCATCGCCTTCGCCCAGCAGGGCGTGGTTCCGCCCAGGCCGTTGACGCACGACCTCCTCAAGGACGTGCTCGAGGCGACCGGCAACGAGCTGAGCGAGGTCCAGATCACGACCGTCGAGGACCGTGTCTTCTTCGCGAACCTGGTCTTCGCCTCCGGCATCGAGGTGAGCGCACGGCCCTCCGACTCGATCGCGCTGGCGCTGCGTACGGGCACGAAGATCGTCGTCTCCGACGACGTGCTCGACGAGGCCGGTCTCTCGGTTCCCGCCGAGCAGGAGGACGAGATCGAGAAGTTCCGCGAGTTCCTCGACGAGATCACGCCCGAGGACTTCGAGTCCCACTGACCGGGAGAGTCTCAGGCTCGACTTGAGGGTTAGAGTTTCAGACGGGTTCGGACACGCCGGAGGGGGTTCTTTGACCAGGGCCCTTGCGGCGCTTACCTTGTAGTTGTCTCTGTTGTAACTCCAACGATGTGGTCCCCCCGCCGCAACCGTTCATTCCCCGAGCGGAGTTACGCACAACGGAGTAGACGATGGAGGACATCGTGTTCGACCACGAGCAGAAGCCCGGCCATGGCGCCGACGACGCGCAACGCGCGGCGGAGCAGGCTGACGAGCAGGGCCTTCTCTTCACCGACGATGTCTCGCCCCTGCCGAGCGACACCGGTTACCGCGGCCCGACGGCCTGCAACGCGGCCGGGATCAGCTACCGCCAGCTCGACTACTGGGCCCGCACCGGCCTCGTCGAGCCGAGCGTGCGTGGCGCCACCGGCTCCGGCACCCAGCGGCTCTACTCCTTCCGCGACATCCTGATCCTCAAGGTCATCAAGCGTCTCCTCGACGCCGGCATCTCGCTGCAGCAGATCCGCGCGGCCGTGCAGCACCTGCGCGAGCGCGGCACCGACGACCTGACCCGCGTCACCCTGATGAGCGACGGCGCCTCGGTCTACGAGTGCACCAGCAACGACGAGGTCATCGATCTGCTCCAGGGCGGGCAGGGCGTCTTCGGCATCGCCATCGGTGGCGTCTGGCGCGAGATCGAGGGCACCCTCTCCGCGCTGCCCAGCGAGCGTACGACCGAGGACGGCGAGCAGGTCGCGAGCATGTCCGACGAGCTGGCCGCCCGCCGCGCCGCACGCGACGCGGTGTGAGGCTGGCCCCATTGTGAGGTAGTCCTCAGGTGACACCCGACCCCGAGTCCACGCGGAGGCGTGACCTCGGGGTCGAGTCGTTTATGCTGGTGGTGCTGACCATCCCGCACGGGAGAGCTCCACTCGTTGGAGCGCCGAAGGGGCAATTCCTCCCCGGAAACTCTCAGGCACCCACGACTGTGCGGACCAGGCAACTCTGAAGCAGCGCGTGTGCGGGTGACAGAGGGGGAGGGCGTACGAGTTTGCCTTAGATGCCCTCAGGAGCCACTGTGTCCGACACGCCCACCCTGTCCGAGCTCGACGCCGCCTCCCCGTTCGTGGAGCGCCACGTCGGTATCTCGGCCGCCGACGAGGCGACCATGCTGGAACGACTCGGTTATGAGTCCGTCGCGGCCATGATGGACGCGGCGGTTCCTGCCGGGATCCGCTCCGTCGAGGCGCTGGCGCTTCCGGGCGCGCTCACCGAGTCTCAGGTCGCGTCGCTCGCTCGCGAGATCGCCGCCTCCAACAAGCCCGGCGAGGCGATGATCGGGCTCGGCTACCACGCCACCGTGACGCCGCCGGTGATCCGGCGCAACGTGCTCGAGGACCCGAGCTGGTACACCGCCTACACGCCTTACCAGCCCGAGATCTCCCAGGGCCGTCTCGAGGCGCTGATCAACTTCCAGACCATGGTCGGCGACCTGAGCGGCCTGCCGGTGGCCAACTCCTCCCTGCTCGACGAGGGCACCGCGGCCGCCGAGGCGCTCGCCCTGGTGCACCGGGCCAACCGGAAGGCTTCCCAGAAGAATGGCTCAGCGCCGTTCGTCATCGACGCCGACGCGCTGCCGCAGTCGATCGAGGTCGTGAAGGTCCGCGCCGAGGCGATGGGCCTCGAGGTCGTTGTCGCCGATCTCTCCGAGGGGCTGCCCGAGGGCGACCTCGTCGGCGTGCTGGTGCAGTACCCCGGCGCCTCCGGTCGCGTGCCCGACCTGAAGCCGGTCATCGACGCGGCCCACGAGCGAGGGGCGCTCGCCGTGGTCGCTGCCGACCTGCTCTCGCTGACGGTCCTGGAGGCACCCGGCACGCTCGGTGCCGACGTCGTCGTCGGCTCCACCCAGCGCTTCGGCATCCCGCTCTTCTACGGCGGCCCGCACGCCGGCTACATGGCGGTCCACGAGGGGATCGAGCGGCACCTGCCCGGTCGCCTGGTAGGTGTGTCTGTGGATGCCGAGGGACGACCGGCGTACCGCCTCGCTCTGCAGACCCGCGAGCAGCACATCCGCCGCGAGAAGGCGACCTCCAACATCTGCACCGCCCAGGTGCTGCTGGCCGTCGGTGCGTCGATGTACGCCGTCTACCACGGCCCCACCGGGCTGCGTACGATCGCGACCCGCACCCACCGCTACGCCGCTGTCCTGGCCGCCGCGCTCAGGTCGGCCGGGCTTCCGCTGGTCTCGGAGACCTTCTTCGACACGCTCGGGGTCACCGTGCCCGGACGTGCGGCCGATGTCGTCACCGCGGCGCGCCGGCTCGGCGTACATCTTCGTCTCGTCGACGCCGACACCGTGGGCATCTCGACCTCCGAGGCGACCACCCGCTCGACCCTGTCGGCTGTGCTGAGCGCGTTCGGGGTCTCGGGCGTGGACCTGGAGGACGTCGACCGCACCACGGCCAACGCGCTGCCCGACGGCCTGCTGCGGACCACCGACTACCTCACCCACGAGGTCTTCAACGAGCACCACAGCGAGACGCAGATGCTGCGCTACCTGCACAAGCTGGCCGCGCGCGACTACGCGCTCGACAAGGGGATGATCCCGCTCGGGTCGTGCACGATGAAGCTCAACGCGACCACCGAGATGGAGCCGATCTCGCTGCCCGGCTTCGCCGACCTGCACCCGTTCGTACCGGCCGAGGACGCTGCCGGCTATGCGCGACTGGTCGGGGAGCTGGAGGGTTGGCTCGCGGAGGTCACCGGCTACGACGAGGTCTCGATCCAGCCCAACGCGGGCTCGCAGGGTGAGTTCGCCGGCCTGATGGCGATCCGTGGCTACCTGGACGCGCAGGGCCAGGGGCACCGCAAGATCTGCCTGATGCCGTCCTCGGCGCACGGCACCAATGCCGCCTCGGCCGTGATGGCGGGGATGAAGGTCGAGGTCGTGAAGTCGGCCGAGGACGGCACCGTCGACCTCGACGACCTGCGCGCCAAGCTCGACGCCCACGGCGAGAACGTGGCCGCGATCATGGTCACCTACCCCTCGACCCACGGGGTCTACGAGGAGGGCATCACCGAGGTCTGCTCGTTGGTGCACGAGGCCGGGGGCCAGGTCTACATCGACGGCGCCAACTTCAACGCGCTCCTGGGCTACGCGAAGCCCGGCGAGTTCGGCGGCGATGTCTCCCACCTCAACCTGCACAAGACGTTCTGCATCCCGCACGGCGGCGGAGGCCCTGGGGTCGGTCCGGTCGCGGTCCGTTCCCACCTGGCGCCCTACCTGCCCTCGCACTCGCTGCACCCGGACGCCTCGAAGCGCTCGGGCATCGGTGCGATCTCGGCTGCTCCGTACGGCTCGGCCGGCATCCTGCCGATCTCGTGGGCGTACGTCCGGCTCATGGGCGCCGAGGGTCTGACCCGGGCGACGTCGGCAGCGGTGCTGTCAGCCAACTACGTGGCCGCTCGGCTGGGTGGGCACTTCCCGGTGCTCTACCGCGGCGAGACCGGCCTGGTCGCGCACGAGTGCATCCTCGACCTGCGCCCGATGACGAAGGAGACGGGCGTCAGCGTCGACGACGTAGCCAAGCGGCTCATCGACTACGGCTTCCACGCGCCGACCATGTCCTTCCCGGTCGCGGGCACGCTCATGGTCGAGCCCACCGAGTCCGAGGACCTCGCCGAGCTGGACCGGTTCATCGACGCGATGATCGCGATCAAGGGCGAGATCGACCGGGTCGCCTCGGGGGAGTGGACCGCGGAGACCTCGGTCCTGCGCGGCGCCCCCCACACCTCCCGCGCCCTCGTCGGCGAGTGGGACCGTCCCTACTCGCGCGAGGAGGCCGTCTTCCCCCAGGGCATCGACCCGGACAAGTACTGGCCCCCCGTCGCCCGCATCGACAACACCTACGGCGACCGCAACCTGATCTGCTCCTGCCCCCCGGTCGAATCCTTCGCCGAGTAACCCCCTCTCGCCGAGGCGTCACCTCTGCAGGCCGAGAGGTCACTTCTGCAGGTCGAAGCGTCACTTCTGCAGGCCGAGTTGGCATGGAATGCCACTCGGCCTGCACAGGTGACTTCTCGGCCTGCACAGGTGACTTCTCGGCCTGCACAGGTGACTTCTCGGCCTGCACAGGTGACTTCTCGGCCTGCACAGGTGACTTCTCGGC
>NZ_JBOHDN010000024.1:0-18716 GCF_050699375.1 Nocardioides sp. | reverse complement strand
ATCGATGCGGGCCATGACCGGGGTGGCGAGGACGCCGTGGATCAAGACCGAGGCGACGACGGTGAAGGCGACCGTCGACCACAGCCAGTCCTGGGCCAACGCCGGATCCTTGCCGGCGGCGTACGCGAGATAGTAGATGGATCCGACTCCACGGACTCCGAAGAACGCCGTGGCCAAACGTTGCCGTCGGGTGAGCGCGGCCGCTACGGCACCTCGACGAGGCCAGGGCGCGAGAGCCACGATCCCCGCGACCGGACGGACGAGCAGGATCAGGGCCAGCCCGATGGCGATCCCTCGCCAGTCGAGGGCTTCCAGCAGGCCACGGGTGAGCGCGATGCCGAGGATGAGCAGGACGAAGAGCGTCAGCAGCCGCTCGAGCCGCTCGGCGACCTCGTGCATGGCTGCGTGGTAGTCGTGCGACCGTTCGGCGGAACGGAAGGCCATGGCGCAGACGAAGACGGAGAGGAAGCCGTAGCCGCCGAGAACCTCGCCGACGCCGTACGCTCCGATCAGTGCGGCGAGCGCGAGCAGCGACTCGCCTCGTTCCGCGACCCGCAGGGACCGGTTGCTGGACCGGAAGGCGATGTAGGCGAGCACCTTCCCCATGAAGATGCCGGCGAGTACGCCGATCACGACCTTCGCCACGAGGTAGAAGCCCACCCACTCCAGAGCCCAGCTCGACACGGCGCCTTCGGTGGCGAGCAGGATCGCCAGGTAGACGAACGGGAAGGCGAGGCTGTCGTTGAGACCTGCCTCCGAGGTGAGCGCGAAACGGAGCTCGTCGCTCTCGTCGACCTCGTGGTCACCGGTCTGCGGACCGGCAACCTGTACGTCGGAGGCGAGCACCGGATCAGTGGGTGCCAGCGCCGCGCCCAGGAGCAGCGCCACGGCGGGCGCCAGCCCGGCCGCCCAGCCGAGGGCTGCGACGGCGGCGATGGTGAGCGGCATCCCGATCGCCAGCAACCGCCACGTCGGGGACCACTGGCGCCAGCTCCTCCACCTCCGGATCTCGAGCGGGCGGTCCAGTGCCAGCCCGACACCCATCAGCGCCACGATGACGACCAGCTCGGTCGTGTGCTCGATCGCGGCTCGGTTGGCCTGCGGGTCCAGCGGGAGACCGTCGGGGAGCGGGGTCAGCCCGATCAGCATCCCGACCCCGACCAGGACCATCGGAGCCGAGATCGCCCACCGGTTGAGGAGATCGGGCAGCACGATGGCAAGCAGCAGACTGGCCCCGGCAACCACGTAGGCCAGGTCGGCGGTCATAGCTACATCGCCCCGATTCGTCGCGTCGCAGGTTCAGCGTGGCCAGCCTTCCTCAACCAGGTTACGTACGTGGCAGCCGACCCGCGGAGCAGGGGTTTCGGTCCTGCCGGGAGTCACCTGACGTGGCCCGGGCAGAGTGCGGGCGGCGGTCAGGACGAGGTGACGCACTCACGTGCGTAGGAGCGCAGAAGGTGGTGGGTGCGGTAACGGTCGCGACCGGAGCGTTCGAGCAGCCCGCAGTCGCACAACGAGGCGAGGACCCGCCGGGTCTCGGCTTCCGGGAGAGCGAGGAGCGATGCGGCCCGGAGCAGAGTGAACTCATCGGTGCCGGTGAGGCCGGTGAGACAGAACGCGCGGGCCGCCGACGGGGAGAGCCGTCGGTAGGAGAGCGAGAACGCGGCGGCCAGCGATGTCTCAGGATGGTCATCGTCGGCGTCATCGGTACGCAGGAAGTCCAGCGGTGCCTCAACGCTCAGTGCTCGGACCTGGTCACCGACGGAGCCGAGGTTGTCGTCGGCGAGGTTCGCGGCAGCGATGCGGATAGCAAGGGGCAGGCCGGCGCAGACGTCGGCCAGGGTCTCGATGGGGTCGGGGTCCTGGCCGGACCTTTGCGGCCCGACTAGCCTGGTGAGCAGCTCGCGCGCGTCCGTGTCGGTCATCGGCGTGATCGGGTGCCGGCGTACGTGACCGGACGCCACCAGCCCGGACATGGTGTGCCTGCTCGTGACCAGTGCGAGGCTCCCGGTCGGTGGGATCAGCGGGGCAAGCTGGTCGGCGTCGGCGGCATTGTCGAGGACCAGCAGCACCCTGCGTCCGGCGAGCGCGGTGCGGTAGAGCCCTATCGCCTCGTCTTCGTCCTTCGGGACCTGATCGGCCGGGGTGCCGAGCGAATGCAGACAGTGGATCAGCGCCTGCCTCGGCGGCAGCGGTCGACTGGGGGAGAAGCCGCGGAGATCGAGATGGATCTGGCCGTCCGGGAACCGGTCGGCAACCTCGTGGGCGGCTTGTACGGCGAGCGCCGTCTTGCCGATGCCTCCCCAGCCCGACAGGAGGAGCGCCGAGGGCTCGGATCTCTCGTGCCTGGCCGCGAGGATCCAGTCGGTGACCGCGGTGAGCTCACCGACTCGCCCGGTGAAGTCGCTGACCGGGGCCGGCAGCTGTCGAGGTATGACGGCAACGGTGCCGATCGGGGCGGGTCGAGGCTGCGGCACCACGACGGTTTCGCTGCTCTCTTCGAGGATCCGTGCGTGCAGCGCTGTCAGCGCTCCGCCCGGTGAGACTCCGAGCTCCTGACCGAGGAGGCGGTAGACGCGACGGTAGGAGGCGAGCGCCTCCGCAGTGCGTCCGGACTCGTGCAGTGCGCGTAGGAGCAGCTCCCAGCGATGCTCCCGCAGCGGCTCCATGTCGACCATCGCCCGCAGCTCGGCGACGAGGTCGGCCGCCGCGCGGCCTCGGCGGATCTCGGCGTCGGCCCAGGCCTCGCGGATCACGGAGCGGAGCTCGTCGAGCCGGTCCGCCTCGATCCGGGCCGGGCCACGAAGGGGATTGCCGAGAGCGGGGCCCTCCCAGAGATCCAGCGCCTGCCGCAGGCTCGCGGCCGCATGATCGGCCCGGCCTGCTTCGAGGGCGATCCGCCCATCGGTGGCAAGGGTCTCGAAGACCATCGCGTCGGTGTCGGCCGGTCCGAGCAACAGCTCGTACCCCGCGGAGCGGGTGCCGACGAGAGCGCCGTCAGACAGAAGCTTGCGCAGCCGCGAGACGTAGCCGTGCACCTGGTTGGTCGCGGTCTCCGGAGCGGCGTCGGGCCAGAGCTCCTCGATCAGACTGTCGATGCTCACCGGCATCCCGGCACTGACCACGAGGCGGGAGAGCATGCCTTGGAGCTTCGGGGTGCGTACGCGTTCCCACGAGTCGTCGCGTCGGACCGCGATCGGCCCCAGCACCCGGATATGCAACAGAACGCCCCCGGAACTCGTCCTTGCGCCGGGCAGACCGTGTCCACATCCCGCGGGCGGCACCTCGAGCGCACTTGTAATCAGGTTACTGGAGCCCGCCGGAAGGGTTACAGCGAATTATGGAGACCACCGTCGGACCTTTCGCCATGGAGCCGACGGCCGGAAACCCGGGAGCGCCGGCATACAGGTTTGCTACAGGTTCGATAAAGGCAGGCCGGGCAGGTTAAGAGCCGCACTCAACCTGCTCACTCAGGCCGAGAGCTTGTGATTCCCCCGCATCGAGCCATTCCCGCTGTTGCTGGGCAACGCAGGACGCAGGCCGATGGGGGATCTCGCAATGTCTCGGTTACGTCGGCTCGGCGCCCTTCTGGCGCGCGGGCAACGTCGCAACGTCGCGGTTGGCGTGACGGTCGCGCTGCTCGCCTCGCTCCTCGCGATCATCACCATGGCCACACCGGCGTCGGCGGCCGTCGCGCCGACGGCGAAGCCCGGGCAGGGCCCGGTCGCGAGGGCCCTGCCGGGCTCGGTGCGCCGCTCGAAGAGCTACGCGGCCGACGAGCGCCCGCCGGTGGTGCCCGAGGGCACGGATGCCAGCCCCGAGGTGCGCAAGGTGTCGCGCGGGTCGTTCAACGCGATGATGTCGGGCGCTCGTACGTTGGCGGACAAGGGTGCCTTCACCGGGGTCAAGCTGCGGTCCGGGTTCGCCTTGGGTGACACCTCGCTGGTGGCGTACTTCAACGGGGACAAGGTCGATCGTCGCTGGACGCACGCGGTCTTCCGGCTCTACGAGACCGGTGACCCGAAGGTGCAGGAGTCCAAGGCGGTCACCCGCGAGGAGCTGACCGGACTACGGTTCTGCGGAAGCCAGGGCGAGTACTGCCGTACGTTCGGGATGCTGGACGGCTGGAAGCTGAGCCCGAAGAAGAGCTACGTGATGACGATCGCCGCTCGGCTGCCCGGCGGCAAGGAGCTGGTCTCCGACCGGTCGGGGGCGACGAAGCCACGCAAGTCGATCGTGCCGCCGAGCATCCCCGACGACCAGGCCGCGGGCTGCGGATGCGCGAACGCGCTGAGCCCGACCGAGTCCGCTCAGGCGACCCGCGGGATCGGGGTCAACACCGGCACCGGTGCCTTCGTGAGGGTGGAGTCCGACCTGCAGATGGCGTCCTTCGGGGTGCAGTTCGCCTCCGCGCGCACCTACTCCTCGAGGAACTCCAAGGAAGGCCCGCTCGGGTTCGGCTGGGCGTGGTCCTACGACATGAGCGTCACCGGGCGTGACGACGGGGCAGTGGTGGTGCGCGCCGAGGACGGCGCCGAGGCGCTCTACAAGTCCGACGGGGACGGCGGGTTCAACAGGCCGGCCGGGGTGAGGTCGAACCTCGAGCGCTCGGGGAAGGGCTACGCGCTGGTGACTCCGACACAGGTGCGCTACACCTTCGACGCCGCCGGCCGACTGGTCTCGGTGCTCAATCCGCGCGAGGTCGGCGTACGCCTCTCCTACTCGGACGACAGGATCGTGCTCACCGACGCCTCCGGGCGCGAGACCACCGCATCGCTCGACGAGGACGGCCTGATCCGGATGATCAAGCTGCCCGATCACCGCAAGGTGCGCTACTTCTACGAGGACGGGCTGCTGGTCAAGGTGAAGGACGCGCGGGGGAACCCGTGGCGCTACACCTACGACAGCAAGGCCCGCCTCGTTGGCGTCACCGACCCGAACGACCAGCCGACCGTACGCAACACCTACGGCGAGGACGGCCGTATGGCGCGCCAGGTCGACGCTGAAGGTGCGCCGATGACTTTCGCCTGGGACGCGGCGAAGCAGGAGGCGCGAACCACCGACGCCGACGACGTCTCCGTCTATGACGGCTACCGCGGCAACGTGCTGGTCTACAGCCAGCGCGCCACCGGCGACTCGGACAACCACCGCTACAACAAGCGGCTGGACCGCAACCTCGTGGTCAACGGCAACGGCTATCAGCACCGCACCCAGTTCGACCTGCGTGGCAACCCGACCCAGATGATGGCGCCGCAGGGGATGAAGGTGAAGGAGAAGACCGAGTACGACGACCGGAACAACCCGACCAAGTTCACCGACGCCGACGGCAACGTGTGGCGCAACGACTACAACAAGTACAACGAGCTCGTCTCGAGCACCGACGCCAAGGGCAACAAGGTCACCCACGCCTACGACGACCGGGGCCTGCCCACCCGCACCACCGACCAACGCGGGAAGGTCACCCGCTATGAGTACTACGGCCGAGGCCCTGCGTACGGGATGCTCAAGGCGGTCGTGACCCCGGAGGGGCGGCGCTCGGAGGTGGAGTACGACCGCACCGGTCGTGTCGTCGGGCAGGTGGATCCGCGCTACTTCGAGGCTCGTGAGGCCAGCGAGAAGAGACGTAGGCACGGGTTGCTCGACTGGCTGTGGCGGCACCACGACCATCGTGACGACTGGACGACGCGGGTCCGCTACGACGAGCAGGACCGGGTCATCGAGACGATCCAGCCGGGCAAGCAGGGCACCTCGAAGTCGCGCTATGACGATGTCGGCCGGATGGTCGAGTCGCGTTCGCCCGAAGGTGTCGAGACGCACTACACCTACCTGCGCTCGGGGCTGCCCGAGTCGGTGCGGACGGGCGAGCGGAAGACCTCTACCGAATATACGAAGGCCGGCCGCACCAAGGCCGAGCGCGTCCACATGCGCGACGCCCCCGACTTGGTCACGTCCTACACCTATGACGGGAAAGGCCTGGTCAAGACGGTGATCTCGCCGCGCGGGAACATGCCCGGCGCGGACAAGGCCGACTTCCGCACGACCTACTTCTACGACGGCGACGACAACCCGATCCGGGTGCGGATGCCCTACCCGGGCAAGCCCGGATACGTCGATCGCGACATCAAGGTCGACCAGCTCGACCGCACGACGGCCACGATCGACGAGCTCAACAACAGCGCCGCCTTCAAGCGCGACAAGACCGGGCAGCTCACCCAGGCCAGCGACACCATGGGCCGCAAGATCTCGATGGCGTACGACAAGAACGGGCAGCAGACCGAACGCCGCGACGCCAGCGGCAGCACCACCCGAACCGTCTACGACAAGGCCGGCAACAAGATCCGCGAGACCTCACCGGTCGGCGGCACCACCAGCTACGAGTACGACGACGACGGCCTGCTCGTCGCGGTGACCGAGCCGCGCGGCAACGTCGAGGGAGCCGACCCCGCGAAGTACACGACCCGCTACGAGTACGACGCCGCGGGCAACATGATCCGCGAGACCGATCCGCTCGGTCACGCCAGCGAGCGGACGTACGACCTGACCAACCGTCCGGTGAGGACGACCGACGCCCGTGGCAACTCCACGGAGGTCCGCTATCGCGACGACGACCAGGTCGCGGCGGTCCGTAACGCCGACGCGAAGCACTGGGGCGACTCGACGCGGATGCACTACGACCGCGACGGCCTGCTGACCCGGGTCGAGGATCCTCACGGTCGCGACAGCCGCACCTTCTACGACGACGCCGGTCGGCCCAGCCTGACGATCGACCCGCTCGGTCGTCGCACCGAGGTCGGCTACGACGCGGAGAACAACGTCACCTCCTCGATCACGACCGGACGCCACGAGCATCTCGACGAGGACGAGCGTGCGGCCAAGACCATGACCTCGGTCTATGACTTGCGCGGGCGGCTGACCGAGCAGAAGCTCGGGACCGAGGGCCCGACCTACAGCTACGGCTATGACGCCAAGGATCGGACCACCTCCTTCGTCGACCCCAACGGCACCCGCAAGGTCACCTACGACGACGAGGACCAGATCCAGCGGGTGACCCGCACCGAGGACGGTGGCTTCGCCCAGACGTTCCGCTACGACTACGACCAGCGCGGCAACATCACCTCGAAGCACTACCCCGACGGGACCGAGATCTCGCAGACCTACGACAAGGACTCCCGGCCGACCTCGCTGACCGCTTCCGGTGGGTCAGCCGGCCCGGATCCGTCCACCTGGAAGTTCGGGTACGACGTCGCCGGCCGCCGCACCAGCACCACCATGCCGGCGTCGACCGGTCTCGTCGAGAAGCGTGCCTACGACCGCGCCGGCCGGCTGACGTCGATCGGCACCAAACGCGCCAGCGGGACCGACCCGCCGCCAGGCGTGGACGACCCGGTCTCCGCCTTCGAGCTGGACCTCGACGAGGTCGGCAACCCGACCCGCACCCAGACGACGCGCGGCGACAAGACGGAGTCGGTCGCCTACGCCTACGACGACATGAACCGGGTCGAGTCGGCCTGCTACGACGCCGCCGAGTGCGACCGGCACGAGAAGGCGTCTGGACGGATCGACTACTCCTACGACCTCGTCGGCAACCGCACCAGCCAGCGGCGCACCGGCAGCGCCGGGCACGACTTCACGAAGTACTCCTACGACCGCGCCAACCAGCTCGTCGCCACCGTGAAGGCCGAGAAGGGCCGCTTCCCGAGCAAGACGACCTACGACTACGACGTACGCGGCAACCAGACCCGCGAGGGCAAGAAGCACTTCGACTACAACCTCGACAACACCCTCGCCTCCGCCACCGTCGCCGGGAAGACGACGAAGTACACCTACGACGCCTCTCGGATGCGGCAGACCGCGAAGAGTGGCTCCGGCTCCGACGCGGAGACCCGCCGCTGGACGTGGGACACCAACGGCTCCCTCGAGCAGATCGCGCTCGACACCGTCACCACCTCGTCCGGGACGCAGCGTCAGGGGTTCGCCTTCGGCCCCGACGACGAACCGCTCGCGCTGCTCGAGTCCGAGGGCGGCGCGCACGCCTACACCCACGACTGGCTCGGCGGCATCGCCAACATGCTCACCCCTGGCGGCGAGGTCGAGGACGGCTACGACTACGACCCATTCGGCCAATCTCGATCCGGACCCACGCTGGCCGACGGTGGCGGCGGTACGTCCGAGCCGTCGGTCGACAACCCGATGAAGTTCACCGGGGCGTACCAGGACGACTCGACCGGCGAAGGCAACTACCACCTCCGCGCCCGGACCTATAACCCCAGCTCCGGCCGCTTCACCTCCGTCGACCCGATCGCCGGCGACGGGCCCGGCGCCTCTCCCTACGTGTACGCCCGGAACAACCCGACGACCTACACCGACCCCACCGGCGAGCAGGTGGCGATCGACGGCGGCGGCGGCTCCGCGGCCGGCGCGACGTCCGACTCCGCGAACCCGGACACGACCAAGACGCCCGAGGTCCCGCCCGGCCCGAGCCCCGAGGACCTGGCCTGGGCCAACAAGATCCAGTCGACCACCATCCTCGACGTCGTCATCCAGGGCGGCGGCGCGATCCTGATGGAGGTCCTCGGCGTCACCGACGTCATCAACTGCCTCAAGGGCGACCTCGGCGCCTGCGTCTCCGCCGTCGTCGGCGCCCTGCCCTGGGGCAAGATCTTCAAGGCCCCCAAGATCGCCGAGGGCATCTACAAGGCCGGCAAGGCCGTCGTCTCCTTCATCGAGAAGTCCCGCGTCGCCAAGAAGATCCTCCAAGGCGCCGCCAAGGCCAAGAAGGCCATCGCCGAAGCCAAGGCCGCCGCCGCTGCGGCCGCACGCTCGGCGGCCAAGAAGGCTGCCGCCGCTAAGGCTGCTGCTAAGGCCAAGGCTAAGAAGGCCGCCGCTGCCGCCGCTGCCAAGGCGCGGCAGCAGGCGTCGAAGAAGAAGGCTGCTACCACCGGCAAGGGTGATGGGGCGCCGAAGGATCCGGAACCGGCCGGTGGCAGTCGTTCATCTGGCGGCGACGGGGGATCGTGCCCCTTGAGGAACTCATTTACCGCCGATACCCGGGTCTTGATGGGCGACGGGACCACCAAACCCATCAGCAAGGTCAAACGTGGAGACCGTGTCGCCGCTACAGATCCAGTTACAGGCAAGAAGGGCTCCCGCAAGGTCACAGCCCTCATCCACCACGCGGGCCCGCATGGCGTCGTGACGGTGACGCTGAAGGACGGGAGTCACGTCAAGGGCACGGACGAGCACCCCTTCTGGGTCGTGAACGAAGGAAAGCGCGGCGGATGGGTTGACGCTGGCGACCTGCGCACCGGCGACAAGCTCCGAACTTCGGCCGGGACCGTGGTTCAGGTGAGCGCGGTCAAGGTAAGGCGCGCCCACATTGCGGCGCACAACCTAACGGTGGATGGCCTTCACACCTATTACGTGCTTGCTGGGGATACGCCGGTCCTTGTTCACAACTGTGTCCAGCAGAACAAGGCCGTAGGGGACGCCGCCTCTGATGCGATCGCTGCGCGGTACCCCGGTTCCGGGCGGGAAGTCACGTTGCAGGCCATGAGTGGGACACGTCGTCTCGATGTTTTGACACCCGATGGCTTGGCGATCGAGTCCAAGGTCGGACGCACGGGTTTGGGTAGTCGAGAGCGACAGGAGATCGCGCGGGACGTGGAGCTTCTGAACGATCGGAACAGCCCAGTGCAAAAGTTGATGTGGGAGTTCTCCACGAGCCCGACGACAGGGCGAGGTGGGCCGACCCCCAAACTGATCGCGGAACTTCTCCGCAACCAGATCCCATTTACGGTGGTGCGATGAGTGTCACGTGGGGCGAGTACTCGCCATTCGATCCGGGAGTCACGCAGCCTCTGCATGAGGTGACGAGGCGCGAAGCGCGTGCGGCATTCAGGCGATTGATGGATGCCAAAGACGAACGCGTTCTGGAAGTGCGCCGCCTTCTGGCAGACAACGGTGTAACCCTCGCTTCGGATGACGCCGGTCTGCAAGCCGCCAACGATTGGTTTCGAAGCGAGGTTGAGGGCGATCCGCAGACAGGGCGGCTTCGAAATGAGTGGTACGCCGTCGTCAACGATCTAGCGCTCTTCCTGGGCGATGTGATGATCGAGCGCTGCCCGAACCTGATGTGGGTCATGTTCGACAAAGGGAAGCGGGATATTGCCTTCCAGCGTCATGTAATCATGGGGTTCGCACGCGTGCCGAACCCGAAGTACAACGTCGACATCGACCGGCTACTGGCAACATATGGGCATCGGATCGTCGGGGGCGAGGGCGTGGAGGCTGATGCTTTCGTGACTTGGGTAGCGGGATCAGTCGCGAAGTGCTGAGAATCTGAACGCGGCGCGGAGGTGGCGATCGCTTGCCGAGTCACTGCCACTTCTAGCAAGCCGGTGACCGACATGTGTTCGCTTTGAGTCAGCCGACAGGCGGCCCAGCGACGAGCGCGACGACGGTCAGCGCGGCGACGCTGGCAAGGCCAGCAGCCAGACCGCGGACCGGGTTGCGCAGGAGCCAGGCGAGCGGACGCTCGAGCGGTCGGGCGGGGGACTCGCCGATGAGGCGCCAGGTCAGCGCGACGAGGCCGCGGCGCTCGGCGTAGCGCTCGAACCAGAGGGTGAGGAGCGGCGGGATCGAGGAGGCGAGGCCGGCGAGGAGGCGGCCGAAGGACCAGCGCTGGTCGACCGCGACCGCGACGGTGGTCACGCAGTAGGTGATGAACACGATGCCGTGCAGCATCCCGAAGATGCTGACTCCGAGCTCGGTCGTCTCGGTGACGTACTTCAGGAACATGCCAATGAGCAGTCCCGTCCAGGTCACGGCCTCGGCGGTGGCGACGATGCGAAAGAGACGAGACGGCGAGCGAAGAAGAGCGGGCACGGGCGAAGCATATTCAGGCAATCTGACTGTTTCATGAGAGCCCGGGACACAGGGATGGACATCACCGATCCGGAGGTCGTGGCCGATTCCCAGGCAGCTCCTGACCTGTCCACAGCAAGCCCACAGCGATCGAGCGGAGTCTTGAGGCATCAACAGTCTCAAGGAGGACCCGATGTCCCGCTCCCGTCGTCTTCGCCAGTCCCTCGTCGCCGTTCTGGCGATCCCGCTCGTTGCGATCCCGCTCGCCACCCCGGCACTCGCCGCGGCAGCGGTGAGCGCCACCAAGACGTACGCGGCCGAGTCCGGTCCCGGGTACGACCTCGGCTATCCGTACGACAGCTACGGCACCTACGGGGGCAGCGGTGGTTATGGCGGTGGCTACGGCGGCGGGACCCTGAACCCCTACCGGCAGAGCCTCGGCACCTCGTCCGCGACGGTCGACTCCGAGCCCGCGACCGACTCCGAGTCGACCGGGGTCGTGCTGGTCAACACCGCGGTCGGCTACGGGACCGCCCAGGGCGCGGGCACGGGGCTGACGATCACCGGCGACGGGATCGTGGTGACCAACCACCACGTCGTCGAGGGCGCCACCTCGATCACGGTCACCGATCCGAGCACGGGGAAGACGTACGACGCGACCGTCCTCGGCTACGACGACGTCCACGACGTCGCGGTGCTGCAGCTCGAGGACGCCTCGGGGCTCTCGACCGTCGCGACCGACCGGGACCCCGCCACCCAGGGCCAGGTGGTCACCTCGGTCGGCAATGCCGACGGACAGGGTGAGCTCTCGGCGGCGGACGGCACCGTCACCAACCCGAGCACCGCGATCACCGTCAACAACGAGGACGGCACCGCCTCCGACCTCAGCGACCTGGTCGAGACCGACGCCGACGTCGTCTCCGGCGACTCCGGAGGAGCGCTGCTGGACGAGGACGGTGAGGTCATCGGGATGAACGTCGCCGCGACCTCGGGTTCGGCGGAGATCTCCGGCTATGCCATCCCGATCGACACCGTGCTCGACATCGCTGCCCAGGTCATCGCCGGTGAGGAGTCGGGCGACGTCGAGATCGGTGGCTCGGCTGCCGCGCTCGGAGTCCAGGTCGACACCACCGACTCGACGCGGGTGGTCGGCGTCATCGAGGGCGGCGCCGCCGAGGCGGCCGCGATCACTGAAGGCAGCACGATCACCGCCGTCGACGGCACGGAGGTGGCGAGCCTCGACGACATCACCTCGGTCCTGGCCGACCACGAGCCCGGCGACGAGATATCGGTCGGCTGGACCGACTCCACCGGCGAGGCTCGCACCGCAACGGTCACCCTGGGGGAGGGTCCGGTCGTCTGACCTCGGCGTACGGCCGCGTGGGGATTTCGTTCCGGAGGACGGTAAATAACTGTAAGGTCGCCTTACAGTTAACCCCCGCGTACGCGAAGGAGCGTTCGATGCGAAGCTCGAGGATCCGCACCATCCGCACCACACTCACGGCGACCGCCGCCCTGGCTCTCGTCCTTTCCGCCCCGCTCGCTGCCCCGGCCGCCGTGCCGGACGCCGAAGGCGGTGGCTCGGGTCAGGCCCCGAAGGCACCCGAGGCGGCCGCCCTGACCTGGTCCGACGAGTTCGACGGCGCCGCCGGCAGCGCCCCGAACGCCGCCAACTGGAACCACGAGACCGGAGGTGGCGGCTGGGGCAACAACGAGCTGCAGACGTACACCGACTCCCGCGAGAACTCCGCGCTCGACGGCAACGGCAACCTGGTGATCACCGCCCGGCGGAACGGCAGCGGCTACACCTCGGCCCGGATGACCACCAAGGGCAAGGTCCAGCCGAAGTACGGGCGCCTGGAGGCGCGGATCCAGATACCGCGCGGCCAGGGGATCTGGCCCGCGTTCTGGATGCTGGGCGGCCAGTTCCCGAACACCCCGTGGCCCGACTCCGGCGAGATCGACATCATGGAGAACGTCGGCTACGAGCCCCACATCGTGCACGGGACCCTCCACGGCCCGGGCTACTCGGGTGGCAACCCGATCACCGGGTCCTACATGCACCCGCAGGGCTGGTCCTTCGCCGACACCTTCCACACCTTCGCCGTCGACTGGCAGCCCGGCTCCATCACCTGGTCCGTCGACGGAGTGGCCTACCAGACCTTCACGACGGCCAACACCGGCGGCAATCCCTGGGTCTTCGACCAGCCGTTCTTCTTCATCCTCAACGTCGCGGTCGGCGGCAACTGGCCCGGCAACCCCGACGGCTCGACGCAGTTCCCGCAGAGCATGGTCGTCGACTACGTACGCGTCTACGACTCCCAGCTCTGAGCGGTCTCTCGGATACGACGGGACGTTCTTGTCCGTTACCAACGGGTAGATGGACAAGAACGTCCCGTCGTATCGCGCCGCCCTCAACTGCCTGAGCGGTGGGCGCTGAGGTCGTCCTTGCCCGGCGCGACGGTCGGGTGCAGCTTGATCGTGTGGTCGTAGTGGTCATCGCACATGGGTAGGTAGTCGATCCGTGGCTCCTGTGCCACGCCTTCGAGACGTACGGCCAGGTCGGCCTCGATCCGCTTGAGCCCCTGCTCGTCGATGTCGCCGGTGTCGGTGATCAGGTGCGGTCGCAGCGGGTCCATGCCGGTGTACCAGAACGTGCCGTGGAGCAGCGGCCACAGGACGTCCTCGATGTGGCCGCTGATCCCGCGCGGGCCGAGGGTGGCGGCGCGGTCGCCGGCGGTCACGACGGTCAGGGCGCGCTTGCCGACCAGGCCACCCTTGCCGTACTTGAGCGGCTTGCCGGTCTCCGGATCGGGTACGTCGAAGGCGAACCCCGACTCGAAGACCCGGTCGATCCAGCCCTTGAGGATGGCCGGCACCGAATACCACCACAGCGGGAACTGGAGGACCAGGAGGTCGGCCTCGCGCAGACGGTCCTGGTGGCGGCGTACGTCGGCCCCGCCCGTCTCCACGAGCAGCGGATTGAAACCTTCTCGGTAGAGGTCGATCTCGTCGACGCTCCAGCCGGCCTCGCGGAGCGCGTTGGTGCCCGTCTCGCGCAGCCGTCCGTTCAGCGACGATGCGTGCGGATGTGCCCAGACCCAGAGTGCGTGCATGGCCGGAGAACGCGGTACGCCGCGGCCCGATTCCCGCTCGAGGGCGCAGATTCCTCGAGGGCTGCCCGCTCGACCGTTCCGGCTCGCCCAAATTAGGGCCCGAAGGGTGTTGACGTATGTGACTGCCATCACTAGCGTAAACCGGGCTTGAAACCTTTCAATTCGAGGAGCTGCCCATGACGGACACACCCGCCGCACTGGAGCTGCGGGACGTGGCCAAGTCGTTCGGCCCCGTGCGAGCACTCCGGTCCGGGAGCATTCGGGTCGAGGCCGGGTCGATCCACGCGCTCGTCGGCGAGAACGGCGCCGGGAAGTCGACGCTGGTCAAGATCGTCGCGGGTCTCTACCGCCGCGACGGGGGCGACTACCTGCTCGCGGGGGAGCAGGTCGACTTCCGAAACACCGCCGACGCCAAGCAGGCCGGCGTCGCGGTGATCTACCAGGAGCCGACCCTCTTCCCCGACCTCTCGGTCACCGAGAACATCTTCATGGGACGCCAGCCGACCAACCGCTGGGGCCGGATCGACCGCGGCGCGATGCGCGCCGAAGTCGTCGAGCTCTTCGCCGGTCTCGGCGTCCCGATCGAGCCCGACCGCCCGACCGAGGGCCTCTCGATCGCCGACCAGCAGCTGATCGAGATCGCCAAGGCGCTCTCGCTCGACGCCAAGGTCCTGATCATGGACGAGCCGACCGCGGCCCTCTCGGGCAACGAGGTCGACCGGCTGATGAGCGTCGCTCGCACGCTGCGCGACCAGGGCTGCGCGATCGTCTTCATCTCGCACCGCTTCGACGAGGTCTTCGCGCTGTGCGACACGATCACGGTGATGCGCGACGGCGCCTACATCTCGACCGACCCGATCGTCGAGGTCACCGAGGTCCAGATCGTCCAGCGCCTGGTCGGCCGCGAGGTCTCCGACCTCTACCCGAAGCTCGAGGCCACCCTCGGCAAGCCGCTGCTCGAGGTCAAAGGACTCACCCGCACCGGCCTCTTCCAGGACATCAGCCTCACCGTCCGAGAGGGCGAGATCGTCGGCCTGGCCGGCCTCGTCGGCGCCGGCCGCAGCGAGGTCGCGCAGGCGATCTTCGGCGTCGATCCGTACGAGAGTGGCGAGGTCACCCTCGAGGGGCGACGAGTCCCGCCGGGCGACCCGCGGAAGGCGATCGAGATGGGGATCGCCTTCGTACCCGAGGACCGTCGCCAGCACGGTCTCGTCCTCGACGCGCCGATCTCGCGCAACATCACCCTCCCGATGAGCAACCGGCTCGCCCGGACCGGGCTGATCCACACCGGCATCGAGAACCGGTCGGCCGCGGACTGGGCCGCCCGGCTCGAGGTCAAGGCGGCGACGCTCGACACCCTGGCCGGCACTCTCTCGGGTGGCAACCAGCAGAAGGTCGTCCTGGCCAAGTGGCTCTCCACGCAGCCGAAGGTGCTGATCATCGACGAGCCCACCCGAGGGATCGACGTCGGGACGAAGTCCGAGGTCCACCGGCTGCTCTCGACCCTGGCCCAGGAGGGGCTCGGGGTCCTGATGATCTCCTCCGAGCTGCCCGAGGTGCTCGGCATGGCCGACCGGCTGATCGTCCTCAGCGAGGGCCACCAGACGGCCGAGCTGACCCGCGAGGAGGCGACTCCCGAGGCCGTCATGCGCGCCGCGACCGCCCACCACTCGACCACCCTGAACGTCAGCGAGGCATCATGACCACCACGCTCGACGCGCCCGCCCCGGCCGCGCCGCAGCCCCGCCGCCGGTCGGCCCACAGGCTGACCTGGCTCCTGAAGCAGCGCGAGACCGGCATCGCCGTCGCCTTCGTAGCCCTGCTCGTGGTGACCACGGCGGTGAACCCCAACTTCCTGTTCAGCGCGGACGGCTGGCGCGACCTCACCCTGACCCCCGCGATCCTCGTCTGCCTGGCGATCGGCCAGGCGATGGTGATCGTCACCCGCAACGTCGACCTCAGCGTCGGCTCGACGCTCGGGCTGACGGCGTACCTCGCCGGAAGACTCTTCCTCGACACCGGCCTGCCGGTGGTCGTCGTCGTCCTGGTCGCCGTCGCCGCTGGCGGCGTCCTCGGGCTGGTCAACGGAGCGCTGGTCGCCTTCGCCAAGGTGCCGGCGCTGGTCATCACGCTGGGCACTCTCTACGTCTACCGCGGGATCATGCTCGAGTGGGCCGGCAGCGACCGGATCAACGCCTCCGACATCCCGCCCGGACTGCTCGACTTCGGCACCGGCTCGTTCCTGTACGTCCCCAACCTCGCCTGGATCTCGTTCGCCCTCCTGGCCGGCGCGATCTATCTGATGCGGTCCACGCGCGTCGGCCGCGAGTTCTACGCGATCGGCTCCGACCCCGACGCCGCGACCCTCTACGGGCTGCGCGACAGGCGCCGGGTCCTGCAGGCCTTCGCCACATCGGGAGCGCTCGCCGGGCTCGCCGGCGTCCTGTACGTCTCCCGCTACGGCACCATCAGCTCCGGCGTCGGCCAGGGCATGGAGCTCGAGGCCGTCGGCGCCGCGGTCGTCGGCGGCGTCGCGATCTTCGGTGGCAGCGGCACCGTCCTCGGTGCGGCGCTGGGCGCCTACCTCCTCACCACCATCAACCGTGCGCTCCCGGTCCTGGGCATCCCCGACTTCTGGCAGCAGGCCGTCGTCGGCGCGCTGATCATCGGCGCGATCGTCCTGGACCGCTACTTCGCGCGCCGACAGCACGACAAGCTCCTGGCAGAGAGGGAAGAGAGATGACTCTGCTCGCAGAGAAGTCAGAGGCGAGGACGTACGCCGCGCACGCCAGGCCGTGGTGGCAGCGCACCCTGATGACCCGAGACACCGCGATCATCGCCCTCCTCGTGGTCGTGTGGACGTACGCCTCGATCGCGATCCTCAACTTCTCGGACCCGATCACGGTCTACTTCCTGGTCCTCGACATCGCGCCGATCCTGCTCATAGCGCTGCCGATGACGCTGATCGTCATCACCGGCGAGATCGACCTGTCGGTGGCGAGCATCGTCGGGCTGTCCAGCGTGCTGTTCGGTGTGCTGCACCGCGAGGGCCTCCCGATCGTCCTCGCGATGGTGCTCGCCCTGCTCGCCTGCGCGGTCGCGGGTGCGCTCAACGGAGTGCTCGTCACCCGCTACGGGCTCCCGTCCCTGGCCGTCACGATCGGCACGATGGCCCTCTTCCGCGGCATCGCGGTCGGCGCGCTCGGCACCACGGCGATCACCGACTGGCCCGATGCCTGGGGCGACGTCGTACAGGCCCGGATCGGCGACTCCCAGATCCCGCTGATGACGATCCCGCTGGTCGTGCTGATCGTGGTCTTCGCAGTGGTCCTGCACTTCACGCCGTTCGGGCGAGGCATCTTCGCCGCCGGTCTCAGCAAGGACGCCGCCCGCTTCTCGGGCGTCAACGTCGACCGTACGAAGCTGATCCTGTTCACGCTCAGCGGTCTCGTCTCCGGGTTGGCGGGCATCTACTTCACGCTGCGCTACGGCAACGCACGTGGTGACAACGCCACCGGTATGGAGCTCCAGGTCGTGGCGGCCGTGCTGCTCGGCGGGGTGTCCATCTTCGGCGGCCGCGGTGCCATCCCGGGTGTCATCGCCGGTGTCGTCCTGATCGGGACGATCGGCAGCGCGCTCCGGCTCGACGGCCTCAGCGCCAACATCATCCAGATCATCACCGGCGTACTCCTGATCGCCGCCGTCGTCGCGGCCAGCGTCCTGGGCTGGACGGGGCGTGTCGTCGGCACCCGCCGCCGGGACAGGGCAGACGGCAAGCACAGCTCGGACGAACCATCCCCAACGAAATCGGAGTGAGAGACATGACCAGCAAGTTCCGACGCGCCGGGAGCGCCGTCGCCATCGTGGCGGCCCTCGGCCTCGCCCTCTCCGCCTGTGGCGGCGGGAGCGACAGCGGTGGTGAGGGTGGCAGCGACACCAGCAGCATCACCTTCATCCCGAAGAACCTCGGCAACCCCTACTTCGATGCCTCCGACACGGGTGGCAAGACGGCGGCGAAGGAGATCGGGACCACATGGGAGCAGGTCGGCCCGACCGAGGCGACCCCTGACTCCCAGGTCAGCTTCATCAACACCGCGACCCAGCAGCGTGCCGGTGCGCTCGTCGTCTCGGCGAACGACCCGACGGCGATCGGCGACGCGCTCGAGGAGGCCCGCGACGCCGGCACCAAGGTCGTCACGATGGACTCCGACACCGAGCCGGAGTTCCGCGACGTCTTCGTCAGCCAGGCCGACGCCGCCGGCATCGCCAAGAGCCAGGTCGACCTGATCGCCGAGCAGATCGGCGATTCAGGTGAGGTGGCCATCCTCTCCGCGGCCGCCAACGCCACGAACCAGAACGAGTGGATCAAGCTGATGGAGAAGGAGCTCGCCGAGAACCACCCCGACATCAAGCTCGTCCAGACCGTCTACGGCGACGACGACGATCAGAAGTCCTTCGACAAGACCGCCGGCCTGCTGCAGTCCCACCCGAATCTGAAGGGCATCATCAGCCCGACCACGGTCGGCATCGCGGCAGCCGCCCGCTACCTGTCCGACTCCGAGTACAAGGGCAAGGTCGCGCTGACCGGCCTCGGCACTCCCAACCAGATGCGGGAGTACGTCAAGGACGGCACCGTGAAGTCCTTCGCGCTGTGGGACCCGGAGCAGCTCGGCTACCTGTCGGCATTCGCGGCCGACGCGCTCGCCTCCGGTGACATCGAGGGCAAAGAGGGCGACA
>NZ_JBOHDN010000023.1:0-7599 GCF_050699375.1 Nocardioides sp. | reverse complement strand
AGGTCTTCGACGACGAGATGCTCGACAACCCGGCCTTCCTCGAGTTCGCGGCAGCCTGGTGGCCGCCGCTCGCCGCCCGCGAGGTGCTCGGCTGGCTCCGCGAACCCGACTTCCTCGCCCGCGTCTCGGAGGGTGTCCTGACGTACGACGAGCAGCAGCTGCTCCTCAAGTCGTGGGCCGGCCGCGGGCTGACCGACGCGGATCTGGCCATCGAGGACATCCCGCTGCTCGACGAGCTCCGGTACGCGATCGGCGACGTCCCCGAGCAGCCCGCCGACGAGCGCGACCAGGACGCGAGCATCGACATCGCCGAGCTGATGACCGCCTCCGACCGGGAGTTCTCCTCGGGGCGTGGCTGGCGGCCGCCGACCTACCGGATCGACGACGACCCGTTCGCCCACATCCTCATCGACGAGGCCCAGGACCTCACCCCGATGCAGTGGCGGATGATCGGCCGCCGGGGACGTACGGCTTCGTGGACGATCGTCGGCGACCCCGCGCAGTCGTCGTGGCCGGTGCCCGCCGAGTCCGCTTCCGCTCGGGCGACGGCGCTGGAGGGCAAGGCCGTCCACGAGTTCCACCTCTCCACGAACTACCGCAACTCGGCCGAGATCTACGCCTTCGCCGCGGACTACGCGAAGCGGGTCGGGCTCGACGCGGACCTGCCCACCGCGGTCCGCTCCACCGGTGTCGAGCCGCAGGTCATCGAGCACGCCGTCGACCTGGAGAAGGCCACCCGCGAGGCCGTCGCCGACATCGCCGCCCAGGTCGCGGGCACGGTAGGCATCGTGGTCCCGGTCGCCCGGCGCTCCGAGGTCAACTCGTGGCTGGCCTCGTGGACCGAGTTCGCGGCCGATGCCCCCACCGCCGCCGCCTCTGCCGCCGACCCGACCTCGGTCCCCTCGGGCGAGGACCGCATCGTCGTCCTCACCGGCCTGGACACCAAGGGCCTCGAGTTCGACGGCATCGTCGTCGTCAGCCCCGACGAGATCGAGCGCGAGTCCGCCACCGGCCGCGCCACCCTCTACGTCGTCCTCACCCGCGCCACCCAGCTCCTCACCACCGTCTCCTGACCACTGATCGCCGAGTCGGCGCTACTGTCCCAGGATTCGGCGCCGAGTCGGCGCTACTGTCCCAGGATTCGGCGTCGAGTCGGCGCAACTGTCCCAGGATCCGGCGTCGAGTCGGCGCTACTGTCCCAGGATCCGGCGTCGAGTCGGCGCAACTGTCCCAGGATTCGGCGTCGAGCCGGCGCTACTGTCCCGAACCGATGAGACAGTAGCGCCGACTCGGGGCGCTGGGGTGGGGCAGATGCGCCGACTCGGGCTCGTACGGTGAGACATTTGCGCCGACTCGGCGTGCTGGGGTGGGACAGTTGCGCCGACTCGGCGATACGGGGTGCGGCTAGAGGGCAGAGATCCAGGCGTGGTCGGGCAGGGTCTGCTCGAGTGACCGGCGAAGCCAGTGCCGGCTTCGGTCGTCGAGAAGGGGCGCGGTGTGGTCGAAGTCGAGCTGGTCCTTCTTCCGTGGGCCGGGTGCCTTGTAGAGCAGCTGGATCTCGGGCTGAAGGTAGCGGATCCCGTCGCGCTCCCAGAGCGCGTCGGTGATCGGCATCCGGACCGATTCGTCGCGCCGGTAGACCCACTCGTCGGCTGTGCCAGGGTTGAGCAGGAGGTCGTACTCCCAAGGGTCTTGCGCGCTCCGCCGCGTCCAGATCTGCCCCTCCGTCTCCCAGAGCACGTCGTCGGCCGGTCCATCGCTGTCCTCGTCGGGGAGGAGGGGCCGAAGCGCCGTGGTGCCGGCGGCCCAGGCGTCGAAGGTGCCGGCCAGGTGCTTCCGCAGCATCGGCAGGTCGCTGCGGAGCACGCAGGTGTCGATGTCCTCGTGCTCGCGACGTACGCCGGTGAACGCCTCGATCGCCCAGCCACCCGCGATCCACCAGGTGCCCGGATAATCTTCGAGGAGGGCGGCGACGTCAGCCGGAGTATGCGCCGCCCAGGGCCCGTAGAGCCGCTCGAAGTCGTCCTTGCTCAGGTCGTTGACGCCCACCCGCGAAGCCTAGGGACGATCACCATCCGAATCGAATGGGATTCGCCCGAGCGCGCGGATTAGGCTCCTCTCATGACGACCAACAGCCCTGCCAAGACCGCGATCGAGGAGATCACGGGGCACGAGGCGTGGGCGATCATCCGGCGCTCGTCGCGGGCTGGTGACCGGGACACGGTCGGCATGCTGGCGGGCACGAGGTCTGTGGTCGAGTCGCTGCTGGACGTACCTCTCGAGGAGGGCGTCCCGGAGCCGGGGAAGGTGGCCGACCGGCTGCTCGCGGTGCCGTTCCGGCAGGTGAGCGAGCGGGGCTTCGAGGCTCACGACGACGGTACGCCGCTGGTGGTCGTCGATGTGGAGCGCGAGTGGGAGTTCTCCGTCGCCGAGGTGCTCGAGGCGCTGCCGGACGTCCCGGTCGAGTTCACCGATCGCGGTGGGTTCGACATCGACGATGACACCTACGCCGACCTGGTCAAGACCGTCATCAACGACGAGATCGGCCAGGGCGAGGGCGCCAACTTCGTGATCGGCCGCCACTATCGGGCGCAGCTGGACGACTGGAACCACGAACGCGCGCTGACCGTGCTGCGTCGTCTTCTGGAGCGCGAGCGCGGGGCGTACTGGACCTACTGCTTCTTCACCGGCGACCGCTACCTGATCGGCGCGAGCCCGGAGCGGCACGTGAGCGTCCACGGCGGCGACGTCCGGATGAACCCGATCTCCGGCACCTTCCGGCTGCCCCGGGACCTCGAGGGGAGCCCGGAGAAGATCGCCCACGATCTCAAGGGGCAGCTGACCGACTTCCTGAAGGATCAGAAGGAGGTCTACGAGCTCTTCATGGTGGTCGATGAGGAGCTCAAGATGATGTGCGACATCTGCGACCAGGGCGGCCAGGTGCTCGGGCCGTTCCTGAAGCCGATGTCGCGGCTGATCCACACCGAGTATCTGTTGGCGGGTCGCTCGGGGCGGGACCCGCGCGAGATCCTGCGCGACACGATGTACGCCGCGACCGTGACCGGATCCCCGGTGGAGAACGCCTGCCGGATGATCAAGAAGTACGAGCCGGAGGGCCGTGGCTACTACGCCGCTGCGCTCGCGCTGCTCGGCCGTGACGAGTCCGGGGCGCCCACGGTCGACAGCCCGATCGTGATCCGCACCGCCGACGTCTCCGTCGACGGCCGGCTCAAGGTCAGCGCCGGGGCCACCCTCGTGCGGGACTCCGACGCGGACTACGAGGTCGCCGAGACGCACGCCAAGGCGGGCGGGATCCTGTCGGCCTTCGGGCTGGTGCCGGCCGCACCGGCGCTCGCCCAGGACGTCTCCGAGCTGGTCAACGACGAGGACCTGCTGCTGACCCTGGCCGCCCGCAACCGCCGGCTGTCGTCGTTCTGGCTCACCGACCAGGGCGACGAGGAGCCCTCGGCCCACCTCGCCGGCAAGCATGCGGTGATCCTCGACGGCGAGGACGACTTCGTACGCATGCTGCGCCACGTCTTCCGGGTGCTCGGCATGACCTCCTCGGTCGTCCGGCACGAGGACTATGAGGCCGGCGCCTTCGAGGGGGCCGACCTGGTCATCGTCGGCCCCGGCCCGGGCGACCCGCGTGACGGCTCTGATCCGAAGATGGCCAAGCTGCGCGCCGCTGTCGGGTCGCTGCTCGAGACCGGGCAGCCGTTCCTGGCGGTCTGCCTGGGCCACCAGGCGCTCTGCCACCAGCTCGGGATCGGGCTGCACTACAAGGACATCGTCTTCCAGGGCACCCAGACCCGGGTGGGCGTCGGGTTCGGAGGTCGGCCGCGGCGTGAGCGGGTCGGGTTCTACAACACCTTCGTCGGACGGGTTGGCTCCACGGAGCTGCCCGCGGGGGTGTCGGTGGATGCTGATCCCGAGACCGGCGACATCCACGCCGTCTCCGGGCCGCACTACGCCGGCATCCAGTTCCACGCGGAGTCGGTCCTCACCGAGCGCGGCTACGACCTCATCCACGACGTCGTCAGCGATCTGCTAGCGCAATGAGCAACGTCGTCGTGGTCGACCACCACGACTCGTACGTGTGGAGCCTCGTCCACATGATCGCGCAGGTCAGCGGTGTGATGCCGGATGTCGTCGAGCACGACGAGGTGAAGCTCGGCGACCTCGCGGCCTACACCCACGTGGTGCTCTCGCCCGGGCCCGGCCACCCTGGTGATCCGGCGGACTTCGCGGTCGGGCGTGACGTACTCCTTGCCGCGGAGCGGCCGGTCCTCGGCGTCTGTCTGGGGATGCAGGGGCTGGTGACGGCGTACGGCGGCGTGGTCGACCGGATCGAGCCCGCGCACGGTGAGGTCGCGAGCGTGACGCACGACGGCCGCGGCGTCTTCGCGGGCATCCCGTCTCCGCTCGAGGCGGTGCGCTACCACTCGCTCGCGGCGGTCTCGGTGCCCGATGTCCTGGAGGTGACGGCTCGGTCCGAGGACGGGGTCGTGATGGGCGTACGTCACCGGTCGCTGCCGCTGGAGGGTGTGCAGTTCCATCCCGAGTCGGTGCTCTCCGAGCACGGTACGCAGATGGTCGCGACCTTCTTGAACCAGCAGAGCCTGGGCCGGCCGATCTCGAGGGTGCGATGAGCGTCGAGGAGCTCTTCGCCGAGGTGGCGGCCGCGCATCCTCGGTGTGTCTGGCTCGACGGCGGTGGCGCGCGAGAGTGGTCGGGGACCAGGTCGCTGGTCGGTTGGCTGGAGGACGATGATGTGTCGCTGACCTACTCGGCCGCGCGCCGTGAGGTGCGGCGGCACGTCGGCGGGCGGTCCGACGTGGTCGGGGACGACATCTGGCACGTGCTGGAGAGCGAGGTGGGGCCGGGCGAGCAATGGTTCGGATACCTCGGCTACGCCTGCCGACCGGACCTCCCGGCCACCCCGTCGGCAGACATCCCGGACGCGGTCTGGATGCGGCCCTCGCATGTGCGGCTGTTCCACCACGAGCAACCGGTACGACGGGACGTTCTTGTCGGTTACCCGCAGGTAGACCGACAAGAACGCCCCGCCGTACCCGCGGCGTACGCACGAGCCTTCGACCAGGTCCAGGAAGCGCTCCACGCCGGCGACACGTACGAGGCCAACCTGACCTATCGCACCGCGATGGACACCCCCGCCGACCCGGTGGAGACCTACCTTCGGCTGCGGAGCATCAACCCCGCCCCGTACGCGGGCTTCCTCCAGCACGACGTCGAGGACCACGAGGCGTGGTTGCTGAGCTCCAGCCCCGAGCGGTATGCCCTGATCGACGCCGACCGCGTCATCGAGACCCGGCCGATCAAGGGGACGACGCCGAGGGGAGCCACCGAGGCGGAGGATTCCGCCAGCGCGGAGCTGCTGCGGACCGATCCCAAGCTCCGCAGCGAGAACCTGATGATCACCGACCTGCTCCGCAACGACCTGGCGATGGTCTGCGAGCCGGGGTCCGTGGAGGTGCCCGGGCTGATGCAGGTCGAGTCCTACCCGAGCGTGCACCAGCTGGTCAGCACGGTCAGAGGGCACCTGAGGGACGAGGTCACCACGATCGAGGCGCTGCGCAGGCTCTTTCCCGCCGGGTCGATGACCGGCGCCCCGAAGCTGCGCACGATGGAGGTCATCGAGCGCGCCGAGCGTGACCTGGGCGGGCCGAGGGCGGCGTACGCCGGGGCATTCGGCTGGATCTCCGGAGACGGGCCCGCCGATCTGGGCGTCATCATCCGCACGCTGACGACCCACGACGCCGACACGTGGCAGATCGGCACGGGCGGCGGTATCACGGTCAGATCCGACCTGGTCGAGGAGGCCGCCGAGGCGCGGCTTAAGGCCGATCGAGTGCTCGCGGCACTCGGCAGATGATCAGGAGGGTGAAAAGACGGCGACACGTTGGGGCTGCGGCGACATGTCTATTGGATCGTTCATAAAACGAGGACTACCGTGGAACACATCATGGCGATCACCGACGACAAGGCCCTTCCTCACGTCATCGTGCTCTTCGGCGCGACGGGGGATCTGGCGCGCCGAAAGCTCCTTCCCGGCCTGCTCAGGCTCCACGAGGCCGGGCTGATGATGGACGCTCAGATCGTCGGCACCTCCCTGGAGGAGATGCCCGACGAGGAGTTCGTGGCGTTCGCGCGCGAGGGGTGCGAGGAGTTCGGCAAGGGTGACATCACCGACGAGCGCTGGGCGCCCTTCGCGGAGATGCTCTCCTACGTCTCGACCAAGGAGGGCCCGCACGCTCTCGCCGATGCGGTGAAGCTGGCCGAGAAGAAGCTCCAGGGTCTCGGTCGTGACGTACGTCGTCTCCACTACCTCAGCGTGCCCCCGAAGGCAGCCCAGAATGTGATCCGCCAGCTCGAGGAGGCCGACCTCGTCGAACGTTCGCGGATCATCATGGAGAAGCCCTTCGGCACCGACCTGGAGTCGGCCGTGGAGCTCAACGCGAAGATCCACGAGGTCTTCTCCGAGGAGCAGATCTTCCGGATCGACCACTTCCTCGGCAAGGAGGCCGCGCAGAACATCTTGGCCTTCCGCTTCGCCAACGGTCTCTTCGAGCCGATCTGGAACCGCAACTTCATCGACCACGTCCAGATCGACATCCCCGAGACGCTGGGGCTGGAGGGACGCACCGCGTTCTACGAGGGCACCGGCGCCTACCGCGACATGGTCGTCACCCACCTGATGCAGGTGCTGGCGTTCATGGCGATGGAGCCGCCCACCTCGCTGGCCCCCGACCCGATCGGCGAGGAGAAGAACAAGGTCTTCCGCTCGATCCAGCCGCTGGAGCCGCGCAACGTCGTACGCGGGCAGTACTCCGGCTACCGCGGCAAGAACGAGGTCGCCGACGACTCCGACACCGAGACCTTCATCGCGCTGAAGGTGACGATCGACAACTGGCGCTGGGCCGGCGTGCCGTTCTTCCTGCGCACCGGCAAGAAGCTCGCCGAGGGCGCGCGGATCATCTCGATCGCGTTCAAGGAGCCGCCGCTGACGATGTTCCCCTCCAACTCCAACGCCGGCACCCAGGGCCCCGACCACCTCACCTTCGACCTCGCGGACCTGTCGAAGATGTCTCTGTCGTTCTACGGCAAGCGCCCTGGTCCCGGCATGAAGCTGGAGAAGCTCTCCATGCAGTTCGCCACGCAGGAGACCGACTCCTCGACCGGCGTCCTCGAGGCGTACGAGCGCCTCATCCACGACGCCATGCGCGGCGACCACACCCTCTTCACCACCGCCGAGGGCATCGAGACGCTCTGGAAGATCTCCCAGCCGCTCCTCGACAACCCCCCGCCCGTACGTCTCTACGCCCCCGGCTCCTGGGGCCCCAACTCGATCCATCAGCTGATCGCCCCCCACGCCTGGCGCCTCCCCTTCGAGCGCTCCTGGCGCGAGACGAAGAAGCCCTAGCCGAGAAGTCACTTCTGCAGGCCGAAGCGTCGGGAAGGTCAATCGGTCTAAGCAACGTGGACTCAGGCTGCTGAGGCTAGCAAGTGGGCCATGCGTTGTGCTGGGGTCTCTAGGTCGAGGGTGGGTCGGGGTCGCTGGTTGAGGGTGGCTGCGAT
>NZ_JBOHDN010000022.1:0-6179 GCF_050699375.1 Nocardioides sp. | reverse complement strand
GTGATGCCGAGCTTCTCGCCGAGCCACATCTGGACGACGCGGTAGGCAAGATGATCGTCCGCATCGCAGCCGAACCGAACCTCTTCGACGAGCAGCGGGCCGGCGACCGAGCCGTTCTTGTCGCCTTGGAGCAAGAACGCGTATCGGGTGCCCTGCTCGGGAGGTGGCTGGAAGCGGCCGTAGATGCTCTGTTCCGTGACGGTGTCCGGGACGGTTGTCGTAACGCCATACTTCTTGAGGACGGTGTAGACGGAGTGCGCCATCTGCTGAATCTTCTGGAGGTCCGCACCCGCCTGCTCGGGAAGGCAGACTCGTGGGCGAGCTCCTGTGCACGTGAGCGCGACGTCGCCTGTGTGCAGGCTGGGGTTATAGTCCCAGTCCTTCACGATCGAGTAGCTGGCGAAGGTCGACGCAATGATCACGGCCCCGCCGGTGGCGAGTGCGATGAGTCGCGGGAGTCTAGTCCAGAGCAGCGCCACCCCGACGGCAAGGCTTCCGGTCGGGAGAACGTGAGCCACCATCGACTCGATGGTGGCCGACTCGCCGAAGCCGGGGCCATCGAGATAGTAGCCGCTCATGTGGCGCAAGGCGTATGGATCCTTGGCAACCGTTACCGCGACTAGGTAGAAGACGCTGCAGGCCAAGACCGGGGTGGCAATGATCGGATTGACCCGGTGCCCGATCGTGAAGCCGATCAGTGCCCAGGCGATGGATAGCGCGAGGCCCAGGAGCAGCGGGGGAAGGCTGTCCAAGGTGGGCATCGTGGGGCGTTCGACGAAGGCTTCGGCCACGGGAAGAAGAAACATGAGCCAGACGATCGCCACCACAGGACCGAGGGATGTCGCGATGATCTCGAGCCTGTTCCGAAGGGGCGCCACGAGCCATACGCCGTCGGATCTGATGCGCGCACCCTGCCAGGCGGCAGTCGCAGCGGCGACGCCATAGGCGACCGGATAGATCGACGCGATCGGTGCCGCGACGAGCATGGGAGCGGTGGCGATCGGGTAATAGAGGACCTGCGGGTGGCCGCTGACCATGTAATAGAGCGCCGCGGCCGCCAAGGCGACGGGGAAGAGAGGCAGGGCAGCAGAGGAGCGGAGTAGCGCGCGAAACCGCATACGGCTCTTTCGTGTTCTGCAGGAGCACCGGCCGCGTGAAGTTGGGCCGCCGCCTCTGCGTTTCCGACGGATGGAGTGGTCAGTCAGCCATTGAGGCGTCGACGCCGACCCAGACGACATGGAGGAGTCCATTGCCGTCGCTGCCGGATTCTCCTACCCGCGGGGTCTTGAACTAGTAGGGGTACGTTCCCGCTTTCAGGTCAGTCCACTCGCCGATGCTTCGGGTGGTGTTGTCCTCCAGATCCGCGACCGGCCGACGTCGACTGACCAACCGGACAGAGACCTGGTCCAGTTCGCCATGGCGGCGGGGCTGAGATGGCAACAACAGCTTCGACGACAGCTACGGCGTAGAGGCCACGCTTGACGCCAACGGGGGGAACGTTCGCATTGAGACTCACTTCCATAGATGGGTGCGGGGTACCGCGTCCGGAAACCTATGGTTCGCGCTAGGTTCACGCAGATGTATCGCTGAGGTCGTGGGGAACGTGTGTGTGAATTGTGGACGTAGAGCCGCGGAGTCCTGGTCAACGTGCACGGATCGCGCACGTGCTCGATTTGTGCACCTTGGAAGCGTGTCGAGATGCACGGATCATGCATGTGCATGATCCGTGCACGGTGACAGCTACTGCTACTCGCGCTGGGTCACTTTTCAGTGGGGCAGGCCGCTGGCGCGCCAGGCGTTCGGGCCGGGGTGGATCGGCGTACGCAGCTGCGGGGTGGCCCAGAGGGAGCGCTGTTTCTTCTTCGGGGCCTCGGCTGAACCCATCGCGGAGAAGACGGCCACGATCGCGGCTACGTCTTCGGGGGTGGCGTTGTGGTCGATGACCTTGAGCAGGGGCTTCTGCTCTTCGGGGCTGGTCATTCCGTGACCACCTTTCGTTTCTCGGTTCCGCTTGCTTCTGGCTTCGCCGAGTCGGCGCAAGCCAGTCCTCGCTCGCTTCGCGCGCTCCGGTCCGTTTGCGCCGACTCGGCTTTATCCGCTCTTCGTCGACCCCTCGCTCGCTACGCTCGCTTCGGGGTCAACTCAGAGCGGGATGTTGCCGTGCTTCTTCGCGGGCAGTGTCTCGCGCTTGGTGCGCAGGAGACGCAGGGCGCGGGTGACTTCGGCGCGGGTCTCGTGGGGCGGGATGACCGCGTCGACGTAGCCACGCTCGGCGGCGATGTACGGGTTGGCGAGGGTGGTCTCGTACTCGTCGATGAGCTCGGCGCGCTTGGCCTCGACGTCGCCGCCGGCGGCTTCGACCTCGGCCAGGGTGCGGCGGTGGACGATGTTGGCCGCGCCCTGGGCACCCATGACGGCGATCTGTGCGGTGGGCCAGGCGAGGTTGATGTCGGCGCCGAGGTGCTTGGAGCCCATGACGTCGTAGGCGCCGCCGTAGGCCTTGCGGGTGATGATGGTGACGAGCGGGACGGTCGCCTCGGCGTACGCATAGATCAGCTTGGCGCCGCGGCGGATGATGCCGTTGTGCTCCTGGTCGGTGCCGGGCAGGAAGCCGGGCACGTCGACGAAGGTGATGACGGGGACGTTGAAGGCGTCGCAGGTGCGTACGAAGCGGGCGGCCTTCTCGGAGGCGTCGATGTCGAGGGTGCCGGCGAACTGCATCGGCTGGTTGGCCACGATGCCGACCGGTCGGCCCTCGACGCGGGCGTAGCCGATGAGGATGTTGGGCGCCCACAGCGGCTGGACCTCGAGGAACTCCTCGTCGTCGACGATGTGGGAGATGACCTCGTGCATGTCGTAGGGCTGGTTGCCGCCGTCGGGGATGAACGTGTCGAGCTCGCGGTCGAGGTCGCTGATCTCCAGGTCAGCCGCCTCCTCGACCGCCGGCGGCTCCTCCATGTTGTTGGAGGGCAGGTAGGAGAGCAGCGCCTTGACGTACTCGATCGCGTCCTCCTCGTCCGAGCCCATGTAGTGGGCGACACCCGACTTGGAGTTGTGGGCGAGCGCGCCGCCGAGCTCCTCCATGGTGATGTCTTCGCCGGTGACGGTCTTGATGACGTCGGGGCCGGTGATGAACATGCCGGAGGTCTTGTCGACCATGATCGTGAAGTCGGTGACGGCCGGGGAGTAGACGTGGCCGCCGGCGCAGTTGCCCATGATGAGGCTGATCTGCGGGATCACACCGGAGGCGTGGACGTTGCGCTTGAAGATCTCGCCGTAGAGGCCCAGGGAGACGACGCCCTCCTGGATGCGGGCGCCGGCGCCCTCGTTGATGCCGATCAGCGGGGAGCCGGTCTTGATCGCGAGGTCCATGATCTTGGTGATCTTCTCGCCGTAGACCTCACCCAGCGAGCCACCGAAGACGGTGAAGTCCTGGGAGAAGACGCAGACCTGGCGGCCGTCGATGGTGCCGTAGCCGGTCACCACGCCGTCGCCGAACGGGCGGTTCTTCTCCAGCCCGAACGCGGTGCTGCGGTGGCGGGCCAGCTCGTCGACCTCCTGGAAGGAGCCCTCGTCGAGCAGCATCGCGATGCGCTCGCGGGCGGTCTGGCGTCCCTTGGCGTGCTGCTTCTCGACCGCCTTCGCGGAACCGGCGTGGATGGCCTCGTCGAGACGACGGTCCAGCTCGGCCAGCTTCCCGGCGGTGGTGTGCAGGTCGATCTCTGGCTGAGGGGTGGCTTCGGCGCTCACGGTGCTCCTTTGGACTTCGGGCGGTGCGGGGGCCAATCTAATGGCTGTGCCACCTTCTGCGATGCGACGCCCATCACTTGACCGCTCCCGGCTCGATGGTCTACCGGGCGGATGGCGCGTCGAGATCCTCGACGAGACGCCCTCGACCAACGCCGTCCTGGCTGCTCGTGCCCGCACGGGCGAGGAGCCGGGCTTGGTGATCACCACCGAGCACCAGACCGCCGGCCGCGGCCGGTTGGACCGGGGCTGGACGACTCCGGCGCGTTCGGCGCTGACCGTCTCCGCGCTGCTGCGGCCCTCGCCCTCGATCTCGGTGGAGCGGTGGCCGTGGCTGCCGTTGATGACCGGCGTCGCGGTGGCCACGGCGTTGAGGGAGATGGGGTACGCCGCGGGGCTGAAGTGGCCCAACGACGTGCTGATCGAGGGGCGCAAGGTGTGCGGGATCCTGATCGAGCGGATCGAGAGCGGAGGCGCTGCAGCCGTGATCGGGTTCGGGCTCAACACCTCGCTCACGCGGGAGGAGCTGCCGATCGAGTCGGCTACGTCGCTTGAGCTCGAGAGCGGTGCGCCCGTCGACCGCACCGAGGTGCTCGCCGCCGTGCTGGGGGAGCTGTGGGCTGCGTACGAGATCTGGGGTGCTGATCCCACCGAGCTCGCCCGTCGCTATCGCGAGCTGTCGGTGACGGTCGGGGAGCAGGTGCGGGCGGAGCTCCCGGGCGGGGAAGCCTGGGAGGGCGTCGCCACCGCGATCGACGAGAGCGGCCGCCTGGTCATCGCCACCGGCGAAGGGGAGCGGGTGGTCGGCGCCGGGGACGTGATCCACGCCCGACTCCGTCCGCCTCGCAAGGGCGAGCTCTGACACGCGGGATGTCATGATCTGTTCGTGGCGAAATCGAAGCAGCCCGTCAACCTGACCTCGGCACAGGTGGCCGAGAAGGCCGGCGTGAGCCTTGAGCAGGCGAAACGCCTGTGGCGCGCGCTCGGGTTTCCCGAGATCGGCGACGATGAGGCCTTCTTCGACGAGGCGGACGTCAACGCGCTCGCCAAAGCCAACGAGATCGCCGGCAACGGACTGGTCAGCTTCGACCTGGTCGTCAACCTGACTCGCGGCATCGGACAGTCGATGGCGCGCCTCTCCGACTATGAGGTCTCTGCGCTCCTGCACCACGTCGAGACCCAGAACGAGGACGACCGTACGCCCGCCGAGCTGCTGAAGGCGACCGTCTCGGTCTCGGAGCAGTTCGAGGGCGCCTTCGAGGAGATGATGATCTTCGCCTGGCGCCGGCACATGCGCGCCGCGCTCGCTCGTGCCGAGGCATCGGTCACCGGGCCCGAGGAGCAGCTGGGCACTGTCTGGCAGACGGTCGGGTTCGCCGACATCGTCTCGTTCACCGCGCTGTCGAACACGTTGACCGAGGAGAAGATCGGTGACCTGGTCGAGCTCTTCGAGTCGCGGTGCGCTGACGTGGTGGCGACCTGGCACGGCCGGATCATCAAGTCGCTGGGCGACTCGGTGCTCTTCGTCAACGACGATCCGCTGCAGGCCTACGGTGCCGCGGAGGGGATCATCAACGTGATCGGGCGGGATCCGCGGATGCCGGACGTACGCGTCGGGCTGGCCTCCGGCAACCTCGTCTCACGACTGGGAGATGTCTTCGGGCCGCCCGTGAACATGGCGGCGCGGCTGACCGCGGTCGCGCGCCGCAACCGAATAATCGTCGACGAGGCCACTGCCGCGACGATGCCCGAGGACGAGTTCGAGACCAGGCGATTGGCTGCTCGGCCGGTGCGCGGGTTCGGGATCGTGGAGCCTGTCGCTGTTCGCCGTGTCTGAATCGTGACCTTCCAGGGTGCTGGTGACCTGGGGTTTCTCTGATTTGTTTACGTTTCGTTGTAGTTAACAGTCGATCTACGACGCGTGCCGGTGGCTTTACCTGACCATGCCTTGCGGGGCATGGTGGAGTGCGCCTGAGGGGGCGCGAGTTCGGCATGCCCAATCGGGCATCTGATGGCATGAAAATGTCACTGGCAATATCGTGCAATCCTTTGCCATAGGGTCTTTACCTCCCTAATGTCGGTCCCATGATCGAGGTACAGGAGATCAAGCTCGACCCGGAAACCCGGCGAGCATGGCGGAACGATGAGGAGCTGACGCTCTCTCGCAAGGAGTTCGACCTGGTTCATGCCCTGATCAAGAGGGCTGGCAACGTCGTCTCCCGCGACGAGTTGATGAGGGACGTGTGGAACGCGACCTTCTACACCTCGTCGAAGACCATCGACGTGCACCTGGGCTGGGTCCGTCGCAAGTTGGGCGACGACCCCCGCAAGCCCCATCTGATCACCACGCTGCGCGGCAAGGGACTGCGCTTCGAGAAGGTCTGATCCCGACCTGAGCCCGTCGGGGCCGGCTTTCGCGGATATCTGTGAGG
>NZ_JBOHDN010000021.1:0-4233 GCF_050699375.1 Nocardioides sp. | reverse complement strand
TCGACCAGCCCACCGGCGTACGCGGACGCCTTCTCCTTGAACGGAGCGAGCTTGTCCCAGGGGAAGTCAGGCAGCCGCTGCGAGACCGGGATCGAGGCCGGCATCATTCCTGGTTCTGCGGGGGCAGCGCAGCGATGATCGGGTGGTCCTTGTCGATCTCACCCATGCGAGCGGCACCACCGGGCGAACCGAGGTCGTCGAAGAACTTGACGTTGGCGTCGTAGTACTCCTTCCACTCCTCGGGGGTGTCGTCCTCGTAGAAGATCGCCTCGGGCGGGCACACCGGCTCGCAGGCGCCGCAGTCGACACACTCGTCGGGGTGGATGTAGAGCATCCGCTTGCCCTCGTAGATGCAGTCCACGGGACATTCGTCGACGCAAGCCTTGTCCTTCACGTCAACACAGGGCTGGGCGATGACGTACGTCATTCGGGCTCCTCCAAGCGGGGTATCTCTAAAGTCAGAGGGGCGCAGCTGGCCCTTCAGGGAACAGCCTAGTATCCCCACGTGCCTGCTCACCTCCTGGGACCACATGTCGTCGGCCAGCGGATCGTCATCCGACGGCTCGTGCCCGGCGAGACCGGTGCGACCGGCGGCCCCGCCTTCACCGACATCCTCGGGGTCTGTACGTCCTGGGCCGACGGCACCGCCGTCATCGAGCGCGAGTCCGGGGAGCGGGTGAGCGTGCCCGTCGCCGAGATCGTGTCCGGCAAGCCGGTGCCGCCGCGGCCCAACGTACGTCTGCGGATCGGCGTGCGCGAGGCCGAGCTGCTCAGCGCCGCGATCTTCCCCGGCACCACCTCGGAGCCGTTGGGCGAGTGGGTGCTCTTCGACCACGAGGTCTCGGTCCGCCGGCGGCCCAACTCGGCGCTGGCGATCGGCGATCCGGGGGTCGAGCTGGATCAGGCGATCGACCGCGTCGAGACGTTCTATCGCGGCCTGCACAAGCGGCCCCGGGCCAAGGTCGAGACTGGCTCCGCGGTCGAGGAGGCGCTGGTCTCGCGCGGCTGGGTCGAGGACGTAACCGTCGAGTTCCGGCTCGCCGGGATCGCGGCAACCCGGCGTCTCCTGCCTCCGCCCGTCGAGGACGCCGAGGTCGGGGCCGACGGCGGGCAGGTGCTGATCAAACTCGATGACACCACGCGGATCATGGGCACGATCGAGCGTGACTGGCTGGCCATCCACGACCTCGAGGTCGCCGAGCCGCACCGTCGCAAGGGTCTGGCCACGAAGGCGCTGGCCACTCTGTTGGAGTGGGGTGCCGAGAAGGGCGCCCGCGCGGCCTGGCTGCACGTGGAGACGACCAACGATGCCGGGCTCGCGCTCTATGAGGGCCTCGGCTTCGCCGAGCACCATCGCTGTCGCTACTACGCGTCGCCCACGCCCTAACTGGTTGACCAACCGGGTTGACCAACCTGGTTGACCAACCTAACCTGGGAGCATGGATGCAGAGCATGTCGTGAAGGTTCAGGAGGCGAAGACACACTTGTCGAGCCTGCTGACCGAGGTGGAGGCGGGCGGGCAGGTCGTCATCGCCAGGGGCGACCATCCCATCGCACGGTTGGTGCCGGTGGAGCAGCCCTCCCGGCGCATCCTCGGCGGCCTGCGGGTGACCTTGCCCGATGAGTTCTTCGACCCCCTCCCCGACGACCAGGTCGCCGTCTGGGAGGGCTCTCTCGATGAAGATCTATGAGCGGGTTCTGCTCGACACCCAGGCGTACGTCTGGTTGGTGAGCGACCCCGACCGCCTCAGCACTACTGCGCGTGAGGTGGTCGTCGACATCGACACCGAGGTCTACGTCTCGGCCGCGAGCCTCTGGGAGATCTCGACCAAGACCCACATGGGCAAGTTCCCCGGCGGCGGCACCCTTGTCGCCACTTTCGAGGACCGCACGCGCCTTCATGTGCTGGAGCGGCTACCCATGGACTTCAGCCACGCACGCCTCGCCGGCGAGCTCGACTGGGACCACCGCGACCCCTTCGACCGCATGCTCGCGGCCCAGAGCATGCTCGAGAACCTTCCGTTGGTCACCGGGGACGCCAGGCTCAGGGCGTACGACTCCATCCACACCGTCTGGTGAGCCTTTCGGCCTATCCCGACAGCAGGTCCCACAGGTTCCCGAAGGGGTCGCGGAAGACCTGAAGGTTTCCGTACGTCTCCTTCCGCACGGGCCCGACGAGCTCGATCCCGGCAGCGGCCAGCTTCTCGTACGTCGCCTCGAAGTCGTCGGCTCGTAGGAAGAACGCCACGCGTCCGCCGGTCTGGTCGCCGACCCGTTCCGTCTGCGCCGGGCCGTCGGCCCGGGCGAGCAGGAAGCCCGTGCCGCCGCCTGGCGGACGTACGACCACCCACCGCTTCGGGCGGCCGTCGTTCGTCGTCGCGGGCGCGTCCTCGGTGACCTCGAAGCCGAGCAGGTCGCGGAAGAACGCCACCGCCTCGTCGTAGTCGGGCACGACGAGGGTGACCAGATCCAGGTGCATGGGTGAACGGTAAACCGATGGCAGCGGGCCCGGGCGACATCTACGATCGGTCACGGCACCGCTGAGGAGTGACGATCCTCGGCTCTCAGGGGCAGGCGGTGCCCGCGCGTACGGCGGATCGACGAGAGGCTGATGACAGATCAGCGAAGGTGTGGTGGCACCGCGACCTAGCCCCCGCCCACACCTCCAGGGCCTCGCTCCCTGGAGGAAAAGATGAAACAGATAGACCGTACGCTCGCCGGCCCGCTCTCCGCTGCCACACCGGGCACCACCGTCCGACTATGCGGACACGTGCACCGACGTCGCGAGCTCGCCGCCGTGACCTTTCTCGTGGTGCGTGACCGCAGCGGCCTCGCGCAGGTGGTGGTCAGGCCCGCCGACGGACAGGTGGTGCCGCCCGAGGAGACGCCGGTCGAGGTGGTCGGCATCGCCACGGCCAACCCGCAGGCACCGGGCGGGGTCGAGGTCACCTCTCCGGTGGTCACCGCGCTCTCCGAGCCGGCGCTCACCCCGCCGGTCGAGCTATGGCGGCCGTCGCTGGCGGCTGGGCTGCCTACGCTGCTCGACCATGCGCCGGTGACCTGGCGCCATCCGGCGGTCCGGGCGCGGTGGGAGCTGGCCGCGGCGTCGCTGCGCGGCTTCCGCGGCACTCTGGACTCCGCCGGGTTCACCGAGGTCCACTCGCCCAAGATCGTGGAGTCGGTGACCGAGTCGGGGGCGAACGTATTCTCGATCGACTACTTCGGGCGGCCCGCCTATCTCGCCCAGTCCCCGCAGTTCTACAAGCAGCAGCTGGTCGGGGTCTTCGAGCGGGTCTACGAGGTCGGGCCCGTCTTCCGCGCCGAGCCGCACGACACCGTGCGGCACCTCGCCGAGTATGTGAGCCTCGACGTCGAGCTCGGCTTCATCCGCGACCATCGCGACGTACTCACCGTCCTTCGCGAGGTGATCGCCGGCATGGTCGAAGGAGTCACGACGTACGCCGCGGAAGCCGTCGAACGTCTGGGGGTCGAGATCCCCGTGGTGCCGCAGGAGATCCCGGTCATCCACTTTTCCGAGGCACTGAGGCTCGTCGGCGCGCCCCACGACGAGCCCGACCTCGCGCCCGAGCACGAGCGGATGCTTGGCGCGTGGGCGCGGGACACGCACGGTTCCGACCTTCTCGCCGTCGAGGGTTATCCGATGCGGAAACGTCCCTTCTACACCCACCCCGAGCCCGGCGACGAGCGCTGGAGCAACAGCTTCGACCTGCTCTTCCGAGGCCTCGAGCTCGTCACCGGCGGCCAGCGCCTGCACCGGCTCACCGACTACGAGGCAGCCATCAGCGCCCGGGGTGAGTCGCCGGCGGCGTACGCGTCCTATCTTCAGGCCTTCGCCCACGGCATGCCGCCGCACGGTGGCTTCGCGCTCGGGCTGGAACGGTGGGTCGCGAGGTTGGTGGGGGTAGCCAACGTCCGTGAGGCCACGCTGTTTCCGCGGGATCTGCATCGGCTCGCGCCTTAGCCTCGCCAGCCGGTGGTCGAGCTTGTCGAGACCACCCCCGGCCTCCGGTGGTCGAGCCTGTCAAGACCCCCTCGGCCCCGGTGGTCGAGCTCGTCGAGACCTCCCTGCCGGAAGGTCTCCTCTTGTCTTGGTGTGGGCCGCCGACCCTTTCCTGGAGGGTCTTCTCGACGGACCCCGGAGTAAAGGACGGCCTACGGCCGCCGGCTACGCCGGCCGCTTCGCGGTCCTTGACACCGGGATCAGTCGAGAAA
>NZ_JBOHDN010000020.1:0-25575 GCF_050699375.1 Nocardioides sp. | reverse complement strand
TCAGGCAGTGCGTGGCCCATCCGGTCACGCTTGGTCAGCAGGTAGGCGAGGTTGTGCTCGTTGGGTCGCGGAGTGAGCGGAACCCGCTCGGCGACCTCGACACCGTACGCCTCGAGGTGGCTCACCTTCTCAGGGTTGTTGGTCAACAGCCTCACCGAGTCGACCTTGAGGTCGCGCAGGATCTGCGAGGCGGCGCCGTAGTGGCGCGCGTCGGCAGGAAGCCCGAGGTCGAGGTTGGCGTCGACGGTGTCGCGGCCGCCGTCCTGCAGCTGGTAGGCCTGCAGCTTGGCGAGCAGCCCGATCCCGCGGCCCTCGTGGCCGCGCAGGTAGACGACGACGCCGCACCCGGCCTCCGCGATCCGCGCCAGCGCCTCGCGCAGCTGGGGGCCGCAGTCGCAGCGCTGCGACCCGAACACGTCCCCGGTCAGGCACTCCGAGTGCACCCGCGCGAGCACGGGTTCGCACCCGGCGGTGTCGCCGTAGACCAGCGCGACGTGCTCGACCTCGTCGTCGGTCGTGCGATAGCCGTACGCCGTGAACTCGCCGAACTCGGTAGGCAGCCGCGTCACCGCGCGCCGCTCGACCAGCACCTCGGTGCGCCGCCGGTAGGTGACCAGGTCGGCGATCGAGATCATCGCCAGACCGTGCTCGTCGGCGAACTCGCGCAGCTGTGGGGCACGCTGCATGGTGCCGTCGTCGTTGACCAGCTCGACCAGGGCGCCGGCGGGCTCGAGACCGGCCAGGCGGGTCAGGTCGACGGTGGCCTCGGTGTGGCCGACCCGCACCAGCACTCCCCCGTCGCGCGCCCGCAGCGGGAAGACGTGGCCGGGCCGGGTCAGGTCCGCGGCCGACGAGCTCGGCCCGGCGAGCAGCCGGGTCGTGAGCGCCCGGTCGGCCGCCGAGATCCCGGTCGAGACGCCCTCCTTCGCGTCCACGGAGACCGCATAGGCCGTCTGCTTGCGGTCCTCGTTGACACGAGTCATCGGGGGCAGGTCGAGGGCGTCGAGCCGGTCGCCCGGCAGCGCCACGCAGATCACGCCGGAGGACCAGCGGATCGCGAACGCCATCACCTCCGGGGTCGCCAGCTCGGCGGAGAAGATCAGGTCTCCCTCGTTCTCCCGGTCCTCGTCGTCGACGACCACGACCGGCTTCCCGGCCGCCAGGTCGGCGATCGCCTTCTCGACCGGATCCAGCCGGACCCCGGCGTACTGCTCCTCGCCCGATGAACCGGGCCCTCTGTCGATACTCATGACCGCACCCCTCCCAGGAGCTTCTCGACGTGCTTGGCGATGATGTCGGTCTCGAGGTTGACCTCGTCGCCGACGGCCCGGAAGCCCAGCGACGTACGCGCCAGGGTCTCGGGGATGAGGCTGACCGTGAACGCGTCCTCGCTCACCGATACGACGGTGAGGCTGATGCCGTCCACGGCGATCGAGCCCTTCTCGACGACGTAGCGCACCAGCTCGGGATCCAGGGAGATCGTGACGACCTCCCAGTGCTCGCTCGGCTCGCGTGAGACGACCTTGCCGACCCCGTCGACGTGCCCCTGCACGATGTGGCCACCGAGCCGGGTCGCCGGAGTGACGGCGCGTTCCAGGTTGATCCGGTCACCGACCTCGATCGCATGCAGGCTGGTGCGCTTGAGCGTCTCCAGCATGACGTCGGCGGTCCACTGACCGGCCCCGGTGGTCGCGCTTGTCGAGACCCCCGAGCCAGTCGCGACCGTCGCCACAGTCAGGCAGCAGCCATTCACTGCGATCGACGCGCCGAGCGTGACGTCCTCGAGCACGGTCTCGGCCGAGAAGGTCAGGCGTACGGCGTCGCCCTGGTCCTCGATCCCGGCAACCGTGCCGAGCTCCTCAATGATCCCGGTGAACATCTAGCGGTCCTCTCTGTTCTGAGCTTGTGGGGCGGGCTCCAAGATGAGCCGTACGTTCGGCTCATCGCCCTCTGTGGCCGGCGCGAGCACGTCGACCGAGCGCACCCGCGGCCGGAACGCGTCGGCGATGGTGGTGATCCCGAGGTCGGCGACGGCCGAGCGACCGGCGCCGAGCAGGAACGGGGCGACGTAGACGACGATCTCGTCCACGACGCCCGCCTCCAGGAAGGCCGCGGCCAGCGTCGGCCCACCCTCGAGAAAGACATGGCGGCGCTCGCGCTCCCACAGGGAGGCCAGCGCCTCGTGCGGGTCGCGGGTACGCAGGTGCAGCGACGGTGCCCCAGAGGAGAGTCCGGAGTCGAAGATCTTGCTCTCCGCCGGCAGGTTCCGCTCCCCCATCGCGACCCGGAGAGGCTGTACGCCGACCGGCCGGTCCTCTTGGTCGCGGACCGTCAGCGCGGGGTCGTCGACCGCGACCGTGTTGGTGCCGACCAGCATCGTGTCGCTCAGCGCCCGCAGCTTGTGGGTGTCGAGCCGCGCGGCGCGCGAGGAGACCCAGCGCGAGGTGCCGTCGGCGGCGGCGCTGCGTCCGTCGAGGGTGGTGGCGAACTTCCAGGTGACGTAAGGGCGCTGCAGCTCCGCGGCATGGGTCCAGACCCGGTTGAGCGCACGGGACTCCGCGGCGTACAGGCCCTGCTCGACCTCGATCCCCGCCTGCTTCAGCGTGTCGGCACCCCCGGCGGCGACGGGGTTGGGGTCGGCCTGGGCGTAGACGACGCGGGCGACGACGGCCTCGATCAGCGCCTGCGAGCACGGGCCGGTGCGGCCGGTGTGGTTGCACGGCTCGAGCGTGACGACCGCGGTCGCTCCTCGCGCGCCCTCGCCCGCCTTCGCCAACGCATCGACCTCGGCGTGCGGCGTACCCGGCCCGCGGTGGAACCCCTCGGCGATCATCGACCCGTCGGAGCGCAGGAGTACGCAGCCCACTCGTGGGTTGGGGTAGGTCGCCGGCCCCGGGGCGCCGATCGCAGCGGCCAGCTCCAGAGCGCGGCGCATCGCGCCCGGCTCCGGGTCACGCTGGTCCAAGCACTTCATCTGATCCCCTCTGGTCCGTCTCACGGACTCCGGGGTCAGGCCGAGACATCGCGCCAGACCTGTCTGATCAGGTTGGCCACGACGAATCGGGCTGCGTGCGTCTTCCCATCCGGACTTTAACCGTCGGTCCAAGACTGAGAGGTTTCCCTCTGGCACTTGGTCAACCGGTGGCTGGCTGCCATCGGGTCGCGGACTTCTGAGCCCCACAATTGGTAGAGGGACTCAGTCACCGCCGGCTCGGAATTTCACCGACCCCAGAGCACGCGAGCACAAGCTCGTCTGACACCGATTGTGCCACACCGTGTCAGAGGCATGTCAGGACGACGTCAGTGATGAGACGCACTCTCGATCCATGACCACACCTGACATGTTCTGGACCCAAGGCTTGCACCGATCCCTGCAGCAGCACCCCGACGAGCCGGCGACGATCTTCGGCGACCGGGTACGCACCTTCGCCGAGCAGGCCGACCGCGTCACCCGCCTGGCGGGCGCACTGCGCGACCTGGGGGTGCGCCACGGCACCCGCGTCGGCATCCTCGGCCTCAGCTCCGACCGCTACGCCGAGCTGCTGCTGGCCATCCCGTGGGCCGACGGAGTCTTCAACGCGCTCGACACCATGCGCGACCCCAGCGAGATGGGGCCGATGCTCGCCGAGTCGGAGACCCGGATCCTCTTCGTCGACGACAGCTTCGCGGCGAGCGTACCTGCCATCCGCGCGGCCTGGCCGGGGCTCGACACCGTCGTGCACATGGGCGAGGAGCCGGCGCCGTTCGACATGCCCGCCTACGAGGACCTGATCGCGGCCAGCGCCCCGGTGCCCGACGCGCTGCGTGGCGGTGACGCCATCGCCGGGCTGCTGCACACCGGCGGCACCACCGGCCTGCCCAAGACCGTGATGCACTCCAACCGGGCGCTGATGACCCTGACGCTCGCGCTGGGCACGTCCTTCCCCGGCTTCGTCGCGCCGGGCACCCGCCTGCTCCAGCTCACCCCCATGTCCCACGTGTCCGGGGTCGGGTCGAGCATGGCGATGTCGCAGTTCGGGCGTACGTTCGTGCCGCTGCCCCGCTTCGCGCCCGCTGCCGCCCTGGAGCAGATCGCCCGGCACCGGATCACCGCGATGTTCATCGTGCCGACGATGCTGCAGGCGATGGTCGACCACCCCGACGTCGCCGGGCACGACCTCAGCAGCGTCGGGACCATCTTCTACGGCGCCTCCCCGATGACCGAGTCGCTTCTCGAGCGTGCCATGGCCGCCTTCCCCGGGGTCGGTTTCGGGCAGCTCTACGGGATGACCGAGGCGATGTCGCCCACGATCCTCACCGAGGACGACCACCGCCCCGGCCCGCAGCGGGCCTCCGCCGGCCGCGCCTCGGTGATCTCCGAGGTGCGCGTGGTCGACGCCGACGACAACGACGTCGCGCCGGGCACAGAGGGCGAGATCCTGCTCCGCGGCGCCGGCGACATGGTGGGCTACTGGAACGACCCGGCCGCGACCGACCACGTACGCCGCGGCGGCTGGACGCACACCGGCGACGTCGGCCGCCTCGACGAGCGCGGCTACCTCTACGTCGTCGACCGCCTCAAGGACATGATCATCGTCGGCGGGGACAACGTGCACTCGGCCGAGGTCGAGAACGCGCTCTCCTCGCACCCGGACGTCGCGACCTGCGCGGTCATCGGCGTCCCCGACGGCGAGACCGGCGACGCCGGCGAGCGGGTGCACGCGGTCGTCGTGCTTCACCCCGGCGCCGAACCCGACGACGATCGGCTCCGCAAGCACTGCGCCTCCCTCGTCTCCGGGTTCAAGGTGCCCACCAGCTGGGAATACGCAGCGGCGCTGCCGACGACGCCGACGGGCAAGGTCCTCAAGCGCGACCTCCGGGAGAGGTATTGGGAAGGCAGACAGCGACAGGTCAACTGACCTGACAGAATCAACTGACCTGCCAAAATCAACTGACCTGCGAGGACCGGCGCCGACAAGTAAAGTGGTTGGCCTCCCGGGACGAGGTGGTCAGTGTGCGGTTCGACGTGCTCGGTCCGCTGCGTCTTTCCGGCGGCGACCATGAGTCCATGGTCACCGGCACACTGCGCCGCAACCTGCTCGCGCTCCTGCTCGTGCGTGCCAATCGGCCGGTGCCCGCCTCGGTCCTGACCGATGCGCTGTGGGGCGCGGACGGCGATGACGTCTCGGTGCGCCTGTACACCCAGGTGCACCGACTGCGCGCGCTGCTCGACGATCCCGGTCGGATCTCCTCCGACGAGTCCGGTTACGCGCTCCGGATCGGACCGGGCGAGTCCGACGCCGCGCGCTTCGAGGAGCTCGCCCGGTCGGCGACCGACGCCGCTCCGGGGAAGGCGGTAGCCATCCTGCGGGAGGCGTTGCGCCTGTGGCGAGGACCGGCGTACGCCGGTATCGGCCAGCTCGAGGTCGCCGAGGAGGCCGCCCGGCTCGAGGAGCGCCGGGTCGACGTGCTGGAGGCCCTCTACACCGCTGAGCTCGATGACGGCCGGCACGCCGAGATCGCCGGCGAGCTGGGCGAGGCGGCGCGGCTGCACCCGCTGCGGGAGCGGATGCAGGTGCTCCTGATGGCCGCCCTGCATCGCAGCGGACGACAGGCCGACGCGCTCGCCGCCTACCGGCACGCCCGCGAGGTCCTCGTCGACGAGCTCGGCCTGGATCCCGGGCCCGAGCTCCGCGAGGCGGAGAGGGCGGTGCTCGAGGGCCGCCCCATCGGCACCGGCGGGCGGGCCGCCACACCGCCCGTCGACCTCGAGCCCGAGCCCGACCCCGAGCCGGGCATACCCGCGCAGCTCCCGCACGCACCAGCAGGGTTCGTGGGACGTACGGCTCACCTCTCCGCCCTGGGTGGCATGCTCCGCGAGGCCTCGCCGGTGCTTCTGACTGCTGTGGTCGGCGGAGGCGGTGTCGGCAAGACCGCCCTCGCGATGACCTGGGCACACCTGGTCAAGGACGAGTTCCCCGACGGCCAGCTCTATGCCGACCTGCGCGGCTATGGGCCCGACCGGGCGACGCAGGCGACCGAGGTTCTGGCCGCCTTCCTCCGTGGGATCGGCGTCGAGGGCAACTCGATCCCGGAGGACCCCGACGAGCGAGCGGCCCGGTTCCGGACGCTCGTCGACGGGAGACGCATGTTGATCGTGCTCGACAACGCGCGCTCGGCCGAGCACGTACGCCCTCTCCTGCCCGGCTCGGCGACCTGCCGGGTCGTGGTGACCAGCCGTGACGCGCTCTCCGGGCTGGTGACCAAGGAGGGCGCGCACCGGATCAACCTGGACCGGATGAACCCCAGCGAGGCGACCCACCTGCTCACCTCGCTGGTCGGCGAGCGGCCCGACCCCGAGCCGGAGGCGATGGCCGAGCTGGCGGCACGCTGCGCGGGAGTTCCGTTGGCGCTGCGGATCGCTGCGGAACGGCTGCGCGACGCACCACATCGTCGGGTGGCGGACCTGGTGGCCGATCTCTCCGATGACGGCGCCCGGCTCGACGTACTCGACGGTGGCGACGAGGACACCTCGCTGCGTGCCGTCTTCGACGCCTCCTACAGCCACCTCTCGGCGGAGGCGGGGCGGCTGCTTCGCCTGTTCGGGATCCATCCCGGTCGTGACTGCGACCTCGGCGCGATCGCCGCCCTCGCGGGCCTTCCGCTGTCCACCACCAGGCAGCTCGTCCGCGCCCTGACCCGTGCGAACCTCGTCGAGGAGTCCGGTCCCAGGCGCTACGGCCTGCACGACCTGCTGTGGACCTACTCCGCCGAGCTGGCCGAGACCGTGGATCCGCCCGAGGAGCACGAGGCCGCCCTGGGACGGCTGCTCGACCACTACCTGGCCGAGGCGGCTCGCGCCTCGACCATCATCTTCCCCGAAGAGACCGTGCACTCCGGCGATGTGGGAAAGAGCCTGCCCGCGTACGCCGACGGGATGCGGTGGCTCGACGGCGAGCGGGCCAACCTCCTGGGCGCCGGCGACGTCGCGGTCGACATCGGCCGCCCCGACTACGTCATCGCCCTCTCCCGGATCCTGACCTGGTACCTCGACGTCGCCGGCTACCTCGACGACGCGCGGGCACTGCACGAGAGGGCGCTCGACCTCGCCCGCAGCACCGACGACGTCGTCGCCGAGGGGACGGCGCTGCGCGGGATCGGGCTGGTCCACTTCCGCGCCCGCCGCTACGCGGAGAGTACCCGCCTCACCGAGCGCGCGCTCGCCATGCACCAGGACGCCGGCGCGACGACCCAGGCGGCGACCACCCTCAACTGCCTCGGCGTCCTCTACGGCTTCAGCGGCAGGACCGCGGAGTCCGAGCGCGCGTTCGTGCGCGCCATCGACCTCTACCACGAGATCGACCCGAGCTGGCTGATGGCCTACCGGCCGCTCACCAGCCTCGGGCTGCTGCACCGGCGTCGTGGGAACCTCGAGGAGGCCGAGCGCCTGCTGCACGAGGCGTACGCACGGACGGTGGACGCCGGGCTGCTCGTCGGGCAGGCCCACGCCGCGTACGGGCTGGCGGGCCTGCACCGCGACAAGGGACGACTGGGTACCGCGCTCGAGTTCGCCCGCCGCGCGGAGAGCCTCGCGGGCGAGGCGGGATTCCGGCTGCTCCAAGGTCTCTCCCGGGTCCGGCTCGGCAGCATCTACGCGCGCCTGCGCGACTTCGCCGAGGCCCACCGCGTCTACCAGCGCGCGCTCGCCGTCGGTGTGGCGATCGGAAGCCGGCAGCTTCAGGCGCAGGCCCTCAACGGCGACGCCGAGACGTACGCGACCGAGCAGCTCGACGCTCGGGCGGCCGCCGCCTTCCGCGAGTCGCTGGCGATCACCGGCTACCGAGGTGCGGAGTACGAGCGCGCCCGGGCGCACGCCGGGCTCGGCGCGGTCTGCGCGAACCACGGCGACGACGCCGGCGCCGTCGAGCACTGGCAGGAGGCGTACGACCTCTTTCGGGGGCTTGGTGCCGTCGAGGCCGACCCGGCTCAGACCGAGCTGGCCGCAGCCGTGTCCCGCAGCGAACGAACCATCGCGTCCGGGTCGTCGGCCGAGTAGACCGCGGAGCCGGCGACGAACACATCGGCACCGGCCGCGGCGCAACGCTCGATCGTCTCCAGCGAGACCCCGCCGTCGACCTGCAGCCAGGTCTCGACGCCGGCCTTCTCCATCATCGCCCGCGTCCGGCGGATCTTCGGCAGCACGATGTCGAGGAACTTCTGGCCGCCGAAGCCGGGCTCGACGGTCATCAGCAGCACCATGTCGAGCTCGGCCAGCATGTCCTCGTACGGCTCGATCGGGGTCGCCGGCTTGAGCGCCATCGACGCCCGGGCACCCTTCGCGCGGATCTCGCGGGCCAGCCGCACCGGCGCCTTGGCCGCCTCGACGTGGAAGGTCACCGATCCGCAGCCGGCCTCGACGTACGCCGGGGCCTCGCGATCGGCGTCCTCGATCATCAGGTGCGCGTCCAGGGGCACGTCGGTGGAGCGCGCCAGCGCCTCGACCATCGCCGGCCCGAAGGTCAGGTTGGGCACGAAGTGGTTGTCCATCACGTCCACATGGATCCAGTCGGCACTGGGGATCCTGGCCACCTCCGCACCCAGGGCTGCGAAGTCGGCGTTGAGGATGGACGGGGTGATCTGCATGGTCACGGAAGCACCTTAGTTGGTATCGGTCGGATAAATAACCGCGCACTCGGCCCGCCCGACCCCGGATTCGTGGCTAGGGTGCCGGGCACGGCTACGCATGTGATTCGAGTCACATCCGCGGTCGAGGGACCCATACCGGGTCGCTGACCAGACTGGTCGACCAACAAGCGAGGTTAAGCGATGAGAATCTCCCGGAGAATCCTTCCGGCGTTCGCGGCAGGGGCCTTGGCGCTCTCGCTCGCGTCGTGCGGCGCGGAGTCCGAGCGCGGAAGTGGGGGCTCTACCCTCACCTTCGGCGCCGCGGGCGCGCCGTCCACCTTCGACCCCTTCTACGCCACCGACGGCGAGACCTTCCGCATCTCGCGGCAGATCTTCGACACCCTGATCGACTCCAAGCCCGGCACCTCCGAGATCGAGCCCGGCCTGGCCGAGAGCTGGGAGCCCGACGCGACCGGCACCAAGTGGACCTTCAAGCTCCGCGAGGGTGTCACCTTCACCGACGGCGAGCCGTTCAACGGCGAGGCCGTCTGCGCCAACCTGGAGCGGATGTACGACCAGAACCCCGACGGCCAGACCGCGGGCGAATACTGGGGCTCGTTCTTCGGCGGCTTCAAGAACGACGCCGAGAAGGACCCCTCGCTCTACAAGGGCTGTGAGGCGTCCGACGAGAACACCGCGGTGATCACCATCGACCACGCCACCGCCAGCTTCCCGACCCTGCTGTCGCAGACCTCGTTCTCGATGCAGTCGCCCAAGGCGATGGAGGAGGGCGACGCCAACGGCATCAAGGCGGCCGGCGAGGGCTTCACCTTCCCCGAGAACGCCAAGAACCCGGTCGGCACCGGGGCGTTCAAGCTCGACAAGTACGACCAGGCCAACGGCACCGTGACCCTGACCCGCAACGACGACTACTGGGACGAGCCCGCCAAGTCCGAGAAGCTGGTCTTCCGGATCATCCCCGACGAGTCCACCCGACGCCAGGAGCTCGAGGCGGGCTCGATCAACGGCTACGACCTGCCCAACCCGGTCGACTGGAACTCGCTCGAGGAGCAGGGCAACCAGGTCGAGATCCGCGACCCGTTCAACATCCTCTACCTGGGCCTGAACCTCAAGGACAAGAAGTTCCACGACCTCAAGGTCCGCCAGGCGATCTACCACGCGCTCAACCGCGAGGAGCTGGTCAAGTCCCAGCTGCCCGAGGGGGCCAAGGTCGCCACCCAGTTCATGCCCGACACGGTCGCCGGCTACAACAAGGACCTCGAGCCGTACGCCTACGACCCCGAGAAGTCCAAGCAGCTGCTCAAGGAGGCCGGCGCCGAGAACCTCGAGATGACCTTCGCGTTCCCGACCGAGGTCAGCCGTCCGTACATGCCGGACCCGTCCACGATCTACGACGCCCTGCGCGCCGACCTCGAGGCCGTCGGCATCACGGTCAAGGCGGTCTCGGCACCGTGGACGGCCTACACCGACAACGTCTCCGCCGGAAAGTACGACGCCCACATCCTCGGCTGGACCGGTGACTTCAACGACGCGTACAACTTCCTCGGCTCCTTCTTCACCGAGCCGGTCGCCAACGACTTCAAGACCTCCAACATCTCTTGGGGCAAGAAGCTCGCCGCCGACCTGCAGGGCGCCGACGCAATCGTCGACGAGGCCGAGCGCACCAAGAGGTACGAGGAGATCAACGAGCAGATCATGACCGAGTATCTGCCCGGTTTCCCGATCAGCCACTCCCCGCCGGCCATCGTGGTCGACGCCGACACCGAGGGCCTGGTCCCCAGCCCGTTGACCGCCGAGGACTTCGCCCCGGTCTCCGTCGGCGGCGAGTAGCCCTCTCGCTGGTCGAGCCGCGAGACCGTCGCCGGCCTCGCGGCTCGACCGAGGAATGACGCACCCACGAAGGAGAGAACTTGCTCAGATTCGTCCTACGCCGCCTGCTGCAGATGGCGGGCGTGATGATCGTGCTCTCCTTCCTCATCTTCGCCTGGCTGCGTGCGCTCCCCGGCGGTCCGGTCTCGGCGATCCTCGGCGAGCGAGCCACGCCCGCCACCCGAGCCGCGCTGGAGAAGACCTTCGGGCTCGACCGCCCGGTCTGGGAGCAGTACCTGCTCTTCCTCGACCGGATCGCGCACGGCAACTTCGGCGCCTCGATCCGGGTGCAGGCCGGCACGGACGCGCTCGAGATCTTCTTCGACCGTCTGCCGGGGACCATGGAGCTGACGGCATTCGCCCTGACCATCGCGATCTCGATCGGCATCCCGCTCGGCTACCTGGCTGCCCGGCGCCGCGCGACGTTCCTCGACAACGCCTCGATCATCACGTCCCTGGTGGGCATCGCGGTGCCGGTCTTCTTCCTGGCGTTCCTGCTGAAGTACGTCTTCGCCGTCCAGCTCGGCTGGCTGCCGGTCTCGGGGCGGCAGACGCCGACCATCGACGCCACCCACGTCACCAACTTCTTCATCCTCGACGGGCTGCTCACCGGGGAGTACGACGCCTCGTGGGATGCGTTCCTGCATCTGATCCTGCCGGGCATCGCGCTCTCGTCGATCCCGTTCGCGTACATCTTCCGCATCACCCGGGCCTCGGTCCTGGAGGTGCTGGACGAGGACTACGTACGCACCGCCGAGGCGAAGGGACTGACCTCACGCGTCATCCGCGGGCGCCACGTCCTCCGCAACGCCTTGCTACCGGTCACGACCATCATCGGCCTCCAGGTCGGCGGGCTTCTTGCCGGGGCGGTGCTGACCGAGCGCGTGTTCTCGTTCCGCGGTGTCGGCGACGCACTGGCCGTCGCCGCGACCGAGCGTGACTACGCGGTGCTGCAGATGCTGATCATCGCGGCCGCCGGGGTCTATGTGGTCGTCAACCTGCTGGTCGACATCGCCTACGCCGTCATCGACCCCCGCGTACGGACGAGGTGACCTGGTGATGCCCTCCAAGCTGACTGCCTCCAAGAAGGCGCGCATCGACACCCTGGCGGCCTCGGTCGCCGAGGTGGAGGTCGCCGAGGCCGGGACGGTCAAGGACACCGGCGGCGAGTCGCTCCTGGCCGGTGCCTGGCGCCGGCTGCGCCGCAACCCGATCTTCCTGATCGGGCTCACGATCACCACGCTGTTCGTGCTGCTCGCGATCATCTCGCCGTGGCTGGCGCCCTGGGACCCGGCGGCGCAGCCGCTGATCGACAAGGTGGAGCGGCAGTCCAACCCGGTGCCGGGCCCCGAGCCGGGCTTCCCGCTGGGCGCCGACAACCGTGGACGCGACCTCCTCTCACGCCTCCTGGTCGGATCGCAGCAGACCCTGGTCGTCGGTGTCCTGGCGACCCTGATCGGGCTCTCCGGCGGGCTCGTGCTCGGCACCCTGGCCGGTGCCTTCGGCGGCTGGGTCGACGCCCTGGTGATGCGCATCGTCGACGTGATGCTCTCCATCCCCGGCCTGCTGCTCGCCTTCTCCCTGGCGGCGCTGGCGGCCCGGCCCAGCCAGTGGACGGTGATCATCGCGATCGCGGTCGTCCAGATCCCGATCTTCGCGCGCCTGCTGCGCGGCTCGATGCTCGCCCAGCGCCACAGCGACCATGTCCTCGCGGCGAGAGCCCTCGGCGTACGTCCTGTCTCGATCGTGCTGCGGCACATGCTGCCCAACTCGATGGGGCCGGTGATCGTGCAGTCGACGCTCGTGGTCGCGACCTCGATCATCGACGCGGCGGCGCTGTCTTTCCTCGGGCTCGGGAACCCGGACGACCGGCGGCCGGAGTGGGGTCAGATGCTCGGTGCCTCGCAGCAGTACCTCAACGAGCATCCGCACCTCGCCTTCTGGCCGGCCGGCTGCATCATCGCGGTCGCGCTCGGCTTCACCCTGATGGGCGAGTCGCTGCGCGAGGCCCTCGACCCGAAGACCCGGAGGTAGGCTCATGAGCGAGCCGTTGCTGTCCGTGAAGGACCTCCAGGTCACCTTCACCCGTCATGGCGCCGAGCCGTTCAACGCGGTCGACGGGGTCTCCTTCGACGTACGTCCCGGGCAGACCGTCGGGCTCGTCGGCGAGTCGGGCTGCGGGAAGTCGGTGACCTCGCTGGCGGTCATGGGGCTGCTCCCCCGGCGGGGCAACTCGGTCTCGGGCCAGGTCCTGTTCGAGGGGACCGACCTGCTCGGCCTCTCCGCCGCGCAGATGCGTGAGCGGCGTGGCCGGGACCTGGCGATGATCTTCCAGGACCCGCTCTCCTCCCTCAACCCGGTGATCTCGATCGGGGTCCAGGTCGCCGAGGTCGTGCAGCGCCACCGCGGGCTGTCGAAGTCGGCGGCCATGGAGGAGGCCAAGGCGATGCTCGACAAGGTCGGCATCCCGGACCCGCGGCGGCGGCTGCGGGAGTATCCCCACCAGCTCTCCGGCGGCATGCGGCAGCGTGCCCTGATCGCGATGGCCCTGGCCTGCCGGCCCCGGCTGCTGATCGCCGACGAGCCCACGACCGCTCTCGATGTGACGATCCAGGCCCAGATCCTCGCGCTGCTCAAGCAGCTGGTCTCCGAGTCGGACACGGCGCTGGTCATGATCACCCACGACCTCGGCGTCGTCGCCGGGATGTGTGACGACGTCAACGTGCTCTACGGCGGTCGCCTGGTCGAGCGGGGTATGCGGCACTCGCTCTTCGCCTCGCCGGCGCACCCCTACACCAACGGTCTCCTCGGCTCGATCCCGCGCCTGGACACCGGCCGCGGCGAACCGCTCAACCCGATCCCGGGTTCGGTCTCGGACAACCTGCCGTGGGCCGGTGCGTGCGCCTTCGCCCCACGCTGTCCCTCGGCCGCCGAGGACTGCCTCGTCTCCTCTCCCCCGCTCCTCCCGCACGGTGGCGGCGGATCCGACGGCGAGGGCGCGCTGCGCTGCTTCCACCCGGTCATCCCGGTCGCCCCGGCCGTGTCGACGGAGGTCTCTCGATGAGTTCTGACGTATTGCTGTCCGTCGCCGGGGTGAAGGTTCACTTCCCCATCAAGCGCGGAGTGATCTTCGACAAGACGATCGGGCACGTCTACGCCGTGGACGGGGTCGATCTGGAGATCCGCCGGGGCGAGACGTACGGCCTGGTCGGTGAGTCTGGGTGCGGGAAGTCGACCCTGGGCCGGGCGATCCTGCGTCTCGAGAACCTCACCGAGGGGTCCGTCGTCTTCGACGGCGAGGACCTGGCGCCGCTGCGTGGGGAGGCCCTGCGCCGCAAGCGCCAGGACCTGCAGATGGTCTTCCAGGACCCGCTCTCCTCCCTCGACCCGCGCCAGTCGGTGCAGTCGCTGCTGGTGGAGGGCATGAGGGCGCACGGCCTGGCCTCGGACAAGGAGGCGACCAGCGCGAGGCTGCGTGAGCTGATGGACGCGGTCGGGCTGCCGGAGGCGGCGCTGTCGAAGTATCCCCACGAGTTCTCCGGCGGGCAGCGCCAGCGCATCGGGATCGCCCGGGCGCTCTCGGTCAACCCGGCGCTGATCGTGGCCGACGAGCCGGTCTCGGCTCTCGATGTCTCGGTGCAGGCTCAGGTGATCAACCTGCTGGAGTCGTTGCAGGACTCCCTCGGGCTGACCTATCTGGTGATCGCCCACGACCTCGCGGTCGTGCGCCACATCAGCGACCGGGTCGGGGTGATGTATCTCGGCGGCCTAGTCGAGGAGGCCGACGCGGACTCCCTCTACGCCACTCCCCTGCACCCCTACACGCGCGCCCTGATGTCGGCGGTGCCCATCCCCGACCCGGCCGTCGAGGACGCCCGCGAGCAGATCCTGCTGACCGGCGACCTGCCCTCGCCCGCTGATCCACCCACCGGGTGCCGGTTCCACACCCGCTGCCCGTGGAAGCAGGCCGAGCGCTGCGACACCGAGCGACCCGAGCTCAGGACGCTCGAGATCGGCGGCGTCCCCTCATCGCACCGGGTCGCCTGCCACTTCGCCGAGCCGATCGCGAACGGCGAGATCCAGCCCCACCAGGTCGAACCAGAGCTGGTGGCGCCGTTCGACCCCGACGCTGTCGTCGAGGTCGGTCCCTGACCGTCGCGATCTGGCGCGATGGTTGCCACGATCGCCCACTCGCCGATCTCAGTTCATCGCGGCGCCGTCAGGACCAGACCAGGCCCATCAGCGGGCGAAAAATTTCGCCCGCGCGCGACCCCTTCTCCTGACCGGTGCCTTTGATGGCGGTCAGTGGCTGATCGTGAGGCGACACACCCCGTCGTTCCAGGCGCCGAGATCGCGCCGTGGCTCAGAGCTCGGCCAGGTCGGCGTACGTCATCCCCTCGAGGGTGTCGCGGAAGACCCGGCGCTCGCCGGGGGCGACGGGGACGTGGTTCTCGACGACCAGGACGGTGCAGCCGGCCGCTTCGGCCGAGCGAGCGCCGGTGTTGGAGTCCTCGACCGCGACCGTGTCGGCGGCGTCGACGCCGAGCGCAGCCGCCGCGGTGAGGTAGGGCTCGGGGTGGGGCTTGCCGTTGCGCACCTGGTCGCCGGTGACGATCACCTTGAAGGTGCCCTCGGGCAGGTGCTTGAGGATGGGGCCGACGAAGCGGGCGTACGACATGGTCACCAGCGCGCACGGCACGCCCTGCTCGACCAGGTCGGTGAGCAGCTCGCGCGCACCCGGGCGCCACGGGACCTCGCGCTCGACCCGCTCCACGACGCCGTCGAGAAGCATCTCGACGATCTCCTCGGGCTCCTGCTCGAGGCCCATCCCCTCCTTGACCAGCCGCGCCGACTCGATCAGCGCGTTGCCGACCAGCCCCATCGCCTGCTCCTCGGACCAGGTCGCCCCGAAGCGCTCGGCGATCGCATACTCCGTCGCCATCCAGTAGGGCTCGGTGTCGACCAGGGTGCCGTCCATGTCCATGAGAACAGCCGCGGGTTTCATGGCTGGAATCCTGCCACAGCGTCCGTGGCGAGCGCCGTTGGCAGGGTCCGCGGGCGTCAGCGGACGTACTCGTCGTAGGTCCGCTGCCCGCGGAACGGAGCGACGTGCTGGGCGAGGATCCCGACGGGCACGGTCTCGCGCTTGAGGACGCCGTACTCCTCGGGCCAGCTGCCGTCGCGCGGCAGCTTGAAGGAGCCCATCAGCATGTCGACCACCGGCAGGTGGATCGCGTAGTTGCGGTCCCAGTAGTCGAGGTGCCGGGCGTGGTGCCAGTGGTGGTAGCGGGGCAGCACGATGAGGTACTCCAGCCAGCCGAACCGGATGCCCAGGTTGGCGTGCGCGACCACCGCCTGAATGCCGACGAGCACGGCGTAGGCGTTGACGACCTCCTGCGTGAACCCGAGGAACAGCAGCGGCAGCAGCACGATGCTGCGAGTCAGCACCGTCTCGACGAAGTGCACCCTGGAGCCGGCCAGCCAGTCGAGCTCGGGGCTGGAGTGATGCACCGCGTGGAAGCGCCACAGCACCATGATCCGGTGGTAGCAGCGGTGCAGCACCGCCTGGGCGAGGTCGGCGAGGAAGACCGCCAGCGCGAACGCCACCACGAACGGCAGGTCCGTGATCCAGGCCTGTACGCCCGGCACCTTCGCGGACTCGACCACCAACGACGTCGAGGTGGTGACCAGGATCAAGATGAGCTGCACCAGCACGTGGCTCATGAAGAAGTAACAGGCATCGGTGCGCCAGCCGGGTCGGAAGACCGGCACCGGGCGGCGCGCGAAGGCGTGCTCGAGCGGGATGAACACCAGCGCCGAGAAGAAGAGGGCGAGCACGAACCAGTCGAGGCCGAGCGCGAACGGCGTGTCGTTGACCGGCCCGTCGAACGGGACATCGGTGCCACCGAGGAGTACGGCGGCGGTCGCGGTGCCGACCCCGATGAACGTCATCCGCTTGTGCTGGTCGCGCAGCACCGCGATCGTCCCGGCGAAGAACGCCGCGGCCAGTCCGATCAGCAGCAGCGTACGCGCGAAGTCCTCGGAGTAGATGGCGCGGAACTCACGGGTGGTCAGCAGCTCAGGGAAGTGGAAGCACAGCACTGTCGCCAGGCTCAGGACGCCCAGGAAGCACGAGCTGGCGGGAGCGAGCAGATGGTGGCGCAGCAGGGCGAGACGTGGTCGCCGCGGCGTGGCATCGGTGGCTGACATGGCAGCAGTCTGGCTGCGCAGCGGGGCGGTGCGCCTGAGCTCACATACTCATTTCCCGCGGCGGAGGTCTGGCGCGGAGGTCTGGCGCGGAGGTCTGGTGCGGGGAGACTCAGCCGACCCGGACCGGCTCGATACGGTCGGTCCCGGCGTAGACGTTCATCGACGATCCTCGCAGGAAGCCGACCAGGGTGAGGCCGTTGTCGTCGGCCAGGTCGACGGCGAGCGAGGAGGGTGCCGAGACCGCCGCCAGCAGCGGGATGCCGGCCATCACGGCCTTCTGGACGAGCTCGAACGAGGCCCGGCCGCTGACCATCAGCATGCTCTCGCGCAGCGGCAGCATTCCCTCGCGCAGCGCGTACCCGATCACCTTGTCGACGGCGTTGTGCCGGCCGACGTCCTCGCGCAGACACAGCAGCGTCCCCTCGGCGTCGAAGAGACCGGCGGCGTGCAGCCCACCGGTGCTGTCGAAGACGCGCTGCTCCTCCCGCAGCCGCTCCGGCAGCGCGGACAACAGCTGGGGTGTGACCCGGAGCGGATCCTCGGCGACCGACCAGGCCGAGGACGTACGCACCGCCTCGAGCGAGGCCTTCCCGCACAGCCCGCACGAGGAGGTCGTGTAGAAGCTGCGCTCGAGCGAGGCGTCGGGTGGTGGGACCCGCGGGCTCAGCTGCACGTCGACCACGTTGTAGGTGTTGCTGCCGTCGTCGGTCGCACCGGCGCAGTAGCGAACGCTCACCACGTCGTCGGCGGCGTGCACCACGCCCTCGCTCACCAGGAAGCCGATGGCCAGGTCGAAGTCGCCGCCGGGCGTGCGCATGGTGACGGTCAGCGGCCGTCCGTTGACCCGGATCTCCATCGGCTCCTCCGCGGCGAGCGTGTCCGGGCGCCGCGAGATGACGCCGTCACGCACCCGGAGCACCGGTCGTCCTACTGTCACTCTGCCCACGTCAGCTCCCTGCGCTCTGGATCGGTCGGGTCCATGGTCCCACCGCCACGTTCACCGGACCGCGACCGAGTGTTACCGGTCCGGTGTCGCCAGTTGAACCGTAGACTCGGCAGGCGATGGCCCCGCCACGTACGATCTGGGCTCCACAAGATTCGGTGCCGGAGGGTCCGTGAACGAAATCCAGCTCGGCCGCCTGACCCTGGGACGCTGCATCGCCGAAGGGTCGCAGGGCCGCATCATCGAGCTGGCCGACCACCCCGGGACGGTCGCGAAGCTCTACCGCACGCGCGAGCTGGGGCTCGTGGACGGCCGCGCCCTGGGCGAGCTGGTGCGCATCCGCCGGTTCGTGGAGAGCGAGGGTCTCCAGGTGGACCACTTCGCCGCCTGGCCGCACACGGTCGTGCTCGACGGGCTGCGTACGTCCGGCTTCCTGATGCAGCGGGTGCACGACCCTTTCCTGGCCGGGTTCGGCCCGGCGACCGCGCTGGCCGAGCTGGGCCTGCTGGTGAACGTGGGCGACGTGCCGATGCCGGGGGTCTACGAGCGGGTGCTCCTGCTGCGCGCGCTGGCGGCCGCGATGGACGCGCTGCACCGCCAGGGGCTCGTCCTCGGCGACCTCTCGCCTCGCAACATCGCCTGGTCGGCGATGCCGGTTCCGCGCGTGATGCTCCTCGACTGCGACGGGATCCGGCCCGCCGGCGAGCCCGGGGTGCTGCCGCCCGCCGACACCCGCGGCTGGGAGGACCCCACCAACCTCGGCCACCAGCCGACCGCCGACAGCGACCGCTTCAAGCTCGCCCTCGCGATCGCGCGCGTGCTCACCGGCGACCGCAACGCCTCCCCCGGGCTCCGGCCCGACCTGACCTTCGCCGGTCAGGCCGGCATCCTGGTCGGACCGCTCACCCGGCTGATGGACCGCGCCGCCGGTCCTCCGGGGACCCGGCCGACCGCCGCCCAATGGGCCACCGTCCTGGACGTACGCAGCCCGTGGATGGGGGCCGGCCCGCCGTTGCCCCCGACCCCGCCGCCTCCTCCGATGCCCGCGCGGGGTCCGTCTCCCAGCGGCGAGATCCTGCGGCCCTTCCGGTTCCCACGCTGATCCCCGGCTCAGCTCGCCGACCAGCCAGACCACCGGGTGACGTCGATCGTGATCACCGGGCCCGCGGGCGGCTGGTCGCGATAGTCGTCGTACTTCGCGACCAGCGGACCGAGATCGTAGGACTCGTGCACCCTCGCCATCCCGTCGGCGCGTGCCCACCACAGCTGGGACCAGTCCTCGTCGTAGGAATTGACGAGCACCGAGACCGCCGGGTTCGCGACGATGTCCGTCAGCCGGCGCAGCCGGGTCGTCGACTTCGGCTTGTGATCGACCGCCGTGACCAGTGTGCTGCCCGCGATCGCGAAGACGATCGGCACGATCCGCGGGACTCCGTCGGCCGACGCCGTCGCCAGGTGCGCCACGCGAGCGTCGGTGAACCGCTCCCTCGCCCACTGCTCCTCGCGCCGCACCACACGAGCCTATGTGACCGAGATCAATCCGACGCGTACGTGCGGGACGGTACGCCGATGCGCTAGCGTCGCCGTGCCGGAAAGATTCAAGGCTGGTGTGGTCATTCCAGCCCTCGGTTCATCTGAGATGCAGTCGCGCCCGACGGCGCGAACCCACGGCGCCGAACCCGACGAACGGGTGGCGCACCGGGATCATCTCCACGCGTCCTCCGTTCCTGAACCAGATCGGATGATCATGGACAAGCGCACCGCAATTCTCGCCCAGATCGTGATGACCTTCCTGATGGCCCTGACGATGTCGGGCCTGATGTCACTCATCGCCATGGGCCCCTCCCTCGAATGGCTGGCTGCCTGGCCGGTCTCCTTCATCACCGCATGGCCGATCGCCTTCGTACTCACGATGGTCGCCTGGCCCGCGTCGATGGCGGTGGCCATGCGGCTGGCCCGACGGTCCTGACGGCTACGGTTCCTCCATGGCGCCTCGTCTCTCCCCCGTGCTCCGGTGACCCGTGCTGCCTGCTGAGGCCGAGCGGCTCCTCACTGATGAGCTGGTCGAGTGGCTTGCCGATCTGGTCGATCCGGCGCTGATCCGTCGGGAGTCGCCGAAGGCGCAGCGGGAGGGGCTGGCGGCCGCGGTCATCCACCGGGTCGGGGTCAACGAGGCCTTCGGGCTGCTGCACTTTCGCGACGGGCTGGAGCACAACCCGCTGCCGCTGCGCGACCCGGACGGGCTGCGGCTCGTCCTCGTCACCAGTCGCGGGGAGGACCTGGCCGTCGACGACGTGGAGTTCGCCGACTGGAGCCGCGACGACGACTGCCAGCGCTGCCGGACCGCACTGATCAGCTGGGAACCGCCGCCGTTCGACCCGACCTCGAGGATCACGTCGGTCGGCGCCCTCCATATTGCCTACGACCACGCCAACCGGGCGGGGATGACGCCCGAGCGTGTGTTGGTCCGTCTTCGGCCTGCGGTGGCCGAGGCGAACGAGGCGCTCGGGTCGTGGGTCGCGACAGGCTCGAGCTCCGGGGCGGTGGTTGGTGCGTACTGGCATCCTGCGACCGAGACCTGGGCCCAGGTGATCCCGCTACGGCTCGCGCCTGAGGGCGAGCCGGTCGCAGGTGTTCTCACCAAGCACCCCGACGGCTACCACCTCGTCACGATCCTGACGAGGCGTACGGCCTTCTGGAACATTGCCAGCGTCGGCCGGGTCCCACCGGCCTGGCTGGACGGAGCGGTCGACACCGCGGCTGGGTGACCCGAACCACCCTGCCAGGCCACGCCCCCGCAGAGATGACCTCCTTTGCGGGCGAAATTTTTCGCCCGCAAAGGAGGGCCACCCGTGAGTTGGCCGGCGGGTGGCTCGGCTCAGTCCTCGGGGTCGTAGCCCAGGTTCGGGGACAGCCAGCGCTCGGCCTCGGCCATGGTCCAGCCCTTGCGCTTGGCGTAGTCGGCGACCTGGTCCTGACCGAGGCGGCCGACGACGAAGTACTGCGAGTCGGGGTGACCGTAGTAGAGCCCGGAGACCGAGGCGCCCGGCCACATCGCCATCGACTCGGTGAGCTCGATGCCGGTGTTCTCCTCCGCGTCGAGCAGCGTCCAGATGGTCTGCTTCTCGGTGTGGTCGGGGCAGGCCGGGTAGCCCGGAGCGGGCCGGATGCCGGCGTACTTCTCAGCGATCAGGTCCTCGTTGGGCAGCTGACCCTCGGCGCCGGCGGCGTAACCCCAGAACTCGGTGCGTACGCGCTGGTGGAGCCGCTCCGCGAACGCCTCGGCCAGGCGGTCCGCCAAGGCCTCGACCATGATCGCGGAGTAGTCGTCGAGCTCGTCCCGGAACGCCTTGACGCGCTCGGGCAGCCCGATCCCGGCGGTCACCGCGAACGCACCGACGTGGTCGGCACCCGCACCCACCGGCGCGACGAAGTCGGCCATCGACTTGTTGGCGATGCCGGCGCGGTGCTGGCCCTGCTGACGCAGCTGGAACAGCGTCGCCCGCTCCTCGGTGCGCGAGGAGTCGGTGTAGACGACCACGTCCTCACCGGTCGAGTTGGCCGGGAAGAGGCCGTAGACGCCGCGCGCCTCGACCCACTTCTCCTCGATCATCTGGTCGAGCATCGCCTGGGCGTCGTCGAAGAGCTTGCGTGCGGCCTCGCCCGTGGAGGGGTTGTTGAGGATGTCGGGGAAGCGCCCCTTCATCTCCCAGGCGTTGAAGAACGGCTGCCAGTCGATGTAGTCGCGCAGCTCGGCGATCGAGTAGTCCAGCAGCGTGTGCACACCGGGCCTCGACGGCTCCACCGGCAGCGTCGCGAAGTCGATCTCGGGCTTGTTGGCCTTCGCCTGTACGTGCGTCAGGGACGCCCGCTCGCTGCGCTCGGCGTGGCGCGCGCGCAGCGAGTCGTAGTCGGTCTTGATCTCGGCCATCAGCGTCTCGCGCCGGCGAGCGTCGAGCAGGGCCGCGGCGGTCGGCACCGAGCGGGAGGCGTCCTTGACCCAGATCACCGGACCGTCGTACTTCCTGTCGACCTTCACCGCCGTGTGCGCACGCGAGGTGGTCGCGCCGCCGATCATCAGCGGGATGTCGAGGCCTACGCGCTGCATCTCGGAGGCGAAGCCGACCATCTCGTCCAGCGACGGCGTGATCAGGCCGGAGAGGCCGATGATGTCGGCGTCGTGCTCCTTGGCGGCGTCGAGGATCTTCTGGGCGGGCACCATCACACCGAGGTCGATGACCTCGTAGTTGTTGCACTGCAGCACCACGCCGACGATGTTCTTGCCGATGTCGTGGACATCGCCCTTCACGGTCGCCATCACGATGGTGCCGTTGGTGTCGGACTGGGAGAGCTCGGGGTTGGCGAGCTTCTCCTCCTCGATGAAGGGGATCAGGTAGGCCACGGCCTTCTTCATCACGCGGGCGCTCTTGACCACCTGCGGCAGGAACATCTTGCCCGCGCCGAAGAGGTCGCCGACGACGTTCATGCCGTCCATCAGCGGACCCTCGATCACCTCGATCGGCCGACCACCACGCGCGGCGATCTCGAGCCGCAGCTCCTCGGTGTCGTCCTGGACGTAGGCGTCGAGCCCCTTGACCAGCGCGTGCGTGATGCGCTCGCCGACCGGCAGCTCACGCCACTCCTCGGCCTTCTCCTCGGCCTCGGCGCTCTCCTTGTTGAACTTCGAGGCGATCTCCAGCAGCCGCTCGGCCGCGTCGTCGCGTCGGTTGAGGATGACGTCCTCGATACGCTCACGCAGCTCGGCGTCGATCTCGGAGTAGGGCACCAGCGCGCCGGCGTTGACGATGCCCATGTCCAGGCCCGCCTCGATCGCGTGGTAGAGGAAGACCGCGTGGATCGCCTCGCGCACCGGGTTGTTGCCCCGGAAGGAGAAGCTGACGTTGGAGATGCCGCCGGAGACCTTCGCCCCGGGCAGGTTCTGCTTGATCCAGCGCACCGCCTCGATGAAGTCCACGCCGTACGTCGCGTGCTCCTCGATCCCGGTCGCGACCGCGAACGCGTTGGGGTCGAAGATGATGTCCTCGGGGTCGAAGCCGACCTCGTCGACCAGGATCCGGTAGGCGCGCTCGCACACCGCGATCCGGCGCTCGTAGGAGTCGGCCTGGCCGTCCTCGTCGAAGGCCATCACGACCGCGGCGGCACCGTAGCGCTTGCACAGCTCGGCGTGCTCGATGAAGGCCTCGACACCCTCCTTCATCGAGATCGAGTTGACGATCGGCTTGCCCTGGACGAGCTTCAGGCCCGCCTCGATGACCTCCCACTTGGAGGAGTCGATCATGATCGGGACACGGGAGATGTCGGGCTCGGAGGCGACCAGCGTCAGGAAGCGGGTCATCGCCGCGACCCCGTCGATCATGCCCTCGTCCATGTTGACGTCGATGACCTGCGCGCCGTTCTCGACCTGCTGCGCGGCCACCGAGAGCGCGGTGTCGTAGTCCCCGGCCTTGATCAGGTTGCGGAACCTCGCCGACCCGGTGATGTTGGTCCGCTCCCCCACGTTGACGAAGAGGCTCTCCTCGGTCACCGTGAACGGCTCCAGACCGGACAGGCGCAGCGCGGGCGAGACCTGCGGCACGTCGCGCGGGCTGACGCCGTCGACCTGCTTCGCGATCTCGGCGATGTGGGCGGGGGTGGTGCCGCAGCAGCCGCCGACCAGGTTCACGAACCCGGCGGTGGCGAACTCGTGCACGTGCCCGGCTGTGTCGCTGGGGCCCTCGTCGTACTCACCGAAGGCGTTCGGCAGCCCGGCGTTGGGGTAGCAGGAGATGAACGCGTCCGAGATGCGGGAGAGCTCGGCGATATAGGGGCGCATCTCCTGGGCGCCGAGCGCACAGTTGAGGCCGACGAGGAGCGGCTCGGCGTGGCGTACGGAATCCCAGAATGCCTCGGTGACCTGCCCGGACAGGGTGCGTCCGCTCGCGTCCGTGATGGTTCCGGAGATGACGACGGGCCAGCGCCGGCCGTACTCCTCGAAGACCTGCTCGACGCCGAAGATCGCCGCCTTGGCGTTGAGGGTGTCGAAGATGGTCTCCATGAAGATCAGGTCGGAGCCACCTTCGACGAGCGCGCGGGTCGCCTCGGCGTACGCATCGCGCAGCGCCTCGTAGGTGACGTTGCGGGCGCCGGGGTCGTTGACGTCCGGCGAGATCGAGGCCGTACGCGACGTCGGGCCGAGCGTGCCGGCGACGTAGCGCGGCTTCTCGGGCGTCGCGTAGATGTCCGCCGCCGAGCGGGCCAGGCGCGCCGCCTCGAAGTTGATCTCGTAGGCGAGGTCGACCATGTCGTAGTCGATCAGCGAGATCGCGTTGGCGTTGAAGGTGTTGGTCTCGATGATGTCCGCGCCGGCCTCGAGATACTCCCGGTGGATGCCCTCGATGATCTGCGGCTGGGTGAGGTTGAGCAGATCGTTGTTGCCGACCAGGTCGGTGTGCCAGTCCTTGAACCGCTCACCTCGATAGCCGGCCTCGTCGGGACGGTCACGTTGGATCGCAGTGCCCATCGCACCGTCGAGCACCATGATCCGCTCCTTGAGGGTGGCAGTCAGGGTCTCGGTGACATCAGGGCGCAGACTCACTTCTGATTTCCTCTCCCAAGCGGGCAGCTATGACAGTTGTGGCTTCGTCCGAACACGCTACGGCGTAGGTGTGCGGACCAAGCCATCTCATTCCGAATCCTGACACCTTTGTCCAGCAGGTGGGAATTGCAAAGGTGTACGCACGGTGAACGACGCCGTCGCGCCCGCCCGGGTGACCTGCCCACATGACTGGGCCGACATGACTAGGGTGCTGGCATGACTAGTGTGGTGGCGTGATCGAGATCGAAGAGACCCGCGACCTGGTCGATCCAGTGGTGATCGCCGCGTTCGAGGGATGGAACGACGCGGCCGATGCCGCGTCCGGCACCGTTGACCACCTGATGGACGTCTGGGGGGCACGGGTGGTGGCCGAGATCGATCCTGAGGACTTCTACGACTACCAGGTCAACCGGCCGCACACCGGCACCGACGAGAACGGCTTCCGGAAGATCACCTGGCCGACGACACAGGTCGCCGTCTGCTCGCCACCGGATCTGAACCGCGACATCATCCTGGTGCGCGGCATCGAGCCGAACATGCGCTGGAAGCAGTTCGTGGGCGAGATCCTGGAGTGCATCGACGAGCTCGGCGGACAGCTCGTGGTGACCCTCGGCGCGCTCCTGGCCGACGCTCCCCACACCCGCCCCATCCCGGTCTCCGGCACCGCGACCGAGCCCGACCTCGTCGACCGGCTCAAGCTCGACTCGCCCACCTACGAGGGCCCGACCGGCATCGTCGGCATTGTCCAGGAGGCGTGCATCCAGTCCGACATCCCCGCGGTCTCCTACTGGGCCGCCGTCCCCCACTACGTCGCCGCCCCGCCCTGCCCCAAGGCCACCCTCGCGATCATCCACAAGCTCGAGGACCTGTTGCAGTGCTCCGTCCCCCTCGGCGACCTCCCCGAGGACTCCCGAGCCTGGGAGCGCGGCGTCAACGAGCTCGCCGAGGAGGACGAGGACGTCTCCGACTACGTACGCTCCCTCGAAGAGGCCCGCGACACCGTCGACCTCCCCGAAGCCTCGGGCGACGCCATCGCCCGCGAGTTCGAGCGCTACCTCAAACGCCGCTCCGACGACTCCTGACCCTCCGCGCCAAGGTGGCACCCCGCGCCGAGAAGTCACTTCTGCAGGCCGAACCGTCAGTTCTGCAGGTCGAAGCGTCAGTTCTGTAGGTCGAGTGGTCATAGCCGTGACTTCTCGGCCTGCAGAGGCGACTTCTCGGCCCGCAGAAGTGACCCCTCGGCCCGCAGAGGCGACCCCTCGGCCTGCGGGGGTGACCTCACGGCCTGCGGGGGTGACTTCTCGGCCTGCAGAGGCGACTTCTCGGCCTGCAG
>NZ_JBOHDN010000019.1:0-10100 GCF_050699375.1 Nocardioides sp. | reverse complement strand
CGGCCGGGACGACGTACGGCCCGATCGCCGCGGGGGTGAGGTCGATCAGCCGCTTCCCGTAGGGCTCCAGCGCCGCCGCGTTGGCCACGTGCGCCTTGGCCGAGGTCGCGTCGAAGACGATCTCGATATCGTCGAACTCCGGCAGGGCGATCAGCCCCTCGACGCCGTCGGACGTGGCCGCGAACCCGAACTTCCGCGCCCGCGCCAGGCCGTCGGAGTCGGGGTCGATCCCGACCATCGCGCCCATCTCCAGATGCTGGGAGGTACGCATCACCTTGATCATCAGATCGGTGCCGATGTTGCCCGACCCGATGATCGCCACTTTCGCCTTGCTTGTTGGGCTCAGAGCCATCGTCAGTCTCCTACGGTGAAGGCCACCGAGCCGAGGCCCGACACGGTGGAACGAACGGTGTCGCCCGGGGCTATCGGCCGCATCGGGCCGAGTGCGCCGGAGAGGATGAGCTGGCCGGCACGCAGCGGCTCTCCGAAGTCGCGGGCGTAGCGGGCCAGCCACTGGACCGCGTTGACCGGGTCGCCCAGGCAGGCGGCTCCGGTGCCGGTCGAGACCTCCTCGTCGTCGATCGACATCGACATCGAGACGTCCTTGGGCTCGAACTCGTCGAGGGTCCGGCGCTCGGCCCCCAGGACGTAGGCCCCCGCCGAGGCGTTGTCCGCGACCGTGTCGCCGAAGGCGATCTTCCAGTCCGCGATCCGGCTGCCGCAGATCTCGATCGCGGCGACGGCGTAGTCGATGGCCTCCCTGACCTGGTCGTAGGAGAGGTCACCGTCGGCCAGGTCGGCCGCGAGGACGAAGGCGATCTCGGCCTCGGCCCTGGGCTGCAGGATCGCCTTCGCGGGGATCACATCGCCCGCTGCGTACGCCATATCGTCGAAGAGCACACCGAAGTCAGGGGTGTCCACGCCGATCTGCTGCTGCACCGCCTCGGAGGTGAGCCCGATCTTGCGGCCGACGATCCTCGCGCCGCCGGCGACCCGGGCCGCGGTGAGGCGCTCCTGGATCGCGTACGCCGTGGCCAGATCGGTCGCATCGAGCAGGTCCCGCATCGGCGGCACGGGAGTGCCTGTCGCCGCGGCGGTCAGCAGCCGGTCGGCGGCGGCCACGACGGCAGCGTCGGAGGCAGCACCAGGCGGGGAGGTCACTTCGCTCATGTGCCCACGGTCTCAGCCGATGGCCGCATCAGCAGGGCCCGCGTCCCGCTGACCGGTACGGTGATCCCATGCCCTCCGAGCCTGCCGATCTCGACACCGTGCTCGGCAAGGCGGTGACCATCCTGCGGGCCTTCACGGTCGACGACCAGGTGCTCTCCCTGGCCGAGCTCGTCCGCCGCACCGGCCTCCCCAAGGCGACCGCGCACCGCGTCGCCGGCGACCTGGTCACCAACCGCCTCCTGGACCGCACCAACCTCGGCTACCGCCTCTCCGGCGGTCTCTTCGAGCTCGGCATGCGCGCCTCGGTCGAGCGCTCGCTCCTGGAGCTGGCGATGCCGTTCCTCCAGGACCTCTACGAGCGCACCCACGAGACCGTCCACCTCGGCGTCCGTGAGGGCCATGACGTCGTCTACGTCGCCAAGATCGGCGGTCACCGCCAGGCCAAGTCACCCTCGCGTCCGGGCGGGAGGATGCCGGTCCACTGCACCGCGATCGGCAAGATCCTGCTCGCCTTCTCCGATGCCGAGGTCCAGCAGGAGGTCCTCAGCGGCCCCCTCGAGCGACGTACGCCCCACACGATCGTCGCCGCCGGCCTGCTGGAGCGCCAGCTCGGTGCCGCCCTCGAGAACGGCATCGCCTTCGAGCGTGAGGAGTCGGCACCCGGGCTCCAGTGCATCGCCGCCCCCATCCTCACCGACGGCGACAAGGCCCTGGCCGCGATCAGCATCACCGGCCCCGTGGGCCGCTTCCGCCCCGAGTCCCACGTGACCATCGTCCGGGCGGCCGCCCAGGGTCTCTCCAGCCTCGTCGCGCGCCGCCGGTCCCTGTCGCGCTGAGCCCGACCGCCGAGAGGTCAGGCTCGGGCCTGCGCCAATGCCACAGCCTCCTCGGCCTCGTCGTCCATCGCGTCCTTCTGACCGCGGTAGATCAGGTGCAGCCCGGTCACCGCGACCGCGGAGACGACCAGCACCAGGCCGTACGTTCGGTAGAGGTCGTCGGCCCCATAGCCCAGGCCTTGCAGGAAGGTTGCGACGTTGGGTGCGAAGAAGGCCACCACGCGACCTACGCCCATCATCAGGCCGACCGCGGCCGCACGGATCGCCAACGGATAGATCGACGGGCTGATCGCGTAGTAGGCGGCCACACCGCCGTTGACCGCGAGGCCGATGAGCACGGAGAGCGCCAGCACCATGGTGCGGTCGGTGAAGAAGGCGGCGAAGGCGAAGAAGACACCGAACCCGAAGAGCATCACCAGGCCGGTGACCAGGCGCGGGTGGATCCAGCGGGAGAGCATCGAGAAGACCAGCGCACCGATGACACCACCGGCGGCGACCATCGCCTGAGCATTGATGCCGAAGTCGGGGTCACCGGTCGACTCGGCGACCAGCTTCGCGGTCAGGCTGTTGGCGAAGTAGAACGACGCGATCAGCGTGCCGTAGGCGAGCCACAGCAGCAGCGTACGAGGCAGCATCGCGCCCTTGAACACACCACTGAGGAAGGTCTGGGAGACGGCCTTCACCGGGGCCGGCGGCAGCACCGTCGCCGTTTCGACGCCGATCTTGCGGGCGATCTTGTTGTAGGTCTCCAGGGCGTTGGGCGGGCGCTTGCCGACCAGGTATGAGACCGACTCGGGCAGAACGGCGATGGCGATGACCATGACGACGGCGGTGACGATCGCGGCGAAGAAGTATGGGCCGCGCCAGCTGAAGTTGGCGATGAGCGCGACCGAGAGGAAACCGCCGACGGCCGCACCCAGCGGCAGGCCGATCCCGAAGACACCCATCACCGCGCCACGCCGGTCGGCGTTCGAGTACTCCGCCACCAGCACATTGATGCTCGCCACGATGCCTCCGAGGACGAGACCGCCGAAGAAGCGGAACGCGAGAAACATCTCGTACGAGGGGGCGAGGCCGGCCAGGACCATCGAGAGGGTCAGCAGACCGAGCGCTCCGACGATGTGCCTACGGCGGCCGATCCGGTCGGCGAGCGGGCTGAGGCAGACCGCGCCGATGCCCATGCCGAGGGTGCCGAAGGAGGCGACCAGACCCTGCTGTGCCGGGGAGAGGCCCCACTCGACGGTGAGCGCCGGCAACGTGAACGAGGTGATCAGGATCTCGTAGCCGTCGATCATCGTGAGCACGATGCAGATCGCGACGACGAGCCATTGGAAGCGACTCATCGGGTTCTTGCGGATGGCGTCGGTGAGGTCCACGGGTGCTCCTCGGTCGTGTGTAGATATTGCACGTATCCGTGTAGATATCGGAGAGTGTGAATGGCGTCACACGAACCTGTCAACCCCGCACAACAGGCACACCCACATCCACGGCGCCGACCTCCGCCGCGTCTACGCTGGCCCCCATGGATGAGACCGCCCGCCCCGCAACCGGGTCCCAGACACTGGCCCGCGGCCTACGTACGCTCGAGCTGGTCTCCACCGCGCGCGACGGATTGAGCATCCAAGAGGTGGCCACGCATCTCGACGTGCACCGCTCGATCGCTTCCAGGGTGTTGGCGACGCTGGCGGAGTTCCGGCTGGTCACACGCAGCCCCGACGGCCGCTACCGCACCGGAACCGGACTCACCGCCCTGGCCGCGGGCATTCACACCACCTTGCGCGCGGCTGCCGAACCGGCCATGCGCGAGCTCGCCGAGGACCTCGGCGCGACCATCTCGCTCCTGGTCGCCGAGGGCAGCGAGGCGGTGGCGCTCTCCGTCGTGGAGCCGCCGGGCGCGGCGTACGTGCTCTCCTTCAGGACCGGGAGCCGCCACCCGATCGGGCGCGGCTCCGCGGGCGTCGCACTGCTGGCGGCGCAGCCGGCACTTCCCGGCGAACGAGACAGCGTCACCGAGGCGCGCCGGCTCGGCTATGCCGAGACGTTCGGCGAGGTCGAGCAGGGGGCGTACGGCGTCGCCGTACCACTCCCCTCGGCGGAGGGCGTACCACCGGCCTGCCTCAACCTGATCACCCATCGTGGCGAGGTCGCGGGCGGTTCGGCACCGAAGCTCGTGGCTGCCGCCGCGCGGGTCGCCGCAGCCCTGGGCTGATCCGCGCGACCTTGACAACCCTTGGTGACCGCCGTCATATTTCTTGCGTCACGTCGTGCAATTATCGGTTCATGACGTGTAAATAACGCACTAGGAGATACGATGGTCATCACCAAGGAGTCCGCCACCCGCGATCTGACGCTGCCCTCGGGCACGTACGTCCGCTACTACGAGTCCGGCCCGACCGACGGGGTGCCGGTCGTCATGCTCCACGGCTCCGGTCCGGGCGCCACCGGGTGGTCGAACTTCTCGGGAAACATCGAACGTGTCGCCGCCGCCGGCTTCCACGTGATCGCCCCCGACATGCCCGGCTGGGGCGACTCGGACGCAGTCGCCACCAAGGACATGGATCACGACGCCGACCTGGTCGCCATCCTCGACGCGCTCGGGATCGAGAACGCCGCCCTGGTGGGCAACTCGATGGGCGCACACACGGCGATCCGCTTCGCCACGCTCCACCCGGAGCGGGTCACCCATCTGGTCACCATGGGCGCCTCCCTGGGCAAGGGCTTCCCCAGTAGCCTGTTCGGCCCCGGCGACGGCCCCTCGGAGGGTCTGAAGGTGCTGGTCAAGGCCTACAAGGACGCCTCGCCGGAGAACATGCGAGCGCTTGTCGAGATCATGACGTACGACAAGGCGCGATTCGCTACGCCCGAGCTGACCCGGGCCCGTTCCGAAGCCGCCCTGGCGCGCCCCGAGCACCTGGAGAACTATGTCGAGGGTCTCGCGCACGGAGCCCCGATCCCGATCAAGGTCGACCGCAGCCTGATCCCGGGCATCGAGGTGCCGACGCTTCTGATCCACGGCCGCGACGACCGGGTGCTGCACTACGAGACCAGCCTGTGGCTGACCGCCAACATCCCCAACTCACGTCTGGTTCTCCTCAACCGCTGCGGCCACTGGGCGATGATCGAGCACGCCGACGAGTTCAACCGTCTCGTCGTCGACTTCTTGCGCGCCAGCGCAGGAAGCGAGCAGCCCAGCCTGCGCGCCAGCGCAGGAAGCGAGCAGCCCAGCTCGAGCAACAGCTGAGGCGACGGTGATGACGACACTCGACGCCGAGGTCCTGATCATCGGCGGTGGTCCCGTCGGGCTGACCCTCGCCAACCTCCTCGGCCTACGCGGCACCTCGGCGATCGTGCTCGAGGCTCGTTCCGAGCTGATCGACTACCCCCGCGGAGTCGGGCTCGACGACGAGTCGATCCGCTCCCTGGACACCGCCGGCCTGTGGGAGCAGATCGAGCCCTGCACCGTCCCCCACCACGTGGTTCGCTTCGTCAACGGCAGAGGCCAGGTGCTCGCCAAGAACGACCCCAAGACCCAGGAGTTCGGGTACGTCCGCAAGCACGGTTTCATCCAGCCGCTGGTCGACAAGGAGCTCGCCACCGGCCTGGACCGCTTCGCCGACACCGAGCTGCGCTTCACCCACGAGGTCGTCGACCTGGTCGAGGAGGCCGACCACGTCCGGGTCACCGCGGAGACCGGGTCCGGCGAGCGGGTCGAGCTCACCGCTGCGTACGTCGTGGGCGCCGAAGGCGGTCGGAGCTACACCCGCTCCTGGCTGGGCGAGAAGCACGGGGTCGAGTTCGAGGGGAAGTCTCCCTCGACGCGCTGGCTCGTCGTCGACGTCGAGGACGACCCTGTCGGGACGCCATCGGTCTACCTGGGTGCCGACCCGCGCCGCCCGTACGTCTCCATCGGACTTCCGCTGGGCATCCGCCGGTGGGAGTTCATGCTCTTCGACGACGAGCCGACCGAGCTGGCCGAGACCGCCGGCTTCCGCCGTGTCCTGCTCGCCCGGCACGTGCCCGATCCGGACGCGCTCGAGATCATCAACCAGCGCGTCTTCACCCACCACGGCCGGATCGCGACCACGTTCCGCAAGGGTCGGGTCATGCTCGCCGGCGACGCCGCGCACCTGATGCCGGTGTGGCTGGGCCAGGGATGGAACTCCGGGATCCGCGACGCCACCAACCTCGCCTGGAAGCTGACCGCGATCCTCCGCGGCCAGGCCAGCGACGACTTGCTCGACACCTACACCGACGAGCGTCACCAGCACGCCTCGGACATGATCGACGTCAACATGGCGGCCGGCGCGATCATGAAGTGCGGACCGGTCAAGGGCTGGCTGCGCGACCGCGCGGCGAGCCTGCTCAACCTGCGACCCGCCATGAAGGCCTACTTCTCCGAGCTCCGGTTCAAGCCGATGCCGAGGTATTCAGCGGGTGTCGTCGTCGACCAGGCGACCCTCGAGCCGGGCCGCTCCAACGTCTCGTTCAAGGGTGCCAGGCTTGCCCCGTTCGTCGACTCGGCCGGTGGGATCTCACCGGTCGGGCTGCAGTTCATCCAGCCGAGGGTGTCCACCTCCGGCGCCGGCAATGTCCTGCTGGACCAGGTCATCGGCGACTGGTGGACGATCGCAGCCTGGGGCAACGACCCCGCACGCCTGCTCTCCGAGCAGGACCTGGCCACCGCCGAACAGCTCGGCATCAGGCTGGTCGCATTCTTCCCCGAGACCCAGCGCCCGTGGGCGGAGAAGCGCTTCGCGGGATCGCCGACGACGATCGTCGGCGACACCACGGGAACCGTCAAAGACTGGTTCGACGTACGCGCCTGCGGGTTCCTCGTGCTCCGACCGGACCGCTTCGTCGCCGCCGCATCGCTCGCCCAGCAGGCCTCGGCCGCCTTCGACGCGACCCTTCGGGCAGCCTCGTACCTCACCACCGAAGGAGCAGACGCATGAGCCTCGCCCTCGTCACCATGTCCCACTCCCCGTTGTTCGGATACAACGACCCACCAGCCGAGGTGAAGTCCGAGGTCGATGCGGCCTTCGCTGCGGCGCGCGGCTTCGTGAAGGAGTACGACCCGACGCTGGTCGTCTCCTTCGCGCCCGACCACTACAACGGTTTCTTCCACGATCTGATGCCCCCGTTCTGCATCGGCTACGCGGCCGAGGGAGTGGGTGACTACGGCACCACCGAGGGCCCGCTGAGCGTCCCCACGGAGACCGCGGAGCAGTTGGCCGAGTGGGTCGCCGAGCGCGACCTGGACATCGCCATCTCCCGCAAGATGGAGATCGACCACGGCGCCATCCAGCCGCTTGAGATCCTCTTCGGCGGCATCGACACCGTGCCGACCATCCCGGTCTTCGTCAACGGCGTCGCCAAGCCCTTCACCCGAATGGGCCGGGTGCGCTCGCTAGGCGAGGCGATCGGCTCCTTCCTCGCCACGCTGACCGACGAGCGGGTCCTGGTGGTCGGCTCCGGCGGCCTCTCCCACGACCCGCCGGTGCCACAGTGGGCCACCGCCACCGAGGCGCAGCGCGCGCTGCTCCTCAACGGCCGCCACCCCACTGCCGCTGCCCGTGACGCCCGCCAGGAGCGGGTCATCCAGACCGGCCGTGACTTCGCCGCAGGCACGGCCACGATCCAGGATCTCGCCCCCGAGTGGGACCAGGCCCTGATGAAGGTGCTCGCCTCCGGCGACCTCTCCCCCATCGATGCGATGACTCCCGCGCAGATGGCCGAGGAGGCCGGCAACTCTGCCCATGAGGTACGCACCTGGGTGGCTGCCTTCGCCGCCCTCACCGCGGCCGGCCCCTACCGTGTCGGCTACGAGTACTACCGCCCGATCAAGGAGTACATTGCCGGCTTTGGCGTGATGACCGCGCGCACCGCCTGAGCAGTCAGTCTGTGCGTGCCGGAGGCAGATCGGCCAGAGCGGCGTCGGGATGTGCCCTGACCGCGTCGAGGAGCTCCAGCCAGCCCCGGCCGACCTCGTCGAGCCTGTCCTGGGAGACGAGCAGGAACGCGGCGGCGCGCAGCGTGTCGACCTCCACCTCGGGCGTACGTCCGGTCGCGCTCAGGACCGCCAGCACCTCCTCGGCCGTCTCGGCGGGCCCGGCGGACCCGCCCGCCAGTGCCCACTCCAGCTCTCCCTCGGTCGCGACGTCATCCTCCCTCACAGCTTGATCCAGTAGCGCCGCTTGAGGCCGCAGCCGTAGGCCGACCCGTCGAAGACGTCCTGGAGCTCGCCGCCCTGGGACTCGATGGTCCGAGCCGACGCCGCGTTGTCGTCGTCGCAGGTGATCAGGACGCGCTCCAGCCCGAGCACACGGGCCTCGCCGAGCAACAGGCCCAGCGCTCGTCGGGCGTGCCCCTGGCGGCGGGCCGAGGGTCGCACCGAGTAGCCGATGTGCCCGCCGACGTTCTCGAGGAAGTCGTTGAGCTCGTGCCGCAGCTGGATGAACCCGACCACCTCGTCGTCCGAGGTGATCCAGAAGGCAGAGGCGTGCACCCGCCCGGCGGCCGGCGGGACCGAGGGGTTCCGGTTCGTCGAGGTCTGCGCGATCAGCCGCTCGCACGCCTCCCGGCTCGTGTCGGAGTTCTCCTCGTCCGGGATGGCGGCGCCGTCGATGTGCGCCCCGTCGAACTCGGCGACCGCGGCCGCCCAGGAGTCGTAGAGACCGAGCGAGGGAGGGGCGAGGGCAGTCATATCGCAAGGAGACCAGCCGACAGGTGCGCCCGGCAAGCCGTTAACGCGCCCCTGCGGTCCCGGATCAGCCGTCGATCACCACGGTCCCGCTCGCCCGCGAGACGCAGAGGATCATGTGCCCGTCGCGCTCGTAGTCGGCCAGCGCGTGGTCGCGGTGCTCGATCTCGCCCTCCAGCACCCGCACCCGGCAGGTGCCACAGAACCCCTGCTGGCAGGAGTACGCCTGGGCCGGCCGCACCCGGCGGACCGCCGTCAGCGCCGACTCCTCGGCGCCCACCTCGACCTCGACGTCGGAGTCCTCGAGGCGTACGCGGAACGGGCGGCCGCCGAGCACGGGAGGCGGTGAGAACCGCTCGTAGTGCAGCGTGTCGATCAGCGGGTCGGGGATCTGCGCGCGGATCGCCTCGATCATCGGCATCGGACCGCAGCAGTAGAGCGCGGCCCCCTCGGGCGCCAGCGAGATGATCCTGGCCGCGTCCGGCCTCCGCCTTGACCCTGGGGCCATCTCGTCGTCGGGCCACAGGTGGATCTCGTGGTCGCCGACGATCTCCCGGATCTCCTCGAGGAACGGCATCGTGTCGCGCGAGCGCCCGGTGTAGACGAACTCGTACGGCAGGCCTCGCCGCACCACGTCGCGGAGCATCGGCAGGATCGGGGTGATCCCGATGCCGCCGGCCACGAAGAGATAGCCCGCGGGCGAGTCGACGAACGGGAACGCGTTGCGCGGCCCCTTCAGCACCAGCCGGTCACCGACTTCGAGATGGTGCGCCTCGAGCGACCCGAGTCCTCCGCCGGCTGATGGCTCGATCAGCCGTACGCTGATCCGGTAGGCGGAGAGGTCGTCGGGGTCGGAGTTGAGGGAGTACTGCCGCAGCCGGCCGCTGGGCAGCAGCACGTCGACGTGTGCGCCCGGGTCCCAGGCCGGCAGGTCGACAGAGCCGCGTCGTCCTGAGCCTGTCGAAGGGTCCTCGCGGACGAACCAGATCGCCTTGACGTCGACGCCCTCCTCCTCGATCCGGCTGACCCTGACGTGCAGGTCACGGTCGATCCGGCCGAGCGGCTTGCGGCGCCGCCAGGAGCGGTAGGCGGCCTTGGTCCAGTACGCCCCGACAACCCCTTCGAGGGCGCGGTAGAGCCGCGAGTCGGGGATGTCCGGTACGGAGTAGTGGGCAGGGCCGGTCATGGCGCCTCCGCGATGGCGTCCGCCCGCATCGCCGCGGGCGACTTGGCCAGATAGCTCACCGCCTGCGCCGTCGAGCCCTCCTTCGAGGGGTCATAGTTGGGCAGGAAGAACTTCCAGGTGGCCCACCCGATGCGTACGACCCCGGGCACCAGCCCACGCCGCTCGGCATCGATCAGCTTGATCAGCCCGGCCCTCGGCCGCTTGCCCT
>NZ_JBOHDN010000018.1:0-10059 GCF_050699375.1 Nocardioides sp. | reverse complement strand
TCGTCGGCTGCGGTGGTCTCACCGACGACCTGGATGCGATGGCCGTGCCAGGTGGACCAGGCGAACGGGACCGCGGTGAAGACCTCGGCGGCACCGGCGGCGTTGGCTCCGGCGACCCGACCCTGCTCGCCCGCGGCGGTCCAGTGCTCGCTGCGCTCGCCGTCGACACAGGCGATGTCACCCGCGCACCAGACGGCGGGTGCGCTCGTGGCGAGTCGGCTGTCGCAGAGAACGCCGCCCGTCGCCGGGTCCAGCGCCACGCCGCTGCCACGGAGCCACCCGGTTGCCGGGCGTGCGCCGATGCCGAGGATCACCGCATCGGCTGCCAGGGTCTCGCCGGTGCTCAGCTCGACCTTGTCGATGCCGTGGTCCGTGGAGCGGACCCCGGAGACGTACGTCCCGGTGAGCACCTTGACGCCCGCGTCGGCGTGGACCTGCATCAGCCGCGCGGCGGCGGCCGGCCCGACCGCGCGCTCCAGCGGGCGGCCGCTCGCCTCGACGATGGTGACCTCGACGCCCCTGGCGCGGGCGGCGGAGGCGATCTCCGAGCCGATGAAGCCGGCGCCGGCGATCACCACCTCTCGCGACCGGGCCAGCGACTCACGCACGGCGAGCGCGTCGTCGTAGCCCCGGAGCACATGCACCCCGGGGACCTCGGACAGCTCCGGCAGGGTCGTCGCAGCGCTCCCGGTGGCGATGACCAGCGCGTCGTAGCCTAGGTTCCCGGTGCTGGTGGTCACCGTCCGGCGCTCGGTGTCGAGGGCTTCCGCCCTCACCCCGGACAGGTGGCGCACCCGCAGCGCCTCGATCACCTCGCCGGACCGGAGCGCCGGCACCGGCGGCGGCTCCTCGGCCGAGAGCACCGCCTTCGACAGCGGTGGCCGGTCGTAGGGAGGGTGCGGCTCGTCGCCGACGATCGTGATCGGCCCGGACCAGCCGGCCTGCCGTGCGCCCTCGACGGCACGGAGCCCGGCCAGGCCGGCGCCGACGACCAGAAGTGATGGCATCTGTCTTCCTCCGAATCGATGCGTCGAGCTCAGCCGAGGAGGCGGAGCGCGGAGACCGGGCAGGAGTCGACGGCTGCCTTGACGTACCCGCGGTCGGGGTCGGGCACCTCGTCGGTGAGGACCTCGACGAGGCCGTCGTCGCCGATCTGGAAGTAGGTGTCGGCCTGGGCCTCGCACATGCCGATGCCCTCGCACACCGTCTTGTCGGCTTCGATGGTGTTCACAGCATTGACTCCTTCAGCGGGATGAAGTCGACCTTCTCGCGTACGCCGCAGTCCGGGCAGCACCAGTCGTCGGGGATGTCTCGCCAGGCGGTGCCGGCCGCGAAGCCCTCGAGCTCGTTGCCGACCGCGACCTCGTAGACGTAGCCGCAGCCCGGGCACCGTCCGGCGGCGACCTCCTCGTCGAAGGTCTGGCGGGTGACGTCGGCGATCTCGTCGGTCTCCTCGCTCGTCGGGTCGGCGGGCGGCGGGAAAGTGGCGAGCAGCTTGTCGAGCCGGCCGGGGCGTACGTTGGCCAGCCGGACGTCGCCGTCGAAGTGCGCGACGACGCGCTTGTCCATCACCCGGCGCCACAGCGGCGGGACCAGGGCCAGCACGATCATCCCGGCGTAGCCGGTCGGCAGGGCCGGGGACTCCCGGTAGTCACGCAGGGTCTGGTAGCGCCGGGTCGGGTTGGCGTGGTGGTCGCTGTGCCGCTGCAGGTGGTAGAGGAGCACGTTGGTGGCGATGTTGTTGGAGTTCCACGAGTGCATGGGCAGCACCCGCTCGTAGCGCCCCGACGTGGTCTTCTGGCGCAGCATCCCGTAGTGCTCCAGGTAGTTGACGACCTCCAGCAGGGAGAATCCGATGACCGCCTGGAGGATCAGGTAGGGCAGGATCCCGACGCCCAGCCAGAGCGTCATCGCGGTCCACAGGGCCACGCTCATCAGCCACGCGTTGAGGACGTCGTTGCCGAGGTGGAACGGGTGGGTGCCCTTGCGGCGGTAGCGCTTGGCCTCCAGGCCCCAGGCGCTCTTGAGGGACCCGGTCACCGTGCGGAACCAGAACCCGTAGAGGTTCTCGCCCATCCGGGAGGAGGCCGGATCCTCGGGTGTCGCGACGCGTACGTGGTGGCCGCGGTTGTGCTCGATGTAGAAGTGTCCGTAGAAGCTCTGCGCGAGCGCGATCTTCGAGAGCCAGCGCTCGTGGCTCTCCTTCTTGTGGCCGAGCTCGTGGGCGGTGTTGATGCCGATCCCGCCGATGAACCCGATGGTGAGGGCCAGGCCGATCTTGTGCGCCAGAGGCCAGTCCTGGGTCGCGATCAGGTACATCGCGAAGGCGAACCCGGCGTACTGGATCGGGAGGAACGCGAAGGTGATGTAGCGGTAGTACCTGTCCTCCTCGAGCTCCTCGATGATGTCGTCGGGCGGGTTGGAGCGGTCCAGGCCCGCCGCGAAGTCGATCGCGGGGACGAGGCCGAGGACGACGATCGGTCCTGTCCACAGGAACACGGCCCAGCCGGTGAGTGCGTAACCGCCGACCGCGATGAAGGCGAAGGACGGCACCACGAGACCGAGGAGCCACAGATGGCGTTTCCGGTCCCGCCACCTCGCGGTGGAGCCCTGGTCGACGGTGCCGCTGGCGTCGAGTGTCATCTGCTGCCTCCTGTGAGTTCTGAACGACTCCTGTCAGAATGCACGTACGCAGCGCCAAAGTCCCTGGCCGATCAGGCCGAATCGGTCACGGGAAACTGTTCTTATTCACAGTCGGGGTCGCGAGGAAGGCGTCGTGGTAGTCGAGCGCGAGCAGCAGGTCCCCGGCGCGCTCGCGCAGCGGGCGACCGAGGAGACCCTCGGCCTGGGTCAGGCGGTAGCGGATGGTGTTCTTGTGGATGCCGAGCCGCTCGGCGATCCTGTCGGCCGTCTCTGCCGAGGTGAGCACCTCGCGTACGGTCGCGCGAAGTCGGTCGTGGGACGGGTCGGCGAGCCCGCGCAGCGTGGTCCGGGTGAACCGCTCGGCGGCGGCCGGGTCGTGTGCGATGAGGACCAGTGCGGCCACGTCGTCATAGGAGGTCACCGGTTCGTGGCGCCCCGGCGCCAGCGCGACCCGTTGGGCCGCCTGCGCGTCCAGGTGTGCGGCGACGAAACCGTCGAGACCGCTTCCGCCGACGCCCAACGTCACCCGGACGGCGGTGGGGTCGACCCCGGTGTGGGTCACGGTGGCGGTCCCGGTGTCGGTCACGGAACCCGGCCGTTCGCTCAGCGCGATCCACGCCCACATCTCCCGGCCGCCGGGGCGCACCAGCACCGACCGGGGGTGTCCCGCGCGGCGGGTGACGGCCGTGAGCGCCGGCTCCAGCTGCTCGATGGAGTCGGCGGTGAGCGCGTGCGCTACCAGGGCGACGTGTCCGGGAACGTTGATCGGTTGGCCGGCAAGCGCGGCGGACAGCTCGGCGGGGGAGACGCTCCGGGTCTCCAGCGCCTGTGAGACCACCTCGAAGCGGCGAGCGTCCCCGCGCTGCCGGATCCGGTTCGTCTCGGCCTGATGGATCAGCACCGACTGCTCCACCGAAGAGCCGAACCAGGTGGTGGCCTTCGTCCAGAACCAGACCAGCAGAGCCTCGTGGTCGAGATCGCTGGGCGCCTGCCGGACGACCTGCACCGCGAAGTCCCAGCTCTCCTCCTGAGCCCGCTGGTAGACCTTGAGCAGCAGCGGGAGACCGAGATGGCGGCGCGCTGCCTCGAGGGCGATGGCGCGTGCGGACGGGACCAGCTCGAATTCCGCGTCCGGCAGCGTGATCCGGTCGAGGAAGGCGTACCAGTGCTCTTCGACGGCCTTCAGGAGGAGGGGTCTGAGATCGGCCAGATCGATCTCGCCGTCGACCAGGATCGCGTCAGCGGTCGACGCGGCCCACCGGGCCACCTCGGCCGGCCGGCGCTGCTCGTCGGCGAAAGCCGCCAACCAGGCAGCGAGGTCGGTCATCGCGCTCACCTCTCCATCGTCGGGCGGTGCGTCCCGGCAGTTTATAGACCGCCGACCCGGCGAGCGTCAGATCTGCGTACGGAGAACCGCGCCCGGCCAGAGGTCGGCCTTCGCGTCGATCGCTGGCCGGCGGCATGCTGCTGGCGACCCCAGCGACACCAAGACGTACGGCACGCGAGAGGCTGACACCGATGACTCCCATCGCCCAGAGAGTGACCGTCGCCGCCGTCCAGGTCCTCGGCCTCGCCGTGTGGTTCTCGGTCTCGGCCGTGGTCCCGAGCATCCAGGCGGAGTGGGGGATCAGCGCCGGCCAGGCGGTCTGGCTCACCGGCACCGTGCAGCTGGGCTTCGTCACGGGCGCGCTGACCTCGACCGTCCTGAACCTCGCCGATCGGTATCCAGCCCAGATCCTCATGGGTGCGAGCTCGCTGCTCGCGGCGGTCTGTACGTCGCTGCTCGCCTGGTTCGCCGAGGGGCTGGCCGCCGCGCTCGTCCTGCGGTTCGCCACGGGCCTGTTCCTCGCCGGCGTCTACCCGGTCGGCATCAAGCTGATGGCGTCCTGGGCTCCACGCACCAACCGCGGCCTGGCGATGGGCCTGCTCATCGGTGCGCTCACCATCGGCTCGACCCTTCCGCATCTCATCGGGGGTCTGGTGACGCTTCCGTGGCGGGACGTGCTGCAGGTGACCTCGGTCGTCGGTGTGCTGGGCGCCGCGCTCGCCATCGCTGTCGTCCGGCCCGGCCCGCACCTGGCCCGCGGGCCGGTCACGCTGCATGCGCGGTACGCGCTCACGATGTTCGCCGAACGCGGACCCCGACTCGTCAACATCGGCTACTTCGGCCACATGTGGGAGCTGTATGCGCTGTGGACCTGGATCCCGGCGTACCTCCTGCACTCCCGTGCGGCCGACCAGCTGGGCGATACCCGCTCGCTGCTCGTCTTCGTCAGCATGGGGCTCTTCGGCCTCGCCGGTTGCCTCCTGGGCGGATGGGCCGCCGACCGGTTCAGCCGGCGCGTCGCCGCCGTCGCCGCGCTGTCCGTCAGCGGAGCCTGCTGCGTCCTGTCGCCGTTGGCCTTCCTCGCGCCGGTGCCCGTGGTCGCGATCTTCTGCGCTGTGTGGGGCGCATCCGTCATCGCCGACTCCGGCGTCTTCTCGACCGCGCTGTCCGAGGTCGCTGACAGTCGCTTCGTCGGCACTGCGCTCAGCGCCCAGACCGCGGTCGGGTTCGCCCTCACCGTCGTGAGCATCCAGCTGACCCCGCTGGTGGCCGCCGGCTCGAGCTGGCAGTACGCCTTCCTGATCCTGGTGCCTGGTCCTGTCCTCGGGGCCTTCGCGATGTGGAGGCACGATCGGGCTGGCCGGGTGGCGGCACCATCCTGACGCGAGGGACCGGCCGGCGCGACGGTCTGCACGCTCGAGCTGCGCATCAGGCCTCGGGCTGGAGCCTCTTGCCGATGGCGTGGTCGATGCTGGCCCGTCCCGGGCCGGCTACGGCCAGGGCGATCGCGAGGGCCGCGATGACTGCGACCAGCTCCCAGCCGCCCTCGCCGACGAACACGCCGGAGCTACGGTGGGCGAACCAGAACGCGCCGACCATGTCGAGGACGATCAAGGCGGCGGCGACGGGCGTGAGCAGCCCCAGCACCAGGAGCGCGCCGCCGATGAGCTCCACGACGGCGGCGAAGATCGCCGCAGCCGCCGGTGCCGGCACGCCCATCACCTCGAACGACTGGGCGGTGCCGTCGATCGTGTAGGTGACGAACTTCTGCCATCCGTGAGCGATGAGGACGGCGCCGATGAGGAGACGGGCCAGCAGTAGGCCGAGGTCGGTGCTGGGGGCGGGGAACGGTCGTCCGAGCTTCATGGGGTTCCTTCTCTTGGGTGTGGTCGTGATCGCCGGGTCACGTCTCGACGTGGTCCGGACGGGTTGTGGCGTCAGGCGTTGGGTCTGTTCAGCTCGGCGGCGGTCGGGACTCCGCCCCAGCGGGCGATGTCCTTCGCCAGGTCGAGCCTGTCGACGGGTGCCGTGTTCTCGAACTCGCCCCACTCGGAGCGCGGGAGCATCCACATCACCTCGAACTCGTTCCCGTCGGGGTCTGCTCCGTACACGCTCTTGGTGGCGCCGTGGCTGGACTCGCCGGTGAAGGCGCCGAGCTCGGCCAGTGTCATGCGTGCCTGCTCCAGCTCATCGATCGTGTCGACCTGCCAGGCGAGGTGGTAGAGGCCGAGCGAGCCACGCGGTCGCGGTGGCTGTGCGCCGACGCCGAACAGGCCGAGGTCGTGGTGGTTCCCGGAGTCGGGCAGCCGCAGGAAAGCGGCGTTGGCGCGGGGCTCGCGAGCCATGATCGTCATGCCGAAGGCCGTCTCGTAGAACGTGATGCTGCGATCGAGGTCGGCGACGAACAGGACCGCGTGATTGAGGCGCACTGCGTTGACGGCCATCTGGAGATCCCCCTGCGAGTAGTTGTTGCTACAACCAAACTCTAACAGAAATAGTTGTAGCGTCAAGTATTTCGGGCTACGATGGCGCCCGTGGAGGATGCCTGGCTGGACGACGGCGAGATGGCAGCGTGGCTGCGCCTGATCGCGATCACGGAGCTGCTGCCGGGGGTGCTCGACTCTCAGCTGCGGCGTGACGCCGGCTTGAGTCACTACGAGTACTTCGTCCTGGCCGTACTGTCCGACGCGCCCGATCGGACGCTCCGGATGACGGTGCTGGGACAGCGTACGAACGCGACCTTGGCGCGTCTCTCCCATGTGGTGCGACGGCTCGAGGAGCGTGGCCTGGTCGAGAGGCTTCCGTGCCCGGATGACGCGCGTGCGACCAACGCCCGGCTCACCGGGGCTGGTTGGGATGCCGTGGTCGCCGCCGCGCCCGGCCACGTCGCGAACGTACGCAGCAACGTGCTCGATGGACTCACCGGAAAGCAGGTTCGGCAGCTGGTCGAGGTCGGGGATGCGCTGCTGGCTCGGCTGGATCCGCAGGGCAGGATGACGGCCCTCTACCGGCCATCAGAGACGTAGGCGCCGTACCCCTCGTGGCGGGCGGACTGCAGTACGAGAAGATCTCGGAATCGGTAACCTGCTGAAGCGACACATCTTCGGTGTGGACACGTCGTGGCCAGCCGCGGAGAGAGTTGCGGAGATGGAGTACGGCAGGTTCTGGTCCAGCAGCAGCCTCACGCAGATTCCTGCAGCGGCAGGTAGAAGTCACGCTGTGCGAGCGCCGCAGCGTACGCGAAGACCTGTTGAGCGTCTTCGGGTTCGAGGAATGGAAAGTCCTCGTGGATCTCCTCAAAGGTCATCCCGGCTGCGAAGAGCTCGAGGAGCTGGTCGACACCGAACCGATAGCCACGGATGCACGGCTGGCCGCCGAGCTTGTCCTGCTCCACGGTCAGCCGGTCGAAGCCGGGCACTGTCTGCGTCATGCGTTGAAGTGTACGCGTGTCCGGCATCGCGGAGGCCGCAGTTGATGCACGATCGAGCCGCGCGACCAGCGGGCGTTACGCTGTGCACGAGGTTCGAGGCCGGTGGTCTGGGCAGTGCGTGGATCGGTCAGGGGAGTGGTGGACATGGTGGCAAGTCGTTCGGCAAGGGAGCGGAAGGCCGCTGTCGAGGCCGGTCCGCTGGCGAAGGTGAAGATCGACGTCGGCGAGGATCAGCAGTTCGTCTACAAGGTGAGCTGCACGGTCTGTACGGCCAAGGGTGACCGTCCGTGGTCTGCCTATCGTCCTGGTGAGGACAACGCCTTCATGGCGGCGATGGACCGATGGATCTTCCACCTCAAGGAGAAGCATCCGGACGCCGAGGCTCCTTGCCTGGCTTACCTGCCGGCCGCTCAGCAGCGCTTGCACGAGCGCCGGGTCGCGCTCGAGGCGCGAGGCTGAGGTAGGCCCCATCAGCGGGCGAAAAATTTCGCCCGGGACAGGAGCGCCGTCACAGTCCACACCGCATCGGAGGAGGCGCGCGTTCTACGCGGTGTCGCGCGGTAGTACGCCGGGCCCCTCGCGGAGCTCGAAGACGAGCTGTGTCTCGGTCTGCCGTACGACGCGATGGACGGTCACGTGCTGCAGGACGAAGTCGCGCAGCGCCTCGGCGTCCTCGACGGCGACGTAGAGGTGGAAGTCGTCGGCGCCCCCGAGGTGGAAGGCCTGGATCACGCCCGGGGTTCGGACCAGGTCGTCGTACAGCTTCTCGACGTGCTCCTGGCTGTGGCTGCCGAGCCAGACCTTGATCACGGCCCGCAGCGGGTAGCCGAGCGCACCGACGTCGACGTCGAGGCGGCGGCCGGTGATGACGCCGTTGTCGCGCAGGGCCCGCAGCCGATAAGCACAGGTCGACTCGGCCAGGCCGAGACGTGTCGCGAGGGCTTTGTTGGTGAGCTCGGGATTGTCGCTGAGCTCACGCAGGATCCCGCGGTCGACAGAGTCGAGAGCAGCCGGGGGTGGTTGCGTTTTCGCCAACTGGGCACACCTTGGTCATCGGTTGGATTGCTCGAAGAGGGCAACATCAAACGATCTGTGGGATCTTCAGCAATCATTATGGCCTGATCTTGGGTTTCCGGCCAGCATCTTGGCATGCCGCTTGCGAACCCTCACCTCGACTCACTCGCCGTTCATGCCGGACGGGACGACCTGGAGATGCTCGGGGTCCACGCCCTCCCGCTCGACCTGTCCTCGACGAACCCGCTCCCCGACATCGAGCGGGGAGGCGAGTCGTACGAGGCGATGGCGACCGGCGGCCATCCGGTCCCGGACGGCGGGTTCGTCTATCAGCGGCTCTGGAACCCCACCGTCGCACGTTTCGAGACGGCGCTGGCGCAGCTCGAGCAGGCCCAGGCTTCGGTCGCGTACGCCTCGGGGATGGCGGCCATGACCGCGGCGATCATCGCGAGCACGTCTTTCAGCGGCAAGCGGCACGTCGTCGCGGTCCGCCCGCTGTACGGCGGCACCGACCACCTGCTCGCCTCGGGCCTGCTCGGTGTGGAGGTGACCTTCTGCGCCGAGCACGAGGTCGCCGTCTCGGTCCGGCCGGACACGGCGCTGGTCGTGCTGGAGACCCCGGCCAACCCGACCCTCGACCTCGTCGACATCGCGGCGGTCGTCGCGGCCGCTGACGATGTGCCGGTGCTCGTCGACAACACGTTCGCGACCCCGGTCCTGCAGAACCCGATCACGCTGGGAGCGGCGATGTCTCTGCACAGCGCCACCAAGTACATCGGCGGGCACGGCGACGTCGTCGGTGGCGTGATCGCCTGCGACGAGGAGACCGCGGCGCGGCTGCGCCAGGTCCGGGCGGTCACCGGTGGCCTCCTGCATCCCTTGGGGGCGTACCTCCTGCACCGCGGCCTCGCCACCCTGCCGACCCGCATGCGCGCCCAGCAGGCCGGCGCGGTCGAGATCGCTGCCTGGCTGCGGTCACACCGGGAGGTCGAGCACGTCTACTTCCCGGGCGAGGACGATCGGGGCCTGGTCGGGAAGCAGATGCACGGCCCCGGTGCCATGATCACGATCGCGCTGCGCGGTGGGTACGAAGCAGCCGCCCACCTGACATCCTCGGTGCAGCTCTTCACCCACGCTGTCTCGCTCGGCGGCGTCGACTCGCTGATCCAGCACCCCGCCGGCCTCACCCACCGCCCGGTCGCGGCGCACGCCAAGCCGTCAGCGAACCTGGTGCGGTTGTCGATCGGCCTCGAGAGCCCGGAGGACCTGATGGCTGACCTCGACAGCGCACTCTCGGTCGCGCCCGCGCCCGCCGCTCGTGCCACGGAGTCAGAGGCTCGCGCCGATCTGTCGCCCGAGTTCGCCTGAGCGATCTGCGACGAGGGCCTGCGGCCCAGGGCCCTCCGCCGGCGAACGAATTTTCGTTCGCCTCAAGGAAGCCTTCCGCGGCTCGCTCTCGAGCCCTTGGTCTAGGAGACCACCGAGGCGGGGTTCGTGCTCAGCACCCGCTGGGCGAGCGATGTGGTGGCCTCGATACCGAGGAAGCCGACGACGCGCGAGACCCGATCCAGATCGAGCGGAAGAAGGCCGGGGGTGCCGGGGACGTCGGGGGTGAGGCGGAGGTCGAGGTCGTCGTGGCAGGTCA
>NZ_JBOHDN010000017.1:0-3919 GCF_050699375.1 Nocardioides sp. | reverse complement strand
CCTGCGAAAGTGACTTCTCGGCGGGGGTCAGTCTTTCTCAGCCAGAGTCGTTGAGCTCAGCCCGGGGAGATCGAGCATGCGCTGGAGGGCGAGCTTGGCGTAGTGCTCGGTGTCGGGGTCGACCTCGATGCGGTTGATGACCTGGCCCTCGGCGAGGGACTCGAGGGCCCAGACGAGGTGGGGCAGGTCGATGCGGTTCATCGTCGAGCAGTAGCAGACGGTTCGGTCGAGGAAGACGATCCGCTTGTCGGGGTGAGCCGCGGCCAGGCGCTTGACCAGGTTGAGCTCGGTGCCGATCGCCCAGGCCGACCCGGGAGGGGCCGCCTCGATGGTCGAGATGATGAACTCGGTCGAGCCGACGAGGTCGGCCTTGAGCACCACCTCGTGCTGGCACTCGGGGTGGACGAGGATCTGTACGCCCGGGATCTCGGCGCGCAGGTCGTCGACGACGTCGGGGGAGAAGCGGCCGTGGACCGAGCAGTGGCCCTTCCACAGGATCACCTTCGCCGCCCGCAGCTCCTCGGCGCTGAGCCCGCCGCCGGGCTTGTGCGGGTCCCAGACCACGCAGTCGCCCAGGGCGATGCCGAGCTTGAGCACGGCGGTGTTGCGGCCGAGGTGCTGGTCGGGGAAGAAGAGGACCTTCGCACCGCCATCTGCCTCAGCCTTCTGCGAGAACGCCCACTCCAGCACCGCCTGGGCGTTGGAGGAGGTGCACACGACGCCGTCGTGGCGCCCGCAGAACGCCTTGATGTCAGCCGAGGAGTTCATGTAGGTCACCGGCACGACCTGATCGGCCACACCGGCTTCCGAGAGCGCCTCCCAGGCCTTCTCGACCTGCCCCAGACGGGCCATGTCGGCCATCGAGCACCCGGCCGCCAGGTCGGGGAGGATGACCGCCTGCGACGGCGAGGTGAGGATGTCGGCCGACTCGGCCATGAAGTGCACGCCGCAGAAGACGATGTACTCCGCATCCGGCCGCCCGGCCGCGTCGCGCGCGAGCTTGAACGAGTCGCCGGTCACGTCAGCGAACTGGATGACCTCGTCGCGCTGATAGTGGTGTCCGAGAACGAACACGCGTTCGCCGAGCTTCTCCTTGGCGGCGAGGGCGCGCTTCACCAGGTCAGGGTCGGATGCGGCCGGGAGGTCACCGGGACACTCGACGCCACGCTCGGAGTTCAGGTCGGTGCCGCGCCCCAGGGGGAGCAGCGGGAGGTCGACAGTCGTCATGATGACGATAATACATGCATCAGGCACGCAGGGGCCGGACAGCGTCCCACGCGGGATCGGTGTCGACCCGGGTGACGACGTCACCGTGGGACCAGCCGCCGACCGTCTCCTCCAGCCGCTGGGGAGCCGAGGTGGTGGGATCGACGTAGGCATGAAGCAGACGTACGCCGTTGGTCGTCTCGTGGGCCACGACCCGGCCGTCCGGGCCCAGCGTCGAGGTGAGCCGGTCCTCGAGCAGAGCCAGCTCGCACAGCGCGGCGGCCGACGGGAGGCCCCGCTCGGCGAAGCCGACATAGGGGACCATCACGCCCACATGATGGGTCAGGTTCGGCGCGATGACCGGATGCAGCGGCACCACCGCGCTCGCGATCACCGGCCCCTGAGGGCTCTCTCCGTGGAGCAGCACCCAGGCCGGGTTGCCGTCGGCGTCGACGTACTCCTTGCGGAGGTTGCCCACGGCGGAGCGCAGGGCCTCGAGGCCGAAGGCGTCACGAGGGAGGTCGGTCGTCGCCTCGACCTCGCCGATCCAGAGCTCCGTGCTGGACTCGCCCAGCGTGGTGTCGAGGGCGTGGAAGGCGACCTGCAGGCGGGCGTCCTCGGCGAGGTCGGGGAAGGCCGGGTGGAAGACGGTGACATCGAAGCGAGCACCGCTCTGCCGGGCGGCGACCCGCACGTCCGCGAGCGGGATGGCGGCGCCGGAAGGAGTGCTGAGCACGGCCTCGACCGGGTCATCGACCGGTGGGCGCTGGTCGCTGAACTCCCACGGCGAGACGCCGTCGGGCTCTGGTGCGGCGAGCAGCCACCGGCGCGCCAGCGCACGATGGTCCGGGTTCCCGCCGGCCGAGACGACCAGGAGCCGCCCGCCCAGCGGGCCGGGGCCCACCTCCCAGCTCAGGCCGGCCTCGATCGCGTCGATCCGCTTGGCCAGCAAGGTGACGAGCGCGCCCTGGTCGTCGGCCTCGAGGGCCGCGCCGCAGGCCAGCGCTCCCTTCTGGGTCCACCAGGTCCAGAATGCGGTGATCCGCCTGTTGTCTGACTCGCTCGCCCGCCGCCCGAAGATCCGCACGAAACGACCTTAACGCGACGCATCCGGAATGGTCGTGAGCGGAACCTCCGCCCAGAACGCCCGAGCGTCCTCCCCACGCGGGTAGGTTTCGGCCATGCGAGTGCTGATCGCCCCCGACAAGTACGCAGGTACGCTCACCGCCTCCCAGGCGGCGGCCGCGATCGCGGAGGGCTGGCGGCGTACGGCACCGGCCGCCGAGATCTCGCTGGCGCCGATGGCGGACGGGGGACCGGGATTCCTCGAGCTGCTCCACGAGGTCCTCGGTGGCGACCTGCGCGAGCTCGAGGTCAGGGGCCCGCACGGTGAGCCCGTCGCCGCGCAGGTTCTGGTCGAGGGAGAGACCGCCTATGTCGAGTCGGCCCAGGCTGCCGGCCTGCACCTGACCGGTGGGAAGGGAGCGGAGCGGGCGAGCTCGTACGGCGTGGGCCAGCTGCTCCTCGCGGCCATCGAGACCGGGGCGAGGACCGTCGTGGTCGGTCTCGGTGGATCGGGCACCAGCGACGGGGGAGCGGGGGTGCTCGCCGCGCTGGGGGCCACCGCCGACCGGCCGCTCGATGCCGGTGTCGCCGGCCTCGAGGGCATCACCCAGGTCACCCTCCCGGCATCGCCGAGTGCCGAGATCGTCATCGCCAGCGACGTCGACAACCCCCTCACCGGACTCTTCGGGGCCGTGAAGGTCTTCGGTGCGCAGAAGGGTCTCGCCGAGGAGACCATGCCCCGCTGGGACGGCGCGCTCCAGGACCTCGCGGCCGCCACGTCGCGTACGACAGGTACGGAGAAGGGTGCCGGAGCGGCCGGGGGTATCGGGTTCGCGCTGCTGCTCCTGGGCGCCACGCGGCGCCCTGGGTTCGACGTCGTCGCCGACGTCCTCGGCCTGCCCGAGCTGGCCTCCCGGGCCGATCTGCTGATCACCGGCGAAGGGTCCTTCGACCCGCAGAGCTCCGCCGGAAAGGTGCCGGCCGGGGTGGCGAGACTGGCGGCGGAGGCCCTGCGCCCCTGCATCGTGCTGGCGGGGAGAGTCAGCATGAGTGGGCGCGAGATGCGCACGCTCGGGATCGACGCGGCGTACTCCCTCATCGACAGCGTCGGTGAGGAGCGGGCGTTCAACCAGGCGTACGACTCCTTGGTCGAGGTTGCCGCCAGGGTTGCCAGGACCTGGTCCACCGACCACCGGGAATAACCGATGATGTGCGACGATTGAGCCTTAAGACACAACCAGCACCCACGCACAGGGAGCCCAGCTACATGACCGAGCAGACGACCGAACGCCGCGCCGACTCCATCAACTTGAGCGACGTCGCCAGCGGGAAGGTGAAGAGCCTCCTTGAGCAGGAGGGTCGCGACGACCTGAGCCTGCGCATCTCCGTGCAGCCCGGTGGCTGCTCCGGCCTGCGCTACCAGCTCTTCTTCGACGAGCGCACCCTCGACGGTGATGTCGTGACCGACTTCGACGGCGTGTCCGTGGTCGTCGACCGGATGAGCGTTCCCTACCTCAACGGCGCCATGATCGACTTCGTGGACTCCATCGAGAAGCAGGGGTTCACCATCGACAACCCCAACGCCACCGGTTCATGCGCCTGCGGCGACTCCTTCCACTGATCTGAGGCGCCTGGCACGCACGCTGGC
>NZ_JBOHDN010000016.1:0-3821 GCF_050699375.1 Nocardioides sp. | reverse complement strand
GAAGCGGTCGGTCTCGGGTACCTGTTCGTCATGGCGGGCTTCGTTCTGGCCATGGTGGGCGCCCCGGTTGCAGTGCTGATCGTCCTGATGCTGCTCGCGGCCACGGCCGGATTCCTCCTGGCGGGGCTCGAGCGTCGACGGGCACGCAGGATCCACCGCGATCTCGTCGGGATGCGCGATGAGCGCCGACGGCACCGCCGTTAGTGCCGTGGCTTCCCGGCACAGCTGATGCAGGTGCGCGCCACCGGGCGCGCCTCGAGCCGGCCGCCGCCGATCGGCCGGCCGCAGTTCTCGCAGATCCCGTAGGTGTCCGCGTCCAGGCGCTCCGTGGCGGCGTCGATCTCTTCGAGGTGCCGTCGTGCTTGACGTACGAGCGCTTGGACCTGGGATCGCTCGAAGGCGATCGTGGCGCCCTCAGGGTCGTGCTCGTCGTCTGCGTTGGTGTCTCGTGAGGCGGCGATGACGGCGTCGAAGTCGCTGGTCAGATCAGCAAGGCGGGCGAGCGTCAGCCGGCGCTCGGCGCCCAGCCGCTCACGAGCCTGCTCCATGTCGTCGATGCTGACACCACCTCAGTCGAAGACCGACCAGCAGAGGTCGTTGCGGATCCGCTGGTCGTCGAGGACGAGCTCACGGACCGGCGCCGGGAGCTGTTCACGCTGCCATCGGCACTCCTGACGGCCGGCCTCCTCGGCCTCATCCGGCGGTGCGGCGTCGCGCGCCGCCCTGATGGCGTACGCAGCAGCACCCAGGTCGTGGGCAGCGACATGTGCGACCACACCTGCCTGGCCGGCGGCGTAGGCGGCATTCCTGGCAGCTCCCGCCAGCGGCCGCGCCGCACCCATCGCGTGCCCGCCGAACGCACGAGCCTCCATCATCTTGAGCTCGCCACGGGTCCAGGCATGAGCCGCCTCGATCGCCTGCCGCGGTCGCGGGTCATCAGGGGCGGCGGACTCGAACAGATGGAGCACGTGCTCTGCGCACGTCGCGGCCCACAGCGCGAGCAGATGGTGGTCGGCGTCGGTGAGCGTCCCGCCGCGGCGGATCGTCACCAGCCGCGGATCGCGCTCCTTCGCGAGGATCATCGGCCGGCTTCTCCCCTGGTCTCGGGCCGATCTGGCCCAGGCCCGCCCGGATGAAGGAGGTCGTAGGCGGCTGCCACCTTCTTCGGAACACACAGCCGCCACGCGTCCACCACGAACTCACACGCTTCGAGCGGGTCGAGGGTGGCAAGAGACGACTCCACCCAGTTGAACCGCATCTCCGACTCCCGCGGCAGGTGGAATCTCTCCGGGGCGCTCGCGACCAGCGCAGCACGTTCCTCCTTCGGGAACCCGAAGCCCATCTCGGTCTCGTCCAGGGAGAAGGCGACGTAGACGATCGAGCCGACGCGGAACTTCAGCCGGTTGCGTACGAAGACCTCATAGGACCGCTCCAGGCTCGACCCGAGCCACCGGACGTCCTCGACGGTTGCCATGTCTGGATCGTAGGCGCGCTGAGACGCGACAGCACCCGAGTTTCGCCCGCGACGGTCCCGGTCGGAAGGGATCATGGCTCCATGGCGGAGAAGACGGATCTGAAGAAGACGCTCGACAGCTTCCGGGCGCGTCGCGGCGAGTTTCGGCGGCTCGAGGTGCCGCCACTCCCCTATCTCATGGTCGACGGGCATGGTGACCCGAACGCCGGCGGCGAGTATGCGGAGGCGCTGGGGGCGTTGTACCCGGTGGCGTACAAGCTCAAGTTCGCCAGCAAGAGCCAGGATCGCGACTACGTGGTGCCGCCGCTGGAGGCGCTGTGGTGGGCCGACGACATGGACGCGTTCACGCGTAGCCGGGACAAGTCACGCTGGGACTGGACCGCGATGATCATGACACCGGCCTGGATCACCGAGCAGATGGTCGAGGACGCGAAGACTGCGGCGGCGGCCAAGGACAGGCCGGCGAGCCTCGACAAGATCCGCCTCGAGACCCTCGAGGAGGGCACCTGTGTCCAGACGTTGCACCTCGGGTCCTACGACGAGGAGGGCCCGGTGCTCGAGGAGCTGCACGAGCGGTTCATCCCGGAGCACGGACTTCGGATGACCGGGAAGCACCATGAGATCTATCTCAGTGATCCTCGGCGCGTCGAGCCGGCCAGGCTGCGCACGATTCTGCGCCAACCGGTTGCCGCGACGTAGGTCCGGAGAAATTTCGGTGTACAAGTGTGGACTGAAACCCTTGTCACCGTGAGTGCGGTCACATTACTCTTCAGTAACTCGGGACGAGGTGGTCCCCGCAAACGAGGAGTTATCCCCCATGCCGCACGGTGCAGCTCGGATGTTCGTCAACCGCCCAAGCAGGAGTGCGACCCGCGTTCTGGCCCTGGCACTGGCCGTCGCAGCGGTCTCTCCTGCCTCCCTCTACTCCCCCGCGAGTGCTGCCGACAGCGAGACCAACGTGGTCTCTCGCGGCGTCGAGATCCCGGAGTTCTACAACCCGCCGGCAGACCTTCCCGGCGCCGACGGCGAGCTCGTACGCACCGAGCCGCTCCCCCTGGGAGCCGGCCTGTCCATCCCGGGCGTCGGGTCGCTGCCGGGCACCGCGACGCGGGTCATGTACAAGACGACCGACAACAACGGCGGCGCGGCGGCCGTGACCGGCGCCTACATCGAGCCGTTCGCGGACTGGCAGGGCGAGGGTGACCGGCCGCTGGTTGTCGTCGCACCCGGCACGATGGGCCAGGGTGACCAGTGCTCCGCCTCGCTCGGACTCGAGCACCCGATCTTCTTCAACGGCAAGACCGTCTCCGTGGGCTACGAGGACATCGGGGTCTACCGGCTGCTCGCGCGGGGTGTGGCGGTCATGGTGACCGACTACGTCGGCCTGGGCGCCACGGACCGGCTGCACACCTACGTCGACCGCGTCGACGAGGGGCACGCCGTCCTCGACGCGGCGCGGGCCGCGGTCAACCTGCCCGACGCCTCGGTGACGGGGTCGTCTCGGGTGGGCCTCTTCGGCTACAGCCAGGGCGGCGGCGCCACCGGGTCGGCTTCTGAGCTCCATGGGACGTACGCTCCCGACGTCAACCTGGTCGGCGCCTACGTCGGTGCGCCGCCCGCCGACCTGCGGGCCACCGCCAAGGGCATCGACGGGTCCGGGCTGGCGGGCGCGTTGGGCTGGACCATCAACGGTCTCGCCCAGTCCAACCCGGAGATGCGGCCGATCCTGGAGGAGAACCTGAACGAGGCCGGCCACGAGGCGCTCGAGGACCTCTCGACGGCCTGCGTCGCCGACGCCATCTTCAGCTACCCGTTCCAGCGGAGCAGCAACTGGACCACGACCGGGGAGAGCCTCGACGAGATCATCGAGCGCGAGCCTGCGGTCCAGGCGATCATCTCCGAGCAGAAGCTCGGGCGAATGACCCCGCAGGTCCCGGTCCGCGTCGCCACGGGCACCGAGGACGACATCGTCCCGCACGAGCAGGCCCGTCAGCTCGCCGTCGACTGGTGCGGCCAGGATGCCGAGGTGACCTACAAGGCTGTTGTCCTGCCCAACCTGGGCGACGGGCTGATCACCAACCACATCGCGCCGCTGCTGGTCGACCAGACCGCCGCGGTCGACTGGCTCACCGGGCTGGTCGGAGGCGGAGACCCGGCTGCGTCCAACTGCGCGACGATGCCGAACCAGCGCTAGTGGTCGGAGCCGATAGTTCGTCCCTTGTCCGTCGTCAGGGTGCGTGCTGGGCAAAGGCCACTTCGTTCAGACCTCCCCGCGAAGGCATACCGGGGTCTTTCGAGCGGGGGCAACGCCGCCCAGTGCGTGCCATGGCGGCGGACCGGGGAGGAA
>NZ_JBOHDN010000015.1:0-3522 GCF_050699375.1 Nocardioides sp. | reverse complement strand
ATCCGGGTGCCGGCGACGTCTTCTGCAGATCTGCTGACCAGGCCGCCGTGAGGTGGTGAACGACCCCATCCTCGGCGTTCGCGCCGATGACGCCGGTCGCGGCAGCGAGGACCTCCGGGGCCGCGTTGGCGACCGCGTACGCCTGATCTGCAGCCCCGAACATGGGCAGGTCGTTGAGGTTGTCGCCGTAGGCGATGACCTGGTCGACGCTCAGGTAGTCGCGCAGCCAGGCCACGGCGTGGGCCTTGGTGGCGCGCGCGGCGCTGAGCTCGAGGTAGGTGTCCTCCGGGTGGTGCGTGTCGATCTGCGCGATGAGGGAGAGCCTCCCGTCCGTTGCCGCTGCTAGGTCGACGGTCAGCGCTGCGACCGCGGTCGCCTCGCCGATGATCGTGGCGTAGAAGACGCCGGAGCGGGGGAGCAGGGCCCAGTCGTCGGCCGGGCGAAAGCGCTTGTCCCCGGCCCTGTCCGTGAGGAATCGGCGCATGCCTTCGGACTCCTCGCCCTCCACCCAGGCGGCCCGTTCGGCCGTCGGGCTGCCGTTGTAGACGATCGGCGGAACTCGGTGCTCGCGGCAGAGCCGGAGCACGGTGTCCAGGTCGTCGTCCGGGATGCGTTCCTCGTTGAGGATCGCGCCGGATTGCGGGTCGAGCTGGAACGCGCCACCGGAGACGGTGACCGGGACCCGCAGGTCGAGCCCGTCGGTGACTCGGGCCGCGGAGACGTACGAGCGGGCGGTTGCGTAGGTGAACATTAGGCCGTTCGCGACGAGGTCGTTGACGCCGTCACGGGTTGCCGTCGAGAGTGCTGCGCCGGGGCCGAGGAGCGTGCCGTCGAGGTCGCTGAGGATCAGGGTGTTCATGGGTCCCGTTCTGGTTGCTCTGCAGATTGTGGGCGACGCGATCACCGCCGATGATGCCTGTCCTGTCGCGCGACGGCTACTGGGATTCGCTAGGCGCCCGGAGACCGCAAGTCAGAGCTGAGCTCACGGCTGGCCGGGTGGCAAGGTGGTCGCCATGGCGACGATCCACGGCATCGAGGCGACTCCCGATGAGCTGAGGGCGCTCGCTCTGACGGGCTACGGCCACTTCACCTCGATGCATGTCGAAGCAGGCGCGGTACGTGGCTTCGACCTGCATCTCGAGCGCCTGATCAGCAACGCGAAGGCCGTCTTCGATGTCGTGCTCGACCGGGAGGTCCTGGTCGCCGACATCCGTGCGGCCATCACCGGATCGATCGGGTCTTACACACTCCGGGTGACCGTGTTCGACCCCGCCATCAACCTCGGAAATATCGGGACGGTGACCGCCCGTCCGGTTCCGCTGATCACGTCTCGGCCCAGCGGTGTTGGCACGCTTCCGCCACTGAGGGTGAAGTCCACCGGATTCCAGCGCGACACCCCGGAGATCAAGCACGTCGGCCTGTTCAGCTCGCTCCGACACCGTGTGACGGCCAAGAAGGCCGGGTTCGATGACGTTCTGTTCGTCGATCCCATCAGCCCGAACGTCTCTGAGGGCAGCACGTGGAACATCGGCTTCATCGACCCCGACGGCGCGGTGATCTGGCCCGACGCGGCGGTTCTTCCCGGGGTGACGATGTCGCTGCTGCGTGACGCCGGCGGCGGACAGCCGCTGCGGAAGGTCCCGGTCGGCCAGGTTGGACAGATGCGGGCTGCATTCGCGACGAACGCAAGCATCGGCGTGCGTCCGATCAGCGCGATCGACAACCACAGCTTCGACCCGAACGACCTGATGATCGCAGATTTGCAGCGGATCTACGCCGCGATTCCGACGCCTCGAGTTTGAGACCGTCGGCGTCACGGAGCGTCACACGGTCGCCCGCGGATAGCAGGCCATTGGCTGCCAGGCAAGCGGCTCACCCAGCGTCGAAGTCGTTCCCTGGCGTCGCATGCCCGCCCGGAGAAGGTCGGCACCATCGATCGGGGCGTTGACATTCTTGTTGATCGTGGTCGTCGCGGGTATACCGAGGTTGCTTCTTGACCCAAGGAACCACAGGTGACCAGCGTCGTGGAGATCACCACGACACTGAGCATCCTCTGGACCATCAGGAGCGTGTCGCGAGCCTGTAGATCCCGTAGATCACAGCGAGGAAGAAGTCCACGATCATCCAGAAGATGACGATCAGGAACACGCCGATGCCGGTGCCGACGTCCTGCGCGTCCTGACACGCCTGCTGGGAGAGCGACCCGCAGTCTGTGGCCGTGCCGCCGCTGGTGGCGCCAGCAATGATCCAGATGATGAAGAGGATCTGGACGGCAAGAAAGAACCACCAGAAAATGCGTCGCTTCTTCTTGGGCTTCTCGACGATCGGCACGTAGCCGGGGTACGGGTTGGTCATGGGGTCTCTCCTTCTGCGGGTTTGGCGGGCTTGTCCATGCGACTGCGCACGTGGACACCGAAGACTGGGAGCGGATGTCTGCGATGGCGGCGAGAAGTCGCTCCGGTCTGGGGTGAATCGTGAGGTTTGATCACCCTCAGAAGTCGCAGGACTTCATTTCGACGCCCAGGTCGCCGCCGTCATCGAACTTGCCGGTCACCGTGACCTCCTTGCCCGGGGCGAGGGTGTCGAGGTACTTGTTCGCAACGCTGCGGCAGTGGATGCCCAGGATCTCGAAGTCCCCTCCTCCGTCGAACGAGACGTCGTACTTGTCGTCGTCGAACAGCTGCGCATCGATCGAAGAGACCACGCCTCCGGTGATCTTCAGGGTCTTACCCTTGTACTTCTTATCCGCAGTGAACTCGCTCGCCTCGAATTCCTTGATCAGGTCCGAGGCGCTGACCACGATCGGCTTAGCTTTGGGCTTGGGCTTCTCCTTGGCTTTTGCGGGAGCGTTGGACTCTTCCGCCTTGACATCGCCCCCTTGCGCAGCCGCCTCGCTGGAGTCGTCGGTAGCAGTCGTGTCGGTCCCGCCACCTCCATTGGCAGCGGCAATCGAGCCGATGACGACGAAGGCGGCGACGACGGCAGCCACGTAGGGCCAGCGGGGCTTGGGCTCCTGGCGGTTGACGAGGCCCCTCTCGTCCACGGAGATGGTCAGGACCTGGCGGGCACCGAGAATGGCAACGATGGCCCAGCCGAGCAGCCACGTGCCGCACGTGAACAGCGAGATCAACCCGTGCATGAGGTGCCGTACCTTGCCGCCGCGGTTGAGGATCGCGTAGCCGTTCTGGTTGGAGACGAGAGTCCAGCCGGTGGCAACAGACTTTCCGATCTCGTGGTTGAGGATCTGCTCGGGGCCAGGCGCGGGCGAGGGCATGGATGACGGGGCGGGCGGAGGATAATTCATGGGTGTGGTTCCTTCGTGCGACGTGTGGTGTCTATGCCCGTTGGACAGGCAGGTCAGAGGACCCGAGGGCGGGCAAGTGGACTGGGATAGCCATCGCAGTCCACCTGAGCCGGTCTCGGGTGAATCGTGGGACCTCTTGGAAACCGAGGAGCATGTGTGCGGCCGTGGGCCGCTCGGCGAGGTCTGAGAGGAGGATCCCCCGGCGCTGTCCCAGGGGG
>NZ_JBOHDN010000014.1:0-5227 GCF_050699375.1 Nocardioides sp. | reverse complement strand
GACGCACTCCTGGCAGCACACCGCGGTCTTGAAGGGTCAGCAGCCGCCGGCTACGGCTGGGAGGATGACTACTTGGTCGCCGTCTTTCAGGTCCGCGTCTAGGGAGCCGATGAAACGGACGTCCTCGTCGTTGATGTAGACGTTGACGAAGCGGCGCAGGTCGCCGTTGTCGATGAGGCGCTCCTTGATGCCGGAGTGGTTCGCCTCGAGGTCGTCGATGAGCGCACTCAGGGTCTTGCCCTCGGCGGAGACCGCCTTCTCGCCGGCGGTGTAGGTGCGGAGGATGGTCGGGATCTTGACCTCGATGGCCATGGGTTCTCCTAGCTGAGATGTGCTCGGTTCGGTCACGACAACGTCGCGACGATGTTGATTTCTTCCTCGGTGACGTTGCCGTCGACGATGCGATAGGAGCGGAACTCCGCCGGCCCCTCGTCGTTGCCCCCATCATTGGAACAGTTGCGGGTGCTGACCAGCACATAGTGCGCGTTCGGCTCCATCGCCAGCCCGATGTCGGTCCGGGACGGGTAGGCCTCGGTGGCGGTGTGGGAGTGGTAGACGATCACCGGCTCCTCGTCGTTCGCGTCCATCTCCTTGTAGAGCTGGAGCAGATCGGTCGAGTCGAACTCGTAGAACGTCGGGCTCCCGGCGGCATTGATCATCTCGATGAACCGCTCGGGCCGGTCCGAGCCCTCGGGGCCCGCGACGATCCCGCACGCCTCGTCGGGATGGTCACGCTTCGCGTGGGCGATGATCGCGTCGTACGTCGCCTGGTCGATGGTCAACACACGATCAGCCTAGGCCGACAGCACATCAACGACGTACGTGCCCGGGTGTCGGACATGGTCGACGCCGCCCGTCCGGATGGTGTAGCCGTGGGCACTCGCTAGGACGCGGCCCACAGGGCCTCGACGATCGTCTCCTGGAGAATTCCGACCCACTGGTAGATCCCGTAGACCTGCCCCGCGGGGTCGTCGTCGGGAAGCGAGTCCCAGAAGTCCTCGTCGCCCTCCTCGACACCGAGCCGGGTCGCGAGCGCCAGCCGGATGTCGGTGAACGAGCGCATCCACGCCTCGGCCTCGCCCATCGACAGCTCGACGTCGATGACCATCCCGTCCTCGTCCAGCTCGGCCGGGAGCCCGGCCTCCTCCAGCTCGTCGATGATCGTCGCGGCCGCTCGTGCCTTGCCGTCACGCAGCCCGCCCTCGGTGAAGCGCCGGAACTCTCCGGCTGCCTCTTCGTCCTCGCCGTAGGCGGTCGGGAAGAGGCGCTTCAGCACCGGGTCCTCGGGCTCGGTGGTCGGCCCCGAGAAGTCGAGCATGGCCTCCAGCGGGTCATCGCTCTCGGCGGGCGCGGCGACCTCGTTGCGGAGCAGCTCGACGAGCTGGGAGGCGAGGGAACGCAGCAGGTCGGCCTCGAACCCGGAGAAGGTCGCGATGATCTGCTTGCTGCGCCGGTGGTAGCTGAACCCGCCCATCAGTCCTGCTTCTCGAGGGTCGCCCACAGCCCGTACTCGTGCATCGCCTGCACGTCGCGCTCCATCTCCTCGCGCGACCCGGAGGAGACCGCCGACTTACCGTCCTGGTGCACCTCCATCATCAGCTTCTCCGACTTCTTCTTCGAGTAGCCGAAGTACTTCTGGAAGACGAAGGTGACGTACGACATCAGGTTGACCGGATCGTTCCAGACGATGGTCACCCATGGGGTCGACGGGGCCACGACCTCGTCGATCTCGGGCTCGTCGAGCTCCACGGGGCTTGGCGCGCTCATATCGCCGACTCCGTAGCGCAGGCGCAAGAGTACGGACCCGGCGACATGAGGACCCTGACGGTCGCTCGCTTGCGCTCGCTCATGGCATCCATCGTGCCACGATGATCCCGTGGACTCGACAGCGGACTCGACCGCGCTCCTGACAGATCACTACGAGCTGACCATGCTCCAGGCCGCCCTCGAGGCGGGCACCGCGGAGCGCCGTGGCGTCTTCGAGCTTTTCCCCCGGCGGCTCGCCGGCGGGCGGCGCTACGGCGTGGTGGCCGGGGTCGGGCGCGCGCTCGACGCCATCGAGGCCTTCCGCTTCGGCCCCGAGCAACTGGCGGTGCTCGAGGGCGTCGTCGACGGACCGACCCTGGAGTGGCTCGCGAGCTACCGCTTCACCGGCGACATCTGGGGGTACGCCGAGGGCGAGACGTTCTTCCCGCAGTCGCCACTGGTCGTGGTGGAGTCCAGCTTCGCCGAGGCGGTCGTCCTGGAGACGGTGCTGCTCTCGATCTACAACCACGACTCGGCCATCGCCACCGCGGCCTCCCGGATGACGATGGCGGCCGGGGAGCGCCCGTGCATCGAGATGGGCTCGCGCCGCACCCACGAGGCGGCCGCGATCGCCGCCGCCCGCGCTGCGTACGTCGCCGGTTTCACCGCCACCTCGAACCTCGCCGCCCGAGAGCTCTTCGGGGTGCCCACCACCGGCACCTCCGCCCACGCGTTCACGCTCCTGCACGACACCGAGGAGCAGGCCTTCCGGGCCCAGGTCGCCTCGCTCGGCAAGGGCACCACCCTGCTGGTGGACACCTACGACATCGCCGAGGCGGTGGCGAAGGCGGTCGAGATCGCCGGTCCCGAGCTCGGTGCGGTGCGGATCGACTCCGGTGACCTGGGGCTCCTCGCCCATGACGTACGCCGCCAGCTCGACGACCTCGGCGCCACCAGCACGAAGATCATCGTGACCAGCGACCTGGACGAGTACGCCATCGCCGGCCTCGCCGCCAGCCCGGTCGACGGCTACGGCGTCGGCACCCAGCTGGTCACCGGCTCGGGTCACCCGACCGCCGGATTCGTCTACAAGCTGGTCGCCCGCGAGGGCGCCTCCGGCGAGCTCGAGCCGGTCGCCAAGAAGAGCGCCGCCAAGACCTCGATCGGCGGGCGGAAGTACGCCCTGCGCCGCCGCAACCGCAAGTCCACAGGCATGGACACAGCCGACGCCGAGGTGATCGGCATCGGCACTCCCCCCGACGGCGACGGAAACGACCGCCCGCTGCTCACCCACCTGGTCAAGGCCGGAAAGGTCGTCGGCCGCGAGCCCCTCGACGCCGCCAGGGACCGCCATCAGGCCTCGGTCGCAGAGCTCCCCGTGATCGCCCACTCGCTCCTCAAGGGCGACCCGGCGATCCCGACCCTCTTCCAGTGACACCGGGTTAGTGTGGCGAGCATGACGCGTGCACTGATCGTGGTCGACGTACAGAACGACTTCTGCGAGGGCGGGTCCCTGGCTGTGACCGGGGGCGCGCGGGTGGCCTATGACATCGGCCAGCTGCTGCGGGAGCGAGCCGCGAGCAAGGAGCCGGACCAGACGTACGGACTGGTCGTGGCCACCAAGGACCACCACATCGACCCGGGCGCGCACTTCGGCAACCCGCCGGACTACGTGGACTCCTGGCCGGCGCACTGCGTGGTCGGCACCGAGGGCGAGGCGTTCCACCCCAACCTCGACCCGGTGTGCTTCGACGAGATCTTCCGCAAGGGTGAGTACGCAGCGGCCTACTCCGGGTTCGAGGGCGCGGCCACCGACGGCGTCGGCCTGACCGACTGGCTCCGCGCCCACGACATCGAGGAGGTCGACGTGTGCGGTCTCGCGACAGACCATTGCGTACGTGCCACCGCGATCGACGCACAGAGCGCCGGTTTCCGCACGCGGCTGCTCACCGATCTGACGGCCGGAGTGGCCCCCGCGACCACGGCAACCGCCGTCGACGAGATGCGAGCGGCCGGAATAACGGTCTCATGACAGAATTGACCGACTTCCACCCATAGAAATGGGCTTTCCGTCTATCCTCTCCGGATGGCTCCGATCTCGGCGACAGCCCCCCTTCGCCAACCCCACTTTCGGTGGTTCTTCGCATCCCGCTCGGTAAACCTGGTGGGCAACTTCATGGCGCCCGTCGCCCTCGCCTTCGCGGTGTTGGAGGTGAGCGACGCCCCGATCGCGATCGGCGCCGTCCTCGCCGCCCGCACCATCCCGATGATCATCTTCATGCTCATCGGTGGCGTGCTCGCCGACCGGATGGGCCGTGCTCGTGTCCTGCTCGCCTCAAACGTGGTCTCCGGTCTGAGCCAGGCCGCCGTGGCCGTCCTCGTCATCTCCGGTGTCGCCGAGCTGTGGCACCTGATCGCGCTCTCGGCGCTCAACGGCATCGTCTCCGCGGCCGGCCTGCCCGCCCAGCAGGGCATCATCCCGCTGGTGGTGCCGCGGTCCATGCTGCAGGAAGCCAACGTGCTGATGTCGCTGACCAGGGCCGTCGTCGCGGTCGCCGGCCCCGGCACCGCGGGCCTGCTGGTCCTCAGCATCGGTGCCGGCTGGGCGCTGGCCATCGACGCGGCCACCTGGCTCATCGCCGCGGTGCTGTTGCTGCCGGTGAAGCTCAGCGGCACGGTCACCGGCAAGGCCTCGATCATCGGAGACCTGCGCCTGGGCTGGAACTACTTCCGCACGACGACCTGGCTGTGGCTCTGCGTCGGTGCCGCGACCATGCTCAACGCCCTCTACGAGGGTGGGCTGCTCACCCTCGGCCCGCAGCGCGCCGAGGGATCCTCGCTCGGCGCCGGCGGCTGGGGGCTGATCCTGACCTTCCAAGGCATCGGCGTGCTCACCGCGACGCTCGTCCTGATGAAGGTACGACTGGAGCGGCCGCTGCTCTTCGGCATGATCGGGATGGCCCTGTTCGGCCTGCCGATCGCCGCTCTCGGGTTCTCCACCGAGCTGGCCGTGCTGCTTCCCGCGGCCGCTCTCTCCGGGGCCGGCATCCAGGTCTTCAGCCTCGGTTGGCAGCTCTCGATGCAGGAGAACGTCCCGAGCGACCTGCTCTCCCGGGCGTCCTCCTACGACCAGCTCGGCACCTATATCGCCATCCCGATCGGCCAGCTGGCGATGGGACCGCTGGCCGCTGCGTACGGGATCAAGAACATACTCGCGATCGCCGGGATCGCCTACGTCGTGATCTCGCTGGCGACGCTGCTGAGCCCTGCCGTCCGCGGCCTCAACCGGGTCGCCTTCCCCGCCCCCGAGCGCAACGACGCCCCGGCCCACTAGTGGTCATCGCCTCAAGTTCCTCCCCGGTCCGCCGCCATGGCACGCACTGGGCGGCGTTGCCCCCGCTCGAAAGACCCCGGTATGCCTTCGCAGGGGCGCCTTGCCCAGCACGCACCCTGACGACGGACCAGGGACGAACTATCGGCT
>NZ_JBOHDN010000013.1:0-3706 GCF_050699375.1 Nocardioides sp. | reverse complement strand
TTGGTGGAGCTGAGGGGATTCGAACCCCTGGCCTTCTCATTGCGAACGAGACGCGCTACCAACTGCGCCACAGCCCCAAGCGATGAGAAACGTTAGCACCTCGTCGCGGGTGAATCCCAATCAGTAGGCCTCAGGAGCCCGTGGCGCGACCACGTGCCGCCTCCGCGGCCTCGGCAGCGGCACGCTCGGCTTCCTCGGCCTCGCGGACGAGCTTGGAGTCGGCGGCGTTGCGGCCCGAGCTCCACACGCCGGTGGCGTCCAGATCGATGGTGCGGACGGTGCGGCGCGGCGCGGCCTCCTTGGAGACGTACGTCGGCAGCGGGGTCTCCACTGGCTTCCAGGCACCCTCGGGGAGCTGCTCGCCGGTGTCCTCGTGCTCGACCACGGCGACCAGGTCACCGGTGTCGTGGTCGATGTCGAAGGTGATCCGGGGCGGTGCGACCGGCTCGGGCTCGGGGATCTCGGCGGGCAGCGGCGTGCGTGCCCAGATCTCCTGCTGAGCACGGACACTGACCCGGCAGGTGATCAGCCAGGCTGCGACGAGCACACCCGGGATCGCGATCCAGACCGGACCGAAGACTCCGAAGGCGGCGAGCGTGCCGACCACGGCCACGCCCAGGAGCAGCACACCGAGCACGATGCTGCGGCGCTTGGCCGCGGCACGGGCAGCTCGGCGGCGTACGGCCATCGGCACCGGCCGCGCGGCCGGCTCGTCCTCGGCAGCGACCTCCGGAGCGGACTTCTTCGCCTTCCCGGTCACCAGGTCGGTGGAGTCCTTGCCGGTCGCTTCACGACGCGCCAGAATCCGGCGCGAGGCGGAGATGGCGGCGCTGGCCCGGCTCTTCGCACCGTCCTCGGCGGTCGCATTGGCCTCGAGCGCTTTCGGCACCAAGTACACCGCCCACGCCACGGCGAGGGCGACGAAGATGAGTGCGCTCGGGTCCACGTTAGGAAGCGTAGGAGCCATTACCAGCCCGTAGGCGGATGTGCAGTGGTGTGTCGCGTGTGACTTGTGTGATTTCAGCCGGACACGCCGAGGTCAGCGCCTCATTCAGGTGACAAACCGAGCCGAGAAAGCATTCCTAGGTGACATTCTTCAACCGTTATCGCGAAGATTCGGTGATCTCGCCAGGCACCGTCGATGTGCAGGAATCTGGGAGCGTAGCCGATCTCGTTGATGCCGAGCTTCTCCACCACGCGGAGCGAGTTGGAGTTCTCCGGACGGATGCATATCTCGATGCGATGCAGCCGCGCAGTGGTGAAACAGTGGTCGATGACGAGCGCCACCGCGAGCGGCATCACCCCGCGTCCGGCGAACTGCTGGTCGATCCAGTAGCCGATCGAGGCGAACTGAGCGGAGCCGCGCACGATGTTGTTGACCGTGACCTGCCCGGCGAACCTGCCGTCGACCTCGATCGCGAACGGATAGGTCGTCCCTCGCTTGGCCTGCCGGCGCAGACGACGTACGAGGCCCGCGAAGGTCGTTGGACGAGCAGTCGATCCGGGCGGCACGGTCGCGTCCCACTCATGCAGCCAGGCAGCCGAACGGCGGCGGGCATCGGTCCACGCCTTGGCGTCGATGCGGTCGAGCGGACGAATGGTCACCGCGCCGTGCGTGAGAATGGCGGGCCAGCCGGGATCGGTCATCGGCGGTCGCAATCAGTGGTCACTGCCGACCGACTGCTCCACAGCATGGGTCAGCACCGGACGGAGGACGTCGATCGCGTCCTTCACCCCGCCCCGGGACCCAGGAAGGTTCACCACCACACACGCTCCGATCTGACCGGCCAGACCGCGGGACAGTAGCGCCGTCGGGATCCCCTTCGCCACTCCGGCGGCTCTGATGCCCTCCGCGATCCCCGGGATCTCGCGATCGAGCAGCGGGCGGGTCACCTCGGGGGTGCGGTCGGTGGGGGTGAGCCCGGTGCCTCCGGTGGTGAGGACGACCCGCGCCCCCTCCTTCGCGGCCCGGGCGATCGCCTCCCCGACGGGATCGCCGTCGCGTACGACCTCGGGAGAGCCGACCACGAAGTCGAGCTCCTCCAGGAAGGCGACCAGGAGTGGACCGGTGGTGTCCTCGTAGACACCGGCCGAGGCGCGGTTGGAGGCGACGACGACGCTGGCCCGGAGGCTCATCGCTGCCCCCGTTGCCAGTCTCCCGACTTCCCGCCGGTCTTGGTCTCGACCTGGATATCGGTGATGATCGCGCCCTTGTCGACAGCCTTGACCATGTCCACGACGGTGAGGCCCGCGACCGCGACCGCGGTCAGCGCCTCCATCTCGACGCCGGTGCGGTCGGTTGTCTTCACGGTCGCGGTGACCTCGACGGCGGCGTCGGTCACGCTCAGCTCGACCTTCACGCCAGAGATGGCCAGCGGGTGGCACAGCGGGATCAGATCGGGTGTCTTCTTCGCCCCCATGATCCCGGCGATGCGGGCGACGGCGAGCGCGTCGCCCTTCGGCACTCCTTCGCCGCGGAGCAGCGCGATCACCTCCTCGGAGACCAGCACCCGCCCCGACGCGGTCGCGGTACGGGTCGTCACCGCCTTCTCGGAGACATCGACCATCCGGGCCGCGCCGGACTCGTCGACATGGGTCAGCCTGTCGGGCATCAGAACTCACCGTCCAGCTCGATGACGTCCACGTCGGCGCCCTCGCTCAGCGAGGTCGTCTCGGGCGGGATCACGATCAGACAGTTCGCCCCGGCCAGGTCACCGATCAGGTGCGAGCCCGGGCCGCCGACGGGAGAGACGCCGGCACGCGAGCCGTCATACCACCCACGGAGATACTGCTCCTTGCCCTCCGGGGACCGCACCGCGTGGGTCAGGCCGGCGCGACGTACGGGTCGGGCCTCGGGGGTCAGGCCCATCAACCGACGCACCGCCGGGAGGACGAAGAGCTCGAAGGAGACGAACGAGGAGACCGGGTTGCCGGGAAGACACAGGATGGGTACGCGCTCCTCGCCGATCCGGCCGAACCCCTGGGGTTTGCCCGGCTGCATCTTCACGGGGCCGAACCAGACGCCGTGCGGTGCCAGCGCCTCCTTGACGACGTCGTAGTCGCCCATCGAGACCCCACCGGAGGTGACCACCAGGTCGGCGCGGACGAGCTGGTCGGAGAGCGCCGTCATGAACGCTCGCGGCTCGTCGGGCACGATCCCGACACGGTAGGCGATCGCGCCGGCCCGGCGCGCGGCAGCGGCCAGAAGGAACGAGTTGCCGTCATAGATCGAGTCGTGGCCCAGGCTCTCGCCGGGCTCACGCAGCTCGGTGCCGGTCGAGAGCACCACCACGCGGGGCCGCGGCCGCACGGTCACCTGAGCACGACCGACGGAGGCGATCAGCCCCAGGTGGCGCGGGCCGAGCACCGTGCCCGAGGGAACGAGGAGGTCGCCCTTGGCGACATCCTCGCCTGCGTACCGCACATGCTGAGCTTCCTCCGCCGTCCCCCGGATCTCGACCTCGGCCACACCACGGTCGGTCCACTCATAGGGGATGACCGTGTCGGCGCCCGTGGGCAGCGGGGCGCCGGTCATGATCTTCGCCGCAGCCCCGGGCGGGAGCGCCAGGAGCGAGGCCTGTCCCGCGCCGATCTCACCGAGCACCGGCAACCTCACCGGAGCGTCGGCCGAGGCGGTCGCGACGTCGGCATAGTGGACCGCGTAGCCGTCCATCGAGGAGTTGTCGAAGCCGGGAAGCGCAACCTC
>NZ_JBOHDN010000012.1:0-2712 GCF_050699375.1 Nocardioides sp. | reverse complement strand
GTCCAGCGAGGGCGGCTCGTCCTACGGCTCCGAGGGCCAGAGCGAGGGTGGCCAGTCCGAGGGCGGCTTCGGCGGCTGCGAGCAGCAGTCCGAGGGTTCGTCCTTCGGCTCCGAGGGCGGCCAGTCCGAGGGCCAGTCCGAGGGTGGCTTCGGCGGCGGCGAGCAGCAGCAGTCCGAGGGCGGCTTCGGCGGCTCCGAGGGCGGCCAGAGCGAGGGTGGCTTCGGCGGCGGCGAGCAGCAGCAGTCCGAGGGCGGCTTCGGCGGCTCCGAGGGCGGCCAGTCCGAGGAGGGCGGCTTCGGCGGCGGCGAGCAGCAGCAGCAGTCCAACCAGTTCGGCGGCGAGGAGCAGCAGTCCGAGGGTTCCTACGGCGAGCAGCCCAACGAGGGCGGCGAGCAGGGCCAGTCGCAGTACTGATTCAGCTCCGCTGATCACAACGATCGAGCGCCGGGTCCCCGAGGGACCCGGCGCTCGGCGCTTCTCACAAGACGATCAGGAGCGGTACGCCACCCACCCGTCGATCATGCGCTGCACCTGACCCGGCGTGAACTCGTCCATGCACGCGTCCTCGGTGTAGTCCATGAAGTTGTGGATCGGGTCGACCCCCGGGGCCGTGCAGGTGTCGGACCCCTCCGGGCAGCCGAAGGCGGGCGCTGCCTCGGCCGGGGTGTCGGCGACCCGGTCGCCCTGCCCCTTACAGCCACCCTGGAAGGTGTGGTAGAGGTGCAGCCAGTGGCCGACCTCGTGCGTGGCCGTGTCGCCCTCGTCGTACGGCGCCGCCGACCCACCGGGCAGCGACTCCCCGAGGATGACGACACCGTCCTGGGACCCGATGTTCTTGGTCGGGAAGGTCGCCCAGCCGAGCAGACCGTCGTCGATCTCGCCGATGTAGATGTTGAGCGCGTTGTCGCCGCCCTGGCGCAGCGTCGACTTCATGTCCCGCTCACCGGTCGATCCGGAGATGATCGGATACCAGGCCGGGTTGATCGTGGCCTCCTGGCCGGCCACCTCGAAGGAGAACGGCGTGCCAGCGTAGGCGGCGTTGAGCACGTCGATCTGGGCGTCGATGTTCGCCTGCGGGACGGCGCCGGTGGAGGCGTCCTCCTGGATGACGTGGACGTAGGTCGGGATGGTCGTGGGGCCGAGGTCGGCGCCACCACCCTTCTTCTCCCCCTTCGCGGCCAGCGCGCCGGTCAGCGCCTTCTCCTTGGCGCTCGCCTGCGCCTTGGTCAGATGGTTGGTGTCATGGACCTGCTTGGTTCCGTCGGCGACACGGGCGGCTCCGACCTCGTGCGGGTCGAAGCAGGCGTCGCCCGCTCCGCCCGCCTGGACCGCGGTTGCGGGGGCTGCGGCTGCCAGGCCAGATGCCACGAGCACACCGAGTGCGCCCATCGCCGCCGCTCTGTTGACCAGCTTGGGAATCGACATGGGGGTATCCCTTCCTGAGACAAAGTTGCCTCAGGCTAGGGCAGAAATACCCTCAGGGGGAACGGTAGTCCAAAGAATTTGCTGTTCGCCCCGGGCTCCGCCGGATGATCATCCACACGCCGGCGCAGCCGGCAGGGGCGGCGGCGCGCCGATCGAGGGCATGCCCAGCCCGACCGACGGTGCCTCGGGCTCGGACCGGCCCTGACGCGCCTCCCAGGCATCGCCGGAACGAGTGCGACGCACCTCGAGCACGGGGTTGTCGGCAACCAGGTGGTGCGGGGCCGCGTAGGTGATCTCGACCTTCACCATGTCGCCAGGACGGATCTCGACAGGCTCGATCCCCGGCGAGAGCTGGGCGTTGAAGTGCACCAGTCGGCTGTCAGGAGCACGGCCGGAGAGGCGATGGGTCTCGGCGTCCTTGCGGCCCTCGCCCTCGGCGACCATGAGCTCCAACGTACGTCCCACGTTCTTCTTGTTCTCCTCCCAAGCGACCTCGTTGACGAGGTCGACGAGCCGCTGGTAGCGGTCCTTGACGACCTCGGGCGAGATCTGGTCGGGGAGGTCGGCGGCGGGAGTGCCCGGCCGTTTGGAGTACTGGAACGTGAAGGCGGAGGAGAAGCGCGACTCGCGAACCACGTCGAGGGTCCCCTGGAAGTCCTCCTCGGTCTCCCCCGGGAACCCGACGATGATGTCGGTGGTGATCGCGGCCTCCGGGATGGCGGCGCGGACCCGCTCGATGATGCCGAGGAACTTCGTGGACCGGTAGGAGCGGCGCATCGCCTTCAGCACCCGGTCGGAGCCGGACTGCAGCGGCATGTGCAGCGACGGCATCACGTTGGGCGTCTCGGCCATCGCCTCGATGACGTCGTCGGTGAACTCGGCCGGGTGGGGCGAGGTGAACCGGACCCGCTCGAGCCCCTCGATGTCACCGCACGCGCGCAGCAGCTTGGAGAAGGCCTGCCGGTCGCCGAACTCCACGCCGTAGGCGTTGACGTTCTGCCCCAGCAGGGTCACCTCGGTGACGCCCTCGGCGACCAGCGCCTCGATCTCGGCGAGGATCTCGCCCGGGCGCCGGTCCTTCTCCTTGCCGCGCAGCGCGGGCACGATGCAGAAGGTGCAGGTGTTGTTGCAGCCGACGCTCACCGACACCCAGGCGGCGTACGCCGACTCGCGCTTGGTCGGCAGCGTGGAGGGGAAGACCTCGAGCGACTCGAGGATCTCGACCTGCGCCTCCTCCTGAACCCGGGCACGCTCGAGGAGCACCGGGAGCGAGCCGATGTTGTGCG
>NZ_JBOHDN010000011.1:0-27105 GCF_050699375.1 Nocardioides sp. | reverse complement strand
GCATTCGATTGCCAACTCGGCCTGCATTTGTGACCTCTCGGCCTGCATTGCTGACTTCTCGGCCTGCATTTGTGACCTCTCGGCCTGCATTGCTGACTTCTCGGCCGGCGCTTGTGACCTCTCGGCCAGCGCTTGTGACCTCTCGGCCAGCGCTTGTGACTTCTCGGCCGGCGCTTGTGACCTCTCGGCCGGGGCTTGTGACCTCTCGGCCGGGGTCAGAGGGTCAGAGGGTCAGAGGGTCAGAGGAGCGGGGTCAGAAGAGGATCTTGGCCGGGGTCTCGGACGGGGCGGCCTTGGTGACGAACGCCTTCCGCTTCGCGGCGAACCCGTAGCGGTCCTCGAAGATGTCGCGGGCCATCTCGGCCAGCTCGATGCTCTGGTAGTAGGACATCGGCATCGCGCAGGCGCGACGTGACTCGCGGGCGGCCAGGGCGGGGACGTACGCCTCGGGCTCGGTGTAGCCCTGCGCCAGGCTCCGCAGCCAAGCCTCGAGCTCGGCCGCGTCGCGCGGGCCGACCTCGGAGATCATGCCGATGCGGTGGGCCTCGGCCGCCGAGATCGGCAGCTTCGCGCCGAGCAGCTCGTCGGCCTTCTCCTCGCCGACCCGGCTTGGCAGGCCCCAGGTGTGCAGCTCGGAGCCGAAGATGCCCATGTCGTAGTAGGGGTTCAGCACGACGCCGGAGCGCGCGACGGTGACGTCCGCGCACAGACCGGCCATGACGCCGCCGGCGCCCGCATTCGCGGTGAAGGCGGCGATGGTCAGCTGCTCCGCCTCGGCGATCGCCAGGCAGAGCTCGTCGATGGCCCGGATGTTGTCCCAGGCCTCGGCGGCCGGGTCCGGGGCGGCTTCGATCACGCCGAGGTGGATGCCGTTGGAGAAGGCGTGCTCGGTACCGCGTACGACCAGGACCATGGTGTCCTCGACGAGGGCCTTCCGGACCGCATCGGTGAGCCGGCGGCACTGCTGGGTGTGCATCGCGCCGCTGTAGGAGCGGATGGTGAGGTAGCCGACGTCGCCGTCACGCTCATAGGTCGTCTCGGCCAGCGCCTCGGGCATCGGCCGGTACGGCGCGTGGTCGGTCTCGAGCACCCAGGCGGCCGGGAGTTTGGGCCCGCGCTTCTTGTCACCGAGCGTGGCAGCGTACCCAACCCAGAGTGTGCCTTCGCCGGTGGCGATGGCGACCGAGTCGGTGTCACAGCCGACCACCGTGCCGGGGGCGCCGTGGTTCTCGGAGGTGGTGGCGGCGTCGAAGAGGCAGTACGCCTTGCCGTCGATGTTCGCCGGAGCACCCGGGGCACCGTCGGCCGCCGCGATCCGGCGAGCGATCTCGATGGCCGGCGCGGCCCAGTCGATCTCGAAGGCCTGGCGGCGCAGCAGCGGCAGCTCACCTGTGCCCTCGACCGACACGGGCCACTCCTCGACAGCCAGCGGCGCCTCGCCGGCCTCGACCATCCGGAGGACCTCCTCGACGCAGACCATCGCGGCATCGGCGACGGGGCCGTTGTAGAGCGAGCTCTTCGCGATCGGGACCTCGGGCATCGGGAACGTCTCGGTCGCCCAGACCGGGCCGGCGTCCATCGCCTCGACCGCCGACAGCGCGGTGACGCCCCAGCGGTCGCGACCATCGAGCGTAGCGTGGTCGAGCGAGGACGGACCGCGGTCACCCAGCGGACCCGGGTGGATCACGACAGTCGGATAGCGCCCCCAGACCGGCTCCGGGACCCGGTGCTTGAGGAACGGGCACAGGATCAGGTCGGGAGCGATGGCGTCGACGGCTGCGACGAGCGAGGAGTCGTCGTGGACCGGGGCCAGCACGACGCCGACGTCGTGACCGCCCTCCTTCAGGTCGCACCAGACCCTCTGGGTCAGACCGTTGAACGCGGAGACGAGCAGCAGAATGCGCATGTGGGGGAAATGTCCTTGTCGTAGGTAGCGCGAACAGACCTCTATCCCCCGAGGGGTGTCAATGTACCGACCCCACTCAAGCGACGCATCCTCGGGTTCCTTGCGAGCGCCTGTAAAGATGGACCAGTCAGGAGGGGGACCATGACGACAGTCGACCCGATCAGCGGGAGACAAGGCACGATGCTGACCGACGGGGCCATGCCCGACCCGGCGGGCGACCGCAACCTGATCACCGGCCTGGTGGATCTCGTCGAGGCCGGCGGCGAGGACCTGGCACGCGAGCTGACCAGGTTCCGGATGCGCTACAAGTTCGCCATCGACGAGGTCTCGACCAAGATCGCGATCCTGCGCGAGGAGTTCGAGCACAACCACGACCACAGCCCGATCGAGCACGTACGCACCCGGCTCAAGTCGCCCGACAGCCTGCTCGCCAAGGCCCGCAAGATCGGCTGCCCGCTCACCCTCGACGCGCTCGAGAAGCAGATCCGCGACATCGCCGGGATCCGGGTGGTGTGCCCGTTCGTCTCCGACGTCTACTGGATCATGGAGATGCTGGGCAGCCAGTCCGACGTCGACGTCGTCGAGGTCGAGGACTACATCGCCGAGCCCAAGGCCAACGGCTACCGCAGCCTCCACCTCATCATCACGGTGCCGGTCTACCTCTCCGACCGCGTCGTCGAGGTGCCCGTCGAGCTGCAGATCCGCACCATCGCGATGGACTTCTGGGCCAGCGTCGAGCACTCGATCTACTACAAGTACGACGGCACCGTCCCCACGACCCTGCGCGACGAGCTCGGCGCCGCGGCCCGCACCGCCGCCGACCTCGACGCCACCATGGCCCGGCTGCGCACCGAGGTCCACGGTCCGGTTCGTCAGCACCCATAGAACGCTCGTACGTCCCGGGGCGGTTGCCCCGGGACGTACGAGATCAGAGTCTCAGCGACCCCTGACGAACCGCTCGTACTGGTTACGCGCCTCGGTCGGGCTGATCGCCCGGTCGAGGAACATCAGGCTGTCCATCCGACAGTCGCAGGGGTTGCGCTCGACGTTGTCCTGCGGGAACGAGCCACCGACCTTGATGCCTCGCGGCAGCGTGTCGGAGGTGCCGGTCCCGTCGACCTGCCACGGATCGCCGGCGTTGGTGTAGAACCCCTCGACCGGCTTGCCGTTGCGGAACAGCGCCATCTTCCCGGTGGTGTAGTCGAACGTCGCCGCCAGGTGCACCCACTCGCCGCGCGGCAGCAGGCTCTGCCAGTCCGCCGAGGCCGCGAAGGTCTGCGAGGCACCCTCGTCGAGCCGGCGTCCGAGCGCGACCAGTCGCAGGGTGCCGTTGACGTCGATGAGCTCGAGCAGGGCGCGTACGCCATGGCCGTCCGAGTTGCCGGACAGCACCCCGGAGAGCCCGATGGCGTTGAACCGGTCCGCCGGGTCGGCGGTCACCGAGTTGAGCGCCGGACCGTCCATGTCGACCTTGAACCAGCCGGCCAGGGTGATCTGCTCGGCCCCGGCGAACGGCGCCAAGGACGCGACCCCGTTCTGGTTCCACGTCCCCGCCTTCCAGTCGTCGTTGCCGTTGACCGCCGGATCGACCTGCTGGGTCTGCAGGGCGTTGTTGCTGGTCCGGTAGGCAGAGTCCCGCACCTGCATCGCGTTGCCACCGTTGACCTGGTTCAGCAGCGTCCGCGAGAAGCCCTGGTCCTCCTCCCGCGCCCCGGGGGCGAAGGGGTGCTCGAAGTCGTAGTAGCTGACCAGGTCGTCCCGTAGCGACGGCTCGACCTCGCTCGGCCAGGGCCGGTTCACGGTGTCGACGACCTTCCACACCTTCCCGTTGGCCTTGGCCAGCAGGTAGAGGTTGCGGTCGGAGTCGGTGCCGAAACGCAGGTCGACGCGCGGGTCGTCGACGAAGTCCTGCATCGAGAGACGCTTGCCGGAGGTGTCGAAGAGCTGCATCTGGTGCAGGGTCGCCTCGCGGCTGCTCCCGCGCTTCATCTTGCCGGCCTCGGCCCAGAGGACCTCGCCGTTGACCAGGTCACCGAAGACGTACTTGCCCTTCAGAGCGTCGAGCTCGCCGCGGTAGACGACACCCCCGCTGATCGCGTGACCGCTGTCGGAGGAGCAGGGGTAGTTGGCCGGCGGGTCGTGGTCGAAGGAGGCCACCGGGAGCGTGTAGCCCGACATGTCGTAGTCGTCGGGCACCGTGTAGAGGCTGCACTCGTCGGCGTTGTCGTAGAGCAGCCGCCCCTCGATCTCGCTCCAGCCGAGGTTGTCCCCGGCGCGTACGTCGTAGACCCCCTCGATCGCGTGCTGACCGATGTGGCCGAGCAGGAGCGTTCCCTTCGTCGCGTCCCAGGAGAAACGGTGCGGGTCGCGCATGCCGTACGCGTAGATCTCCCCGATCGCGCCCTCGCGGTCGACGAACGGGTTGCTGTCCGGGACCCCGTACGCCCCGTTGCGTCCGTCGCGGGCGAGCGGGTCGATCCGCAGGATCTTGCCGAACGGGTTGGCGAGGTTCTGCGGGTCGTCGCTGCGGACACCGTTGCCGCCGTCGCCGGAGGCGATGTAGAGCAGCCCGTAGTCCTCGTCGCCCGGCTCGGCGGTCGGGTTGAAGTCGATCTGCTGGATGGCGTGGATCTGGCCGGCGAAGTCGATCCGCATCACCTCACGGCTGGTGCCCTCGAACGTGTTCGCGGTGGGGTCGGCGGTGTGCCACTCGGTGACCACGCTGACGGTGCGCCCGGAGCCGGGGTTCGTCTGGGACGGGAACGTCGGCGTCTTGTCGAAGCCACCGAACCGCTCGGTGTGGGCGGTGTAGAAGAGGCCGTTCTCCTCGAACTCGGGGTGGAAGGTGATGAACCCGGCGCCGCTACCGAGCCCGGCACCGGACCAGAAGTCGGGGAAGTGGTCCTTGACGTCGAGGTACTCGTGCTGCTGCCCGCCGTCGAGCAGGTGCATCGGCCCGTTGAGGTCGGGGACGTACATCCGACCCGAGCCGTCGGGAACCTCGCCGATGAAGTTGATGCGGTTGTGACGTACGAGGCGCTGGTCGGTCGGCGCCGGGAAGGGCTCGGACTCGGGAAGCTGTGCGACCTCCTCGAGCACGAGGCCGAGGCTGCTGCGTACCGGCTCCTGGGGGATGGGATCGGGGACGGGTTCGCTGCCGGGGACGGCACCGTTGGCAGAGAGTGTGGGGGTGAGCGTGGGGGTGAGCAGCGCGGCGAGCATGGCGCCCGCGACGAGCCCCGCCCGCACGGGTCTGCCCCATAGACGTGAGGTTTCCATGGGCGGTTCTCTCCTTACCGAGGTTCTTGCAATCAGCGGTGGCGTACGCCCGCGACGGTGACGTCACGGACACGGCCGAAGTTGTCGAAGGAACCGAAGCCGAACCGGCCTCCGGCGAAGGTGGTGTCGGTGGCGGTCATCCGAGGCTCCTCGGCCCCGTCGAGATAGACAGCGATCGCGCCCGTGCGGGCGTCGTAGTCGAGACGTACGTCGTGCCAGTCCGCATCGGTGATCGACGGCTCGGCGCCGACCGTGCCGTCCCACTGGTCGTCGATACGCAGCCGGTCGGCGTCGTTGACGACGAAGATCCCGTTGTGGGGGTAGATGGTGTTGTCGGTCGAGAGGTGGGCGTAGTAGAAGCGCGTCGGGGACTGGTAGTTCCAGACCAGGATCACGTCTCGGTTGGTGACCTCGACGGCCTCGTCGATGCGTACCTCGGCGCGGTAGGTCAGCGAGCCGAGCTCGGGGCCCTTGGTCACCACGGCGTACTCGAACGGGCGCCGCGGGCCGGGCTGCGCCGTCCCCGGCTCGGTCAGGATCACCTGACCTTTCTCGAAGGCCCATATCTCCTCGGTCAGCGGGTCCCAGTCGGCCAGGCTCGCCCGGGGCTTGACCACGGCCAGACCACGTCCCTCGGACGGCTCACCGGGTTGTGTCGGCACCTGGGCCTGGGCTCCGGTCGAATGGGTGACCAGCGGACCGGCCAGGACCACTGTCAGGGCGATCACGCCGACGCGTACGCCTCGCCCCGAAACTCGACTCTGCTTCCATCTCATCGTGCTTCCTTCCCCTACTCGGGACCATCGGTGGTCCCTGCTGAGGCCGTTGCGGCTCCCCCGAGATAGAGCTCCGCCATCCGCGGGTCGGCGAGCAGGTCGGCGGCCGGGCCGGAGATGTGCACCTTCCCGAGATCGAGTACGCAGCCCAGGTCTGCCGACTCCAGGGCCCGGCGCGCGTTCTGCTCGACGAGCAGGATCGCCAGACCGGCATCACGCATGCGTACGACCTGCTCGAACACGGTCGCGGTCGTCTTCGGGTCCAGGCCCATGCTGGGCTCGTCGAGCAGCACCACCTTCGGGCTCACCATCAGCGAGCGGGCGAACTCGACCTGCTTCTGCTGACCGCCCGAGAGCGCGCCGGCGAGGGTGTGCCACCGCTCGGCGACGACCGGGAAGAGCGACTTCACGAAGTCGGTCCGCTCCTGGATCGCGGCCACGTCGCGCACCGTGTAGGCGCCCAGCCCGACGTTCTCGGCCACGGTCATCTCCTTGAAGACCGAGTGGCCCTGGAGCACGTGGGCCAGGCCGGAGCGGAGCATCTGCTGGGGTCCGTTGCGGGTGACGTCGGCGCCGTCGACGGTGATCGTGCCCGAGCGTGGGGTCAGCATCCCACTGGCCACCTTGAGCACGGTGGACTTGCCGGCCCCGTTGGGACCGACCAGACAGACGATCTGACCTGCGGGAACGGTGACGGTGAGGCCTCGCAGCACCAGCGCCGCGCGGCCGTACCCGGCCTCGATGTCACGCAGCTCGAGGAGAGGTCCAGACGATTCAGACACCAAGGTAGGCCTCCAGGACTCGTGGGTCGTTCTGCACTTCCGCCGGCGCACCGGAGGCGATCGGACGGCCGCGGTCGAAGACCACGACATGGTCGGAGAGGCTCATCACCAGCTCCATGTTGTGCTCGACGATGATGAAGGTGCGGCCCTCGGCGTTGAGCTCGCGCACCAGCGTGGCGATGCGACCGATGAGGGCCGGGTTCACCCCGCCCGCGGGCTCGTCGAGCATGATCGTGTCGGGCTCGGCCATCAGCACACCGGCCAGCTCGAGCAGCTTCTGCTGCCCGTAGGAGATGTCGCGCGCCTCGCTGCGCTCGAGGTGCTCGATGCCGACCCGGGCCAGCAGCTCGCGCGCCCTGGCGACGTCGTCCGGGTTGTGCGCACCACGCAGCCGGTGCACCACACCGGTCGTACGCACCCCGGCGAGCAGGTTGTCCAGCACCGTCATCCGCGGGAAGACCCGGCACAGCTGGAAGCTGCGTCCGAGACCCGCTCGCGCGATCCGGTGCGGCGCCTGCCGGGTCATGTCGCGTCCGTGGATGCTCACCGATCCCGAGTCGGGGCGGATCATCCCGGTCACGCAGTTGAAGAACGTGGTCTTGCCGGACCCGTTCGGGCCGATCAGGGCGTTGATCTTCCCCTGGTGGAAGCTGACCGTGGCATCGTCCACGGCGCGTACGCCACCGAAGGCCTTGGTCAGCCCCTTGGTCTCCAGGCTGAACCTGGTCACATCGGCCTTGGGCACCGTGGTCATCCCTTCACCTCCTCGAGCGCCTTGCGCTCCTCGGCCAGCTGGGCCGCGTCGACCTCACGGATCGAGGTACCGCCGGGCTTGAACCTGTCGACGAGCGCGGTCAGCCACGGGATGACCCCGTCGGGCATGAAGAGCACGACCAGCGCGAGCAGCACCCCGAGCGCGACCAGGTGCAGCTGGGTGTCGCCGTACTGCGCCTTGAAGAACTCGACGGCGTATCCCACGATCACCGCGCCGACGACCGGCCCGAGCAGGCTGCGTACGCCACCGAGCAGCGACATCAGCACCAGATAGGAGCCGGTCAGGATCGAGAACTGGAAGATCGGGTCGAGCGAACCGAACCAGAGGGCGTACATCCCTCCCGCCAGCGCCGTCATGAACGCCGAGACGATGAAGACGACCAGCTTGTACGCGAACGTCGGCACGCCCAGCGCCTGAGCCTTGTCCTCGTCCTCGCGGATCGCCTTGAGCCCGGCGCCGAGCCGGGACCGGTCGATGACCCACCACAGGACGAGAGCGACCAGGGTCAGGGCCACGAACATGTAGAAGAAGCGCTCGTGCTGCTCGGGCCGGAGCACGTCGGTGCCGAACGGCCGCGGGACCCGGAGCCCGTTGGACCCGCCGGTCACCGACGCCCAGCTCTGCGCGACCAGCAGCAGGATGAGTACCAGCGCGATCGAGACGATCACGAACGAGGCGCCGCGCACCCGTAGCGACGCGATCCCGATCGGCACGGCGGCCACGCCCACGAGCACGGCCCCGGCGAACATGGACAGCCACGGGTTCACGCCTGCCTCGGTGACCAGCAGCGCGGTCGCATATCCGCCCAGCCCGGAGTAGGCGGCGTGGCCCAGCGAGATGTAGCCGGTCAGCCCGCCGACGAAGTTCCACGCCACCGCGAGCGCGGCGTAGCTGGCGATCACCACGCCCACCGACAGCACGAACGCGTCCGGGGCGAGCGCGGGGAAGGCGAGCACGAGGCCGAGCAGGACAGCGGCCGCGACGACCTTCGCGACGAGGACGGAGCGGCCCGGCGTACGTCGCTGTGTGGATCTAGAAGCGCTGGGCAAGACGACCTCCGAAGAATCCCTGGGGGCGGACCATGAGGGTGGCGAAGAGGGCGAGGTAGAAGATGGTCTGCGCCCAGGTGGTGCCCATCGGGATCTGGAGCAGGCTCTGCGTCACCCCGAGGAGCATCGCCGCGATCGCGGCGCCCGGGATGCTGCCGAGACCGCCGATCACGATGATCGCCATCAGCGGACCGATCCAGTGCCAGTGCAGCGATGGATAGATGGTGGCGTCGAGCGCCAGCGCCGTGCCGCCCACGGCCGCGGTGGCCAGGCCGAGCCCGAAGCCGAACCCGGCGATCCGGTCGGTGTCGATGCCGAGCAGCTGGGCGGCCTCGCGGTGCTGGATCGTGGCTCGCAGCGCCTGACCGAAGCGGGTCTTCTTGAGCAGCAGGAACAGTGCCAGCAGCGAGACCGCCGCCAGCCCGAACGCGATCAGCTTCACCACCGCGATCCGGGCACCCCACAGCTCCAGGCTCGCGCCCGAGTAGTCGAGCTGGATCCGCCGTTGGGTGCCGGAGAAGACGTAACCGAGTCCACCCTCGATGGCCAGCGCGATCGCGAAGGTCAGCAGCACCGACATCATCGTCAGGGTCGCCGGGCGCAGCCGGGAGAGCAGGGCACGCTGCATCCCGTAGCCGGCCGCGAAGAAGAGCGGCACGGTGATGAAGAGCGAGAACAGTGGGTCCAGCCCGGTGCGGGTGGTGAAGAACCAGGCCAGGTACGCAGCCAGGATCAGGAACGCGGAGTGCGCGATCATCACGACCCGCATGACGCCGAAGTAGAGCGTCAGACCGGCGGCGAGCAGCGCATAGAGGCCACCGAGCAGCAGCCCCAGGATCACGCTCTGGAGGAGAAGAGCTGCAGACATCGGCTCACCACGCCGGCTTCGGGAAGACGAACTCTGCCTCGGCCTGGTCCTCCGGCATGACGATCTTGATCTCTCCGTCGACCCACTGCTGGATCATGTGGGCGCTCTGCGGGCGGCCCTTGTCGTCCCAGCTCAGCGGCCCGACGACGGTGTCGACCTCGTTCTCGCGCAGCCAGTCGATCAGCTTGGCCTGGCAGTCCGGGTCGGGCTCGGCGCAGTCGACCGCCTCGACGGCGGCGCCCACGACCTGGCCGGTGGTCCAGGCGTTGGCCTCGTCCTCACCGGGCGCCTCGCCGTACTGCTCCTCGAAGAACTTTACGAACTCCTGGTTCTCGGGGTAGTCCGCCTTCGTGGTGTAGCCGGTCGGCGCGATGATGCCCTGGGTCTTGTCACCGATCGCCTTGGCGAACTCGGTCTCGGTCGGCGCGGTGGAGAACGCGGCCAGCTTGGGCTGGTAGTTGAGCTGCTGCAGCGAGACGATCAGGTTGACGCCGTCCTGATACTGGCTGCCGCCCACGACGATGTCGGCCTTGCTGTCGGCGACCTTGGCCGCGATGCTGCTGAAGTCGGTGGTGTTCGGCGGGTAGACCTCGTCCACGACGGTCTCGATGCCGCCCTCCTCGAGCGCGTCCTTGAGGCCGTAGGCGGTGCCCTGGGCGAACGGATCGTCCATCGAGGCGTACGCCGCGGTCTTCGGCCGCTCCCCCTCGGGCATCGCCAGGATGTGCTCGGCGAGGAGCTTGTAGTGGTCGTCGGCGACGGCGGGAGCGGCGTAGAAGAGGTTCTCGAAGCCCTCCTCGAAGACCTCGGGGGCCGCGCCGGCGGGCTCGACGAAGAGGTAGCCGTAGTCCTGGGCGACCTGGGCGGCCGGGATCACCAGGCGGGTGGAGAACGGGCCGACGATCAGGTCGACCTGCTCCTGGTTGATCAGCTTCTCGTAGTCGGCGGCGACACGCTCGGCGCTGGACTGGTCATCGAGCATCTCCAGGCGTACGTCGCGGCCGAGCAGACCGCCGTTCTCGTTGACGTATGCGGCCCAGGCTTCGTAGCCGCGCTGGATGCCCTTGCCGGGCTCGCTGAAGTCGCCGGTCAGGGGCAGCGAGATCCCGATGACGATCTCGTCGTCGCTGCCGCCTCCGTCCTCGGCACCACCGCAGGCGGCGAGAGTGGAGGCGAGGGTCAGGGCGACTAGGGCGGGTCCGACTGCTCGGCGTCGCTTGTTCGCTGTGGACTTCGTGAAGGGCATCTGCGGGGTCTCCTCTACGAAAGCGCTTACGTAAGCGTTTACGATGACGTTACCCATTCCCACTTGATGTGGCAAGAGTCACAATCCCGACGAACAGGGGTCTCGATGGTCCGGTCCAGCCGCTCCCCGCGCCTGATCGACGTCGCCGACGCGTCCGGCGTCTCGATCGCGACCGCCTCACGGGCACTCTCGGGTACGCCGGGAGTCAGCGACCAGGTCGCGGATAAGGTCCGTCAGGCGGCGCGCGAGCTGGGATACGTCGCCAACCTGCACGCGCGCTCGCTCGCCAGCGGGTCCACGGCGACCATCGGGCTCGTCGTGCACGAGATCGGCGACCCCTACTTCTCCGAGATCGCCAGCGGCGTGCTCAGCCTCGCCGCCGAGCACGGCCGCACCGTCCAGATCTGCCACACCGGCCGTGACCCCGACGCGGAGGTCGAGCAGGTACGCAGCCTGGTCGCCAACCGCGTCGGCGCGATCCTGATCGCCGGGTCGGGCTTCGTGGACGCCTCGGTCGAGGCACCGATGCGGCTCGAGGTGCAGCGCTACGCGGAGGCGGGTGGCCGGGTCGCCGTCGTCGGCCGGCACCATCTCGGAGTCGACAGCGTGCTTCCCGACAACCGGCCCGGCGGCCGCGCCGTCGCCGAACACATCCTCGGCCTCGGCCACCGGCGCATCGTGGTCGTCTCCGGCTCGCTGGACCTGACCACCGTCGCCGACCGGCTCGACGGGGTGCGCGACGCGCTCTCCTCCGCGGGGCTCGACGCCGGCGACGTACCCGTGCTCGACGGCCCGTTCACCCGCGAGGGCGGACGTGAGTGCATCCGCCGGATGCTCGCCGACCACCCACGTACGACCGCGGTCATCGCCCTCAACGACGACATGGCCATCGGCTGCCTCTCGCAGCTGCGCAGCTCCGGCGTCTCGGTGCCCGGCCAGGTCTCGGTCAGCGGCTTCGACGACGTAGCCGTCGCCCAGGACCTCTCGCCCGGCCTGACCACCGTCCGCCTGCCGATGGCCGACATGGGCGCTCGGGCGCTCACGCTGGCGTTGAAGGAACCGGGCTCACGGGCCCGGCGACAGCGGGTACCCGCCGAGCTCGTGGTGCGCGACTCGACCGGGCCGGTGGCCTGAGCATCTCCGGGCGAGGTAGTTCGGGCGTTCCGGCCCATCCACCGGCGGGTGATGGCCCGAAGTGCCCCGAACTGTCCGAGGCCCCCAGGCTCGGCGACAATGGCGGTGATCGAGAGGAAGCGATGAAGGACGTACGCGTGCCGTCGGGCCCTGGCCTGCCCGAGGGTCTCGTCATCCCCGATTCCGAGCTGAACGAACGCTTCTCCCGCTCCCCCGGCCCGGGCGGGCAGTCGGTCAACACCACCGACTCCCGGGTCGAGCTGGAGTGGGACCCAGCCTCCTCCGGCGCACTCGACGAGTCTCAGCTCGCGCGCATCCTGAGCCGCTCCTCCGGCCCGCTCGTCGTCGTCTCCCACGAGCAGCGCTCGCAGCACCGCAACCGCGTAGCCGCCCGCGAGCGCCTGGCGATGCGCATCCGCGACCTCCTATCCCCGCCACCTCCGACCCGCCGCCCCACCAGACCAACCCGTGGCTCCAAGGAGCGCCGCCTCGACTCAAAACGGCAGCGCAGCCAGACCAAGCAGCTCCGCGGCCGGGTTCAGGACTAGCCGAGAAGTCACTTCTGCAGGCCGAGACGTCACCCCTGCAGGCCGAGACGTCACCTCTGCAGGCCGAGACGTCACCTCTGCAGGCCGAGACGTCACCTCTGCAGGCCGAGACGTCACCTCTGCAGATCGAGACGTCACCTCTGCAGGCCGAGACATCACCTCTGCAGATCGAGACGTCAGCCCTGCAGACCGAGACATCACCTCTGCAGATCGAGACGTCAGCCCTGCAGGCCGAGACATCACCTCTGCAGATCGAGACGTCAGCCCTGCAGACCGAGACGTCAGCTCTGCAGATCGAGTTGGCATCTCGGTGCCGTCTCGACCTGCGAAAGTGACCTCTCGGCCTGCAGAAGTGACCTCTCGGCCTGCGTACGTTACGTCTCGGCGGGTCAGGTGGGGTCGGTGGCGAGCCGGGCGTGGGTCTCGGTGTCGTAGCGGATGCCGTCGTAGAGCAGCTTCTGGCGTTCGCGGCCCTCGACGAGGAAGCCCGCCGACGTGGCGACGCGGCAGGAGCCGGGGTTGTCGAGACGGTGGCCGGTCTCGAGACGGAACAGGTCGAGCTCGTCGAAGCAGTGCCTGGCCAGCAGCTTCAGGCCGATGCTGCCGACGCCCCGGCCGCGGTGCTTCTCGAGGGTCCAGTACGAGATCCAGCCGATGGCGTGGACACGCAGCTGAGTCGTGACCCGCATCTGGCCGAGGATCTCGTCCCCGTCGACGACGGCGAAGGTGTATGCCTTGTCGACCTCCGTCTCCTCGGCCCAACCGGCGATCAGCCGCTCGGCGCCTTCGAGCGTGTCGACGCCCGCGGGTCGCTCGGTGCCCATCCCGACCCCGGCGTACGCAGCGAGCAGGACCGCCGCATCCGACGCCGCCCACTCGCGCAGCCGGAACCCCTCGCTCACCATGCCGCACACCCTAGCGGCGGCCCCGTGCACGATCCGTGCACTTCAACGCCGCCCAAGACAGCACGGATCGGGCACATGCCTGATCCGTGCACTCAACGAGACCGATCAGGTGCACCGATCGGTCACAGGGTCGACTGGATCCCGGCGAGGAGCTGGCGGGCCATGACGATGCGCTGGACCTGGTTGGTGCCCTCGTAGATCTGGGTGATCTTGGCGTCGCGCATCATCCGCTCGACCGGGTAGTCACGGGTGAACCCGTAGCCACCCAACAGCTGCACGGCGTCGGTCGTGACCTGCATCGCCACATCGCTCGCGAACGCCTTGGCCGCGGCACCGAAGAAGGTGAGGTCCTTGTCGCCGCGCTCGGAGCGTCCGGCGGCCGCGTAGGTGAGCTGGCGGGCGGCCTCGATCTTCATGCCCATGTCGGCCACCATGAACTCCAGACCCTGGAACTCCGCGATCGGCTTGCCGAACTGCTTGCGCTCCTTGATGTAGCCCAGCGCGTAGTCGAGCGCGCCCTGCGCCACACCGACGGCCTGGGCGGCGATGGTGATCCGGGTGTGGTCCAGGGTCTGCATCGCGTACGCGAAGCCCTGGCCCTCCTCGCCGATGAGCCGGTCGGCGGGGATGCGTACGTTGTCGAAGTAGACCTCGCGCGTCGGCGATCCCTTGATGCCGAGCTTCTTCTCGGGAGCCCCGAACGAGACGCCCTCGTCGGACTTCTCCACGACGAAGGCGGAGATGCCCTTGGAGCGCTTGTCGGGATCGGTCATGGCGAGGACGGTGTAGTACTCCGAGACGCCCGCGTTGGTGATCCAGCGCTTGACGCCGTTGAGCACCCAGAAGTCGCCGTCGCGTACGGCCCGGGTCTTCTGGTTGGCGGCATCCGAGCCGGCGTCGGGCTCGGAGAGGCAGTAGGAGAAGTTGCCCTCGCCGGCCGCGAGCTTGCCGAGGTACTTCTTCTTGAGCTCCTCGGAGCCGCCGATCTGCACCGGCAGCGAACCGAGCTTGTTGACCGCGGGAATCAGCGAGGCCGAGACGTCCGCGCGAGCGATCTCCTCGATGACCAGGACGGTCGCGAGCGCGTCGGCACCGACACCGCCGTACGCCTCGGGCACGTGCGGCGCGAAGAAGTCGGTCTCGACCAACGCGTCGTGCGCCTCCTGCGGATAGCGAGCCTCCTCGTCGACCGCGGCCGCGGCCGGTGCGATCTTGGCGTCACAGATCTCGCGGATGGCCTTGCGGATCTCCTGGTGCTCCTCGGAGAGGGCGAACAACGGGTACTCGGCACTCATGTCCCGGAGTCTATGCCTGTTTGCTACTCGCCAGTAAGTCGGTGGCTCACGGAATCCGCTGAGCCATGTCGTTGTTGTGGCCCACATGACCGAGGCATGGCTCGACCAGGACACCATCGACAACCTCCTCGACGAGACCGAGACGTGGGCGGTCGTCGGCCTCTCGGGCGATCCCTACCGCACCGCCTATTCGATCGCCCAGGAGCTGCAGCAGCACGGCAAGCGGATCGTCCCGATCCATCCCGGCGCCGCCGCCGAGGGCAAGGAGGTGCTCGGCGAGAAGGTCTACGCGACCCTCGCCGACGCGGCCGCTGCCGTCGGGAAGATCGATGTCGTCGACGTCTTCCGCCGATCGGAGGCGGCCGGCCAGTTCGCCGACGAGGCCGTCGCCATCGGCGCGGGCGGCGTCTGGTTCCAGATGGGCGTGGTCGACGAGCCCGCCTTCGAGCGCACGGTTGCTGCCGGCGTACCGATGGTCATGGACACCTGCCCCAGCAAGATCTGGTTCGAGCGAACCAAGCAGCGCGCTCAGGCCTGAGCCGGCTCCGCCGGGACCCACCGCACGCCCGGCGGCGAGGAGATCTCACGCTCTCCCGCGCTGACGAGGAGTTGCATGAGCGCTCGCGCGGCCCGTGACATCGGCCGGCGCGGGTCGTGGATGAGGCAGATGTCGCGCTCAACCACCGGCGCCACCAGCGGCCGCACCTCCACGTCGGCGAACATCATCATCGGCAGCACCAGGCTGGGGGCGGCAGAGACCCCGAGCCCGGCGGCGACAAGACCGGCGACCGCACCGATGTTGCGTGCCTCGGTGAGCGGGCCGGGCCGCGTGCCGGTCTCTGCCAGCACCTGGTCGACGTAGCCGCGAATGCTCGAGATGCGCTCGAAGGCGACGAACGGCTGGCCCGCCAGATCCGCCCACCGGAGCTCTTCCTCGGCTGCGAGCGGATGGCCGGCGGGAAGCACGGCCGCGAAGGCGTCGACCGCGATATGGCGTACGCCCAAGGTGTCCGGGACGTGCGCGCCAACCGAGACGGCGAGGTCGACCTCACCCCGGACCACGAGGTCGAGGACCTCCTCGGAGAATCCGTCCTTCACCGACACGGCCACCTCCGGGTGGCCCCGGCGAAAGGCGGCGAGCACGGGCGGCAGCATCGAGCCGGCCAGGGACGGGAGCGCGGCCACGGAGACGGCTCCCCTGGTGCCGGCCAGGTAGCCCTCGAAGTGGTTGAGCGCGGTGTCGAACTCGGCGACGAGCCGTCGGGCCGTCGCGAGGAACTCCTCTCCCTCCAACGTGGGACGCACCCGCCGCGTGGTGCGGTCGAAGAGCGGGACGCCGATCCGTTGCTCGATCTCCTGCACCGTACGGCTCAAGGACGACTGCGCGACATGCAGCTCGCGCGCCGCTGGCGTGTAACCACCCGCATCGGCGACGGCCAGCGCCACGCGGAGATGCCGCAGGGTCAGATCAATGCTCACAGCACATCAATCTATCGGGTATTGGTGTTGGACAGGAACAAGTGATCGTCATCACACTCGTGTCCATGCTCTCCCTCATGGGCTTCATCACCGTCGCGGTGATCCTCGCCCTTCTCCTCACCAACCGGGTCGCGGCCGTGGTCGCGCTCGCCGGTGTCCCTGTCCTGACGGCGCTCGTCGCCGGCTTCTCCCCTGTGAAGATCGGTGAGTTCGTCGCCGGTGGCCTCGGTGGGGTCGTCGGCGTGGTGGCGATGTTCGTCTTCGCGATCGTCTACTTCGGCCTGATGCGTGACGCCGGCATGTTCGACCCGATCATCCGGCGCATCGTCGGCTTCGCGGGGAACGCGCCCGTCACCGTCTGCCTGGCCACGACGACTCTCGCCATGGCCGCTCACCTCGACGGCGCCGGCGCGACCACGTTCCTGATCACCATCCCGGCCATGCTGCCGCTCTTCGACCGGCTCGGGATGAGCCGACTGGTCCTCACCACCTGCGTCGGCCTCGGCGCCGGCGTCATGAACATCGTCCCCTGGGGCGGCCCCACCGCCCGGGCCGCGGCCACCTCCGGCGTACCGGCGAACGAGCTGTGGGTCCCGCTCATCCCCGCCCAGCTCGCCGGTATCGTCGCGGTCCTGGCCATCGCCTGGTTCCTCGGCCGTCGCGAGACCCGGCGGCTCGCCGCCACCCCGACAGGGGCCACCGCAGAGGCGTCCGGCGCCGAGGACGTCGCGGCCACCGACGTACGCGACGCGGTCGGCTCCCTCACCGCCGAGGAGCAGCAGCTGCGCCGCCCCCGGCTGTTCTGGGTCAACGTGGCCCTGACCGTCGCCGTCATCGCCGCCCTGGTCAGCGCGGCCGCCACGCCCGAGCTGATCTTCCTGATCGCCGTCGTCGTCGCGCTCCTGATCAACTACCCCGGCCTCAAGGACCAGACCGATCGCATCGAGGCGCACGCCAAGGGCGCGATGCTCATGGCCACCACGCTGATCGCGGCCGGAGTCTTCCTGGGCATCCTCGAAGGCAGCGGCATGATCGAGGCGATGGCCAAGACGGCCGCCGGCGCACTGCCCGACGGAGCGGCTCCGGCACTCCCGGTCCTGGTCGCGGTGCTGGCCGTCCCGCTCAGCCTGGTGTTCGGACCGGACCCGTTCTACTTCGGCGTCCTCCCGGTCCTGATCAGCGTCGGCGAGCTGCACGGCATCGCGGCGGCCGACCTCGCCCAGGCCTCGATCCTGGGCGAGGAGACGGTCGGATTCCCGATCAGCCCGCTCACCGGCTCGTTCTACCTGCTGGTCGGTCTGGCAGGGGTCGACATCGGCAAGCACATCCGGCACCTCATCGGGTGGGCGTGGCTGGTCTCCATCGTCATGCTTGCCGTCGCGCTGGTCACCGGCGTCATCCCGGTGTGGGCCTCGTGATCCGGCTGGGAGCGGGCGCCGGGTTCGCCGGCGACCGGATCGACCCCGCGGTCGAGCTGGCCCGGGACGGCGCACTGGACTACCTGGTCTTCGAGTGCCTGGGCGAGCGGACCGTGGCCGCCGGGCAGCTGCGCCGCCTCGCCGACCCCGACGACGGCTACGACCCGCTGCTGGAGGCGCGCATGCGCGCCGTCCTGCCGGTGATCGAGCCGGGGCACACCCGGATCATCACGAACGCCGGCGCGGCCCACCCTCTCGCCGCCGGTCGCCGCGTCGCCGCCGTGGCCCGGTCCCTGCGCCGCCCCACCCGGGTCGCGGTCGTCACGGGCGATGACGCACTCCAAGCTGTACGCCGCCTCGACCCTGTCGTATGGGAGACCGGCGAGCCACTCTCCCGCTGTGAGGACGAGCTGGTCTCGGCCAACGCCTACCTCGGCGCCGATGGCATCCGCCAGGCGCTCACCGACGACCCCGACGTCGTGGTCACCGGCCGGGTCGCGGACCCAGCCCTCTATCTCGGCCCGCTGCAGCACGAGTACGGCTGGGCTGCCGACGATTGGCCGCGGCTCGCCGCCGGCACCGTGGTCGGCCACCTCCTGGAGTGCGCCGGCCAGCTGACCGGCGGCTACTTCGCCGACCCGGGCACCAAGCCGGTCCCGGGGCTGGCGCGCCTCGGTTTCCCCTTCGCCGACGTCCGCTCCGACGGAACCGCGACGCTCGGCAAGCTCGACGGCAGCGGCGGCCGGCTCGATGTACGCACCGCCACCGAGCAGCTGCTCTACGAGGTGGACCGCCCGGAGGCATACCTCACCCCCGACGTGGTCGCCGACTTCTCCGGCGTCTCCTTCCACCAGGCTGGCCTGGACCGGGTCGAGGTGGCCGGCGCGAACGGCACCACCAGGCCCGACGAGCTCAAGGTGACCCTCGGCTTCCGCGGCGGCTGGCTCGGCGAGGGGCAGATCTCCTACGCCGGTCCGCGTGCCCTGGCGCGCGCGGAGCTGGCGGCGGAGATCGTCCGCGAACGCCTCGCGGAGGTGCACGGCATCGCCCCGGACGCGATCGGGGTCGAGCTCATCGGCACCGGTGCGGCGTTCCGTGGGCTGGCGCCGGCGACCGAACCGCTCGAGGTACGCCTCCGCGTCACCGCCCGCACCGACAACGCCGCTTCGGCGCGCACCGTCGGCTGGGAGGTCGAGTCGCTCTACACCAACGGGCCTGCGGGAGGCGGCGGAGCCCGCACGGGCGTGCAGCAGTCGCTGGTGGTCCGCTCCTGCCTGGTGCCCCGCGATCTCGTCTCCCCGACCGTGACCCTGATGGAGGAGCGATGAGCGACCTCACTGTCGACGACCTCGCCGACGTACGCGCCGGAGACAAGGGCGACACCCTGATCCTCGCGGTCCTGCCACGTGACCCGGAGGCGTACGTCTTCCTCGAACGCGCCCTCACCCCCGAGGCGGTCGCGGGCCACTTCGGCGTCGCCGAGCCCGTGGTGCGCACGGAGCTTCCACATCTGCCCGCGCTCGTCTTCCGGGTGCCCGCGGTCCTCGCCGGCGGAGTGACCGGCTACTCCGGCCTGGACGGCCACGGCAAGACCCTCGGCTACCACCTGCTGATGCTCCGCCTCGAGAGGACCCCCTGATGCTCCAAAATGCACTCACGGTGGGTACGAGAACACGATCTACCGCGGCGGCATCCCCAACGCCCAGATCCGAAGCTGGCAGGCCGACACCGCTCCCGGCACGCTGGTGACCTACCCGCAGCACCCAACGTTTGACGACTTCTGGCGCAGCCGCAGCGATGGGGCGAACAGAGGTTGTGAAGCTGAGAGTGCCCTATAGACCACTCTCAGCTTCACAACTCAGGATCGGGTTGCGTCGCGTACGACCTCGCCCTTGGCGGCGGCGAGCTCGGCGAGCGACTTCTCGTACGCCACCAGCTTCTGCTGCAGGTCGGGGTCGGCGACGCCGAGGATGCGGGCGGCGAGGATGCCGGCGTTCTTGGCGTTGCCGATGGCCACGGTCGCGACGGGGATGCCGCCGGGCATCTGGACGATGGACATCAGCGAGTCGAGGCCGTCGAGGTACTTGAGCGGCACCGGGACGCCGATGACCGGGAGCGGCGTCACCGAGGCGAGCATGCCCGGGAGAGCGGCGGCGCCGCCGGCGCCGGCGATGATCACCGAGAGGCCGCGACCAGCGGCCTCGCGACCGTAGTCGAGCATCTCCTGCGGCATCCGGTGGGCCGACTTCACATCGGCCTCCCACTCGATCCCGAACTCGTCGAGAAGGTCGGCGGCGGCCTTCATCGTCGGCCAGTCGGAGTCGGACCCCATCACGATCCCTACGCGTGTGCTCATGAGGCCAAGGCTAGGCGTACGCGGGCACCGGGCTGTCTAACGGTGGCGTAACGGAATTCCATCCTGCCCGTAATTCGCTGTCGCACTCCACAAGGTCAAGAGATCGTGTGCCGGTGATGTCCGCCATGAGATACCGGCTCGGCCAAGCCGTCGTCATCTCGCTGCTGTCGGCGCTGATCACCGCGTGCGCCGTCTTCGCACCTCTCTATGACCGGGCGATGCGGCAGGCCGCGGTCGCGGTCACGCTCGACGACGCGACCAGCGTGGAGCGCGACCTCCAGATCTTCGGACCGAGCGCGGACTACCTCCTGGAGCGGACCGACCCCGCAGCTCTCACGCGTCAGCTTCCGGACTCCTCGCACTTCGACGAACCTGTCACCGGACGCAACGCCATCGCCGACCTCGAGCTCGGCTCGCCCACCGCCCCGGAAGGTGACCTGTGGTGGCGCGAGGGGCAGTGCGACCACATCAAGATCACCACCGGCACCTGTCCCGACCGGAGTCGCGAGATCCTCATCACCGAGAACGAGGCCGAGACCTACGGCTTCACCATCGGCACCACGGTGAGGTCGCTGGCCGGGAAACCGCCTCCGGACGTGAACTTCCATCAGCCGCCGACGCCGATCGTGACCTATGAGGTCGTCGGCACCTACCGGGCCGACGACGAAGCGTGGTGGCAGGGACTCCGGCTGGAGGGGCTGGCCGGGATCGCCGCCGGCGACGTCGCCCAGCACGACGTGTGGCTGACCGACGAGTCGACCTTCGGCGGCACGACACCGTTGCTCCACATCGAGCGCCCCTGGGTGGGCTCGCGACTGCGCGCCGATGACGTGGGAGTCGATGAGCTGGCCGCTCTCGAGAACGACCTGGGTGACCTCCGCGCGAAAGCCGACAAGGTAGAGGTCAGCGAGGAGCTCTTCGAGGACTCGATCACGTCGTTGGTGACGTCGCTGCCCGAGCTCACCGACGAGGTCGACGCCCAGATCGAACAGAGCCGGACGACGGTGCCGCTGCTCCTCGTGCAGCTGGCCGTGCTGGGCCTGATCGTCCTGTGGCTGATGCTGCTCGCCGCGACCGACCAACGCCGCCCGGAGGTGGTGGTCGCGCGGCTTCGAGGACGAGGCACCGCAGGGGCCAGATCCCTGCTGATGGGCGAGCTTCTCCCCGCTGTGCTCGCCGGGATCGTCCCGGGGGCCGCCGTCGCGATCCTGGCGTCCACCCTGGCCCGGCAGTACGCGCTGCCCGGCGAACCACCCTTCGAGCTTCCCCGGGGCGTGCTGCTGTCCGGCATCATCGCCGTCGCGGCCCTGGTCCTGGTGACGTACGCGGCCGTCTACCGTGTCGCGCGCGAGCCCCTCGGCACCTTGCTCCACCGAACCCGCCGCCGTCGTGCTGGATGGGGTCTCGGCGCGGGTGATGCGGTGGCCATCGCCGCGTGCGGGGCCTGCGTGGTCGCCTTCGTGACGGGCGGCCTGACCGGACCCATCGCGCTCGCCGCGCCGGCGCTGCTCTCAGCGCTCGTCGGGCTGGTTCTCGCACACCTCTTCACCCCGACGGCGATGCGGATCGGGCGGGCGCTGCTGGGCCGCGGGCGCCTGCGCGCCGGTGTCTCGCTGCTGGACGCGGCGCGGAGCATCGCGACCCGGCGTACGGTCGCTCTGGCCACCGTGGCCAGCGCCCTCGCCGTCTTCTCCGTCTGCGGGCTCATCGTTGGCGAGCACAACCGCGCGGTCGCGGCGGAGCAGGAGGCAGGTGCGCCGTTGGTCACCGAGCTCCAGGGGCAACGGACGACCGCCGACAACCTCCAGGCAGTCCGTCAGGCGCTGGCGAGGATCGACCCCGAGGGCACCCGGGTCACTCCGGTCGTACGCGCCGCGGCCCCCAGCGGCGGCGCGACGACGTTCGCCGTCGAGCCGGACGGGTTCCGGCGGATCGCCCTCTTCGGCGCCGGGCACGGCCCCAGCGCCGACCAGTGGAAGGCGCTCAGCGACGCCGAGGCGCGCGAGCCGGTCGCGGTCATCACCACCGGGACGCTCTTCGAGGACGAGGTCACCATCGTCGGCCTCGACGGGATCGAGCAGGACGGCGAGGAGGTCGCGGCCATCGACCGGATCCCCGGCGGCGGCCCGGACGTCGCGCTGGTCGACCTCGCCACGGCGCAGGACGTCGCCTCTCCTGACGCCGACTCCTCCATCTCCCTCTGGTTCGCGACAGCGGACCGGGCGCTGCTCGAGCGGGTCAGCGCCGATCTCGAGGACGACGGAATCATCGTCACCGAGACCCGAACCCTGGGCGACGTACGCCGCGGCCTCGACGAGTCGGTCGCGGCCTGGAGCCTGCGGCTCGGCGCCGTGGTCGGCCTCGCCGCCGTGGCGATCGCCGTGCTCGCGCTGAGCGTGCTCACGGTGACCGGCTGGCGCACCCGCGCCCGCGACCTGGCCTCGCTGTGGTTGGCGGGCGTGGACCGGCGTACGGTCGCTCGGCTCCCCGGCGCCGCGCAGCTGCTGCCCGTGGTTCTGGGAGTCCTCGCCGGGGCCGGATCCGGTGTGCTCGGTGCCCGTCTGACTCTGCCCGACATCCCCCTCTTCGCACAGCCACCTGCCGTCGACACGGTCGACCTGTCCGTTCCTTGGCAGGCCGTCGGACTGACCACCCTCGGCTGCCTGCTGATCCTCGGCACGGCCGCCGTCCTCCTCGGCCGCGCGGTCGCGGCCGCCGCGCGACTCGACCGGGTCCGGGAGACAGCATGAGCGAGCGCAAGCGAGCGAACCGCGCGGCGATCACCGGGATGGCCATCCGCACCCAGGGCCTGGTGCACATCTACCACGCCGAGGGACACGACGTGGCCGCCCTCTCCGGCGTCGACCTGGACGTGAGACCGGGCGAGCTGATGGGGCTGCTGGGCCCTTCGGGCTCTGGGAAATCGACCCTGATGAGCCTCCTGGCCGGTGTCTTCCGGCCCAGCGCCGGCAAGATCTTCGTGGGCGACCACGAGGTCTCCTCGGCCGGCCCGAAGGAGCTGGACCGACTCCGGGCGACCGAGGTCTCGCTCATGCTGCAGGGGGCGGGACGCAACCTGCTGCCCTACGCCACTCCGGCCGCCAACGTGGCCTTCGCACAGCGCTCGGCAGGCCGGACCAAGGAGCTCCCCGCGCCCGACGAGGTGCTCAGCGAGCTCGGAATCGCCGACATGGCCGAGCGTCCGCTCGCGAGCCTCACCCCTGGTGAGCTCCAGCTCGTCGCCCTGGCGGTCGCTCTCGCCAACCGGCCAGGGCTCGTCCTCGCCGACGAGCCCACCAGCCAGCTCGGTCACGAGGCCCGCGACCTCGTCCTCGAGCGGCTGACCTGGATCAACCGCACCCACGGCACGACCGTCGTGCTCGTCACCCACGATCCGCACGTCGCCGCGTTCCTGCCCCGCACGGTCACCATCCGCGACGGCCGGATCGGCGGTGAGGGTCGCAGCGGGGAGGAGTACGCCGTGGTGACGGCCGATGGCTTCCTCCCCCTTCCGGGCCACGTACGCGACGTGCTTCCGCCCGGCACACTGGTCCGCTTCCATCCGGTCGACGGTCATTACGAGCTGGTTCCCGGGCACGAGGTGGCGACCGATGAGTGAGCTTCGCGCGGAGGGGTTGTCGGTGACGTACGACGGCCTGGTCGCCGTCCACCCGATCGACCTCGATCTCGAGGCCGGAGTGATGCTGGCGGTCACCGGGCCATCCGGAGCCGGGAAGTCGTCGTTGCTGTGGGCGCTGGCCGGCGCGCTGACCCCGGCAGCAGGAGCAGTGAAGGTCGATGGGACGCCGCTGAGTGGCCGGGACGACGCCGCCGCTCGAGGCGTCAGCCTCATCCCGCAGGGCAACGGGCTCGCCGGAGCCCTCTCCGCGGAGGAGAACGTCCTGGTGCCGATGCTCGCCCGCAAGGTGCCTCCTCAGGAGGCGCTCGAGCGCACCGCGGCGGCGCTCGAGCTCGTCGGCCTCGAGGAGTCCGGGCGTCATCTGGTCGACGAGCTCTCAGGCGGACAGCAGCAGCGGGTCGCGCTGGCGCGCGCGTTCGCGATGCGGGCCGGGGTGCTCCTGGCCGACGAGTCCACCAGCGATCTCGACGCGGACAACCGCGAGCGGATGATCGCCGCCCTCCGCGCCGAGGCCGCGGGTGGGGCTGTCGTCGTCCTGGCCACCCATGACCCTGAGGCCGCGGCGGTCGCCGATGCCGAGCTCGCGCTCGACGAGGGAGTCGTGTCATGGCCCCGACCTCTGCCTGTCACCTGATTGTCGGTGCTGCCCGCTAGTGTGCGGGCCCACCCCCACGACTCCTCACAGGCAGATGGATTCAGCTACCACCACCGGCACCGACCTGGCTATCAGCACGCCGCCGCACCCGACCGCGGTCGAGCGGTTCACCGGGATCTCCAAGGCCGAGCGCAAGCAGCTCCCTTCCCGGCTGCGCCAGGTCTCGTCCTGGTCGCGGCAGGCGAGCTCGGCGACCGAGGCGAGGGCCCGGATCGAGCAGGAGGCCGCCGAGGCGGTCGACCACTACCGCGCGAACGCCGCCGAGATGAAGCGCGCCGCCCAGGTCGCCTGGCGCAGCATCGCGCTCGACCGGAGCGACGGGCCGCGGCTCGCCGCGATCGCCCGGCGCCACGCGCTCGATCCCGTCGGGGAGACCACTCGGGAGCTCATCGACGCGCTGGCCGACATCGAGGACGCCGTGGGGCAGGCGAAGAAGGCGTACGGCGCCAGGCGCCTGCTCCTGCGCGGGAGCCGCCGCGCGGAGGCGGATCTGGCGGGCAGGCGGCTCCTCGACCTCCACTACTGGGCGTGCGAGCTCGACGCGGCCCGGCTGCTCGGCGAGGTCAGCAGACGGCCCGACCGTCGCCGGGTCCGGGTCCGTGAGGCGCTGCTGCCGAGCGTCGGTCTTCTCGAGGCTCTCTCCGACCCTTCGACAGGAGCACACCGCCTCGGCTCGGAGGCGGTGCTGTCCCCACGCAAGGGCATCCTCGTCCTGCGCAACGAGGGCGAGGCGCTCAACGAGGCCAGGCGCTCCGAGGAGCCCACCCGTCGCGCGGCGATCGAGGCCGGCAACGCGGTCCGGAGCGTCGACACCGACACCGCGGTCAGGAGCCTGTCCGTCGAGGAGCTCGCCGATCTCGTACGCATCGAGCCCCTCCTCGAGGCCGGGATCCACACCGTCCACGAGGTCATCCATCCCCCCTCCGACCTGCGCGAGCTCCCCGGAGTCGGACCCGCCACCGCGATGCGGATGCAGGAGGCGGCGCAGGCTCTGTGGCAACGGACCTATGACGAGATGCCCCTGGCCGTCGACAACGAGCGCCGCACTCCGGCAGCCACCAGGCTGCTGCATCGGCTGGCGGAGTGGGAGGCCGGGCGGCGTACGAAGGATGCTGGTGCGGAGCTGGCCCTGGTCCAGTCGCTGCGGCCGCTGACCCGATCGCTCACTCAGCCGGCCAAGGGCGGCGCGAAGTTCTACCTGATCCTCGCCAACGCGGCCAGCCTCGACGACTTCCGGGGTGCGCTGCGGGCGATCGCCCACCGCGCCGAGATGGCGCGCCGGGTGCGACCGGGCAACCGGCCCGCCGATCCCTGGGCGGACTTCGAGAAGCGCCCGGCCGACTACTACGCGATGCTCTCCGAGCTCGGCTTCCTCACCGAGGACGAGGACAAGATCCACGGTGACCTCTCCGCCGAGATCATCGAGGCCGTGCGGGCCCAGGAGCTGCGTACGAGCAACCTGACGGCCTCGCTGCGTGGCTACCAGCACTTCGGCGTCCGGTTCGCGTTGGTGCAGATGAAGGTCATCATCGGCGACGAGATGGGGCTCGGAAAGACGCTCCAGTCGCTCGCGGTCCTCGCTCATCTGCACGCGATGGGCGCGTCCCACACGTTGGTGGTCTGTCCCGCGGCCGTGGTCACCAACTGGGTGCGCGAGACGGAGTCGAAGACGACCCTGATCCCCCACCGCCTGCACGGCAACCGGCGATCCCGGGCCGCCAAGGTGTGGGTCGAACAGGGCGGGGTCGCCGTGACCACCTACGAGACGTTGACCGCGATCCAGCCGTTCCTGGACCAGGTCGACGTCGCGTGCGTCGTGGTCGACGAGGCGCACATGATCAAGTCGCCGCGGACACAGCGGACCGAGCGCGTACGTCGGATGTTGGACTCCTCCGAGCGTGCCATCCTGCTCACCGGGACGCCGATGGAGAACCGCATCGACGAGTTCCGCAACCTGGTCTCCTACCTCCGCCCTGATCTCCTGCTCTCCGCGGACGAGTTCAACCCGCACCGGTTCCGCAAGCAGGTCGCGCCGGTCTACCTGCGCCGCAACCAGGAGGACGTACTCACCGAGCTCCCCGACCTCGTCGAGGTCGAGGACTGGCTGCCGCTCTCCACTGCCGACGAGCGGGCGTACGCCGCGTGCGTCCGCGACGGCAACTTCATGGCCATGCGGCAGGCCGCCATGCTCCAGACGACCGCGTCGGCGAAGGTCTCCCGGCTAGTCGAGATCGTCGGCGAGGCCGAGGAGAACGGCCGCCGCGTGATCGTGTTCTCCCACTTCAGACGGGTCCTCGACGACCTGGCCGAGCTGCTCCCCGGCGAGGTCTTCGGCCCGCTCACCGGGTCTGTGCCGGCCGAGGAGCGCCAGCAGATGGTCGACGAGTTCTCCGCGGCCGGCCACGGCGCGGTCCTGGTCACGCAGATCGTCGCCGGCGGTGTCGGCCTCAACATCCAGTCGGCGAGCGTCGTCGTCATCTGCGAACCTCAGCTCAAGCCGACCACCGAGTGGCAGGCGATCGCCCGCGCCCGCCGGATGGGCCAGCTCCAGTCGGTCCAGGTCCACCGCCTGCTCTCCGAGGTCGGCGTCGACCAGCGCATCCACGACATCCTCGCCGCCAAGGCCGAGCTCTTCGACGACTTCGCCCGGGTCAGCGCCACCGCGGCCAGCAGCCCCGAAGCGTACGAGACCTCTCAGCCCGAGGACCCCTCCACCACCCTCGCCTCTGACGCCTCCGACGCCGAGATCGCCCGCGACGTCGTCGCCACCGAACGCCGGCGCCTCGGCGTCTGACCCAGCTGTCCCAAAAGGCTCGAGCCGAAGCGTCACCCCTGCAGGTCGAAGTGTCACCTCTGCAGGCCGAGGCGTCAGTTCTGCAGGCCGAAGGGTCACCTCTGCAGGCCGAGGCGTCAGTTCTGCAGGCCGAGGCGTCGGTTCTGCAGGCCGAGTTGGCACGCGGGTGACCTCTCGGCCTGCAGAAGTGACGTCTCGGC
>NZ_JBOHDN010000010.1:0-19833 GCF_050699375.1 Nocardioides sp. | reverse complement strand
CTGCAGTGCTACGAGGGGATCGACGCCACCCAGGCGCTCTACGACTGGGACTTCGCGCGCCAGATCCTGCACCTGCGCGCCCTCGAGGCGGCCGGCGCCGTATCCGACGGTCGCTCCGCGCCGGGCGCCGCGGTGGAGGAGGCCGAGAAGTCGCTCTACGACGAGCGGTTCCTGCTGGCTCGTCCCGTGCTGGCCGCGCTGCGGCAGGCGCCGTCGGTGCTCCTCGTCGACGAGGTCGACCGGGCCGATGACGAGTTCGAGGCGTTCCTGCTGGAGGTGCTCTCCACCTACCGGGTGACGATCCCCGAGTTCGGGACGGTCGCCGCGGCCGTCCCGCCGGTCGTCGTGCTCACCTCCAACCGCACCCGCGAGCTCCACGACGCCCTCAAGCGCCGCTGCCTCTACCACTGGATCGACCATCCCGGGCTGGACCGCGAGGTCGAGATCGTACGCAGCCGAGCTCCCGAGGTCGCCGACGAGCTCGCGCGTCAGGTCGTCACCGTCGTCCAGCAGCTGCGCTCGACCGACGGAGCCGGCGCGCTGCTCAAGCCGCCCGGGGTCGCCGAGACCCTCGACTGGGCCCGGGCCCTGCACCATCTCGGGGCTGCCGAGATGGACCTGGAGAGCGCCGCTGCCACGCTCGGCGCGCTCGTCAAGCACCGTGAGGATGCCGATCGCGTCCGGGCCGCGCTGGATCGGCTGCTGTCTTGAGCAGCCGAGCCCGAGAGGCCGACCGGATTCTTCTCGGCTTCACCCGAGCCCTCCGCGCGGCCGGGGTGGCGGTGACCCAGGACCGCGCTCACGGCTTCCTGCAGGCCACCGCGATCGTCGGGGCCGGCGACCCGGTCGCGACCTACACGGCAGGACGCGCGACGCTGTGTGCCGGGCCGGACGACCTGCGCCGCTATGACCAGGTCTTCGAGGCCTGGTTCGGGTCGACGGCGAGGATGCCGGTGCCGCCGGTGTCGCTGCGTACGGTCGCGGCCATCTCCACGCTCCCCGAGACCGAGCCGCAGCCGGGGGAGGGCGAGGGTGAGGACGCCGGTGACGTCATCCGGGCCCAGGCGAGCGACGTCGAGACCCTGCGTCACCGCGACGTCGCCGATCTCAGCCCGGCCGAGCAGGAGCGGGTGGCCACCCTGATCGCACGGCTTCGCCCACGGACCCCGCGCCGGCGGACCCCGCGCCAGGACCCTTGGCGGCGAGGCCGCGTCGATGCCCACCGCACTCTGCGGGCGAGCCTGCAGCACCTCGGCGAACCGGCCGCGATCCACTACCGCAGGCGCGGTGAGCGCCCACGCCGAGTGGTGTGGCTGATCGACGTGTCTGGATCGATGAGCGCCTACGCCGATGTCCTGCTGCGGGTGGCGCACCGGGTCTCGACCAGCTCGACCTCCGGGAGCCGCGGCTCGACCACCGGGGGCGGGGTGTTCACGCTGGGCACGAGGCTCACCAACATCACCCGCGCGCTGCGTCACCGCGACCCCGACCGGGCGCTCGTCGCGGCCGGCGAGACGGTGCCCGACTGGTCGGGCGGCACCAGGCTCGGCGAGAACCTGCAGGCGTTCCTGCGACGACACCAGGGACTGGCCCGAGGCGCGGTGGTGGTCATCGCGAGCGACGGCTGGGAGCGCGGTGACCCCGCCCTCCTCCAGGAGCAGACGGCGAGGCTGCACCGCCTCGCCCATCGCACGGTCTGGGTCAACCCACACCGTGGCAAGGTTGGTTATGAACCACTGCAGCGAGGCATCGTCGCGGTGCTGCCGTACGTGGATGATTTCGTCGCCGGGCACTCCCTGGCGACGTACGAGGATCTGGTGGAGGTGATCGCTCGTGCGTGACGTGCTCGACGATCTGATGAAGTGGTGGGACTCCGGCGAGACCGTCGCCGTGGCCACCGTGGTCGCGACGTTCCAGTCCGCGCCCAGGCCGCCGGGAGCCTCGATGCTCGTCGGCCCCGACGAGAGTGCGGTCGGCTCGGTCTCGGGCGGTTGCGTCGAGGGCGCCGTCTATGAGGTCGCCCGCGAGGTCGCGGAGTCCGGCGTCCCGGAGCTCAACCGCTACGGCGTCTCCGACGACGACGCGTTCGCCGTCGGGCTGACCTGCGGCGGCATCCTCGACGTCTTCGTCGAGAAGGTGTCGAAGGAGACCTTCCCCGAGCTCGGCGAGCTCGCCGAGGACGTACGCAGCGGCAGTCCGGTCGCTCTCGCCACCGTCATCGAGCACCCCGACCCCGAGATCCTCGGGCGCCGCGTCCTCGTCCGCCCCGAAGCGGTCAAGGGCTCCCTGGGCAGCGCCCGGATGGACGACGCCGTCCACGACGACGCGCTGGGGCTCCTGGCTCACGGCACCAACCAGACGCTGTCCTACGGGATCGACGGGGAACGCCGCGGCGAAGGCATGCGGGTCTTCGTCTGGTCCTTCGCGCCCAAGCCCAGGATGCTCGTCTTCGGCGCGATCGACTTCGCCGCCGCGGTGGCTCGGGTCGGTGCCTTCCTCGGCTACCACGTCACGGTCTGCGACGCCCGTCCGGTCTTCGCCACCAGCTCCCGCTTCCCCTCGGCCGACGAGGTCGTCGTCGACTGGCCCCACCGCTACCTGGGCGCCGAGGTCGAGGCTGGCCGCATCGACCCGCGCACCGTGATCGCCGTCCTCACCCACGACCCGAAGTTCGACGTACCTCTCCTCGAGGTCGCCCTCCGCCTCCCCGACATCGCCTACGTCGGCGCGATGGGCTCGCGCCGCACCCACGACGACCGCCTCGCCCGCCTGCGCGAAGCCGGCCTCACCGACGAGGAGATCGCCCGCCTGAGCAGCCCGATCGGCCTCGACCTCGGCGCCCGTACGCCGGAGGAGACCGCCGTCTCGATCGCCGCCGAGATCATCGCCGGCCGCTGGGGCGGCTCCGGCGAGCGCCTGGCCACCACGAACGGCCGGATCCACCAGTCTGTCGATTTTCTCTAGGGACTACCGCTGGGGCATGAAGGCCGGCTAAAGCTCCCTCTCGTAGTAGAGCGCCCGCGGCCCGGAGCCGCGGCCCTCGTGGTTGTCGAAGCCGAACTTCTCGTACAGCGCCCGGGCGGAGGTGTCGTCCTCGCTCGTCCCCAGGTCCATGTACGTCACGCCCCGGGCCTTCGCCTCGTCGATGATCGCCTGCAGCAGGATCGTGCCGAGTCCCTGCCCGCGGCGGTCGGGCACGACGTACAGCTCGGCGAGATAGGCCTCGAGCTCGTTCTCGGTGGTCTGCAGGCGGAACCGGGTGATGCCGTGACCGAGCGCGGGGTCGCCGATCAGCATCACGGTGGTGTCCCCGCTCTCGACCAGGCGGCTCAGGTGCCGCGCCAGGTCGTCGGCAGGCGGTGCGGGGTAGTCGTACTCGGTGTTGAAGTCGACCTGCAGCCTGGCCGCGGCCTCGAGGTCGGTCCAGGTCGTGGCGGTGCGCGTGTCCATTCACCCACTGTCGCACCGACGCGCTGACCCCGTGCGGCCTTCAGTCGAGAGGAGTACCTCAGAGGGGATCGTGAGGCAGGTCACAGGGTGCTACCTTGGCAGAACCAGCCAGCTCCAAAGGGGGACCTGATGGTCCGTAGCGACCTGCAGGAACGCCGCCTCAACGCGGCGCGGGCGTGGACCGCGTTCGTCGAGGGCGGCGATGACGCCGAGGACTTCGTCAGGCCGGAGATCCTGACCAGCTGGGCGCGTTCGGCGACGTCGTTGAAGCCCGACGTACGTGAGGCCCCGCTGGCCGACGAGGACGAGACCCGCGAGATGTGGCGCAGCTCCCCGCTCCAGGTGGCCGTCGAGCGGGTCGAGGAGGAGCTGCGGTGCACCGCCGACGACGGCGACCTCGTCATCGCGATCACCGACCCGGACACGCGGGTGCTGTGGACGTACGGCGGCCGGGTGATGAGGAGGAAGGCCGAGTCGGTCAACTTCGTGCCCGCCGCCCGCTGGGACGACCAGTCGGCCGGCACCAACGCGCTCGACCTCGCCAACCGTACCGACGCACCTGCGATGGTCTTCGGCGCCGAGCACTATGCCGAGGCCGTGCACAACTGGGTCTGCTGGGCCGCGCCGCTCCACGACCCGACCACCGGCAAGCACCTCGGCGTCCTCGACCTCTCCACGACCTGGGACCGCACCCACCCGATCGGGCTGGCCACGGCCCGGGTGATGGCACGCCTCATCGAGGGCGCGCTGCCGCAGCGGCCGACGCCGCAGGGCGACGAGGCGCTCGCCCAGCCGGGGCTGGTGCTGACGCTCCTGGGCACCGCGGAGACCTGGCTCGACGGGCAGCGGCTGCTGCTCAACCGCCGCCAGACCGAGATCCTGGCCCTGCTCGCGCTCCACCCCGAAGGCCTCTCCCTGGAGCGGCTCCACGCGGCCGTCTACGGCGACCAGGCGGTCACCTTCTCGACGCTCAAGGCCGAGGTCTCCCACCTGCGCCACACGCTCGGTGGGCAGGTCGCCTCCCGCCCCTACCGCCTGCTGATGCCGGTCGTGACCGACGTCGAGCAGGTCCTCGCGCTGATCCGTCACGGCCGGGTGGCCGCTGCTGTCGAGGCGTACGGCGGCGATCTCCTGCCCGGCACCAACAGCCCGGCGCTGGCCGAGATGGCCGAGTACGTCGCGGTCGCGCTGCGTGAGGCCCTGATGGCCGACCCGCAGCCCGACGCGGTGCTGCGCTACAGCGAGCTGGCTCCGTACGACACGGAGGTCGTCGACAGCTGTCTGCGCCGACTGGGCGGGAGTGCCCATCCGGCGCTGCCGCTGTTGAAGGCTCGGTTGGCGGCTGGTCGGTAGCCCACCCCGGAGGTCGAGATTGTCGAGACCGTCCGGGTGCGGGGTCTCGACAAGTCGACCAACGACCATCCAACCCTGCGCGTCCTACTGTGATCTGGCCCACACAATGACGTCTGGCAGGGAGACAACATGGCCCGGATCAGCATGAACGTCGACGGTATGAAGGTCACCGACGACGTCGCACCACGAACACTGCTCGTGCAGTATCTGCGCGAGGGACTCGGCAAGACCGGCACGGTCATCGGTTGCGACACCAGCAACTGCGGCGCCTGCACGGTCCATCTCGACGGTGAGTCGGTGAAGTCGTGCAACGTGCTCGCGGTCCAGGCCGACGGGTGCGACGTGACCACGATCGAGGGGCTCGCCGACACGGTCGAGACCGGGGCCGACGGCGCCGGACTCCATCCCGTGCAGGAGGCTTTCCGGGAGTGCCACGGGCTGCAGTGCGGCTTCTGTACGCCGGGCATGATCATGCAGTCCGTCGACCTGCTCAAGCGCAATCCCCAGCCCAGCGAGGACGAGATCCGCGAGGGCATCGAAGGCAACCTGTGCCGCTGCACGGGCTACCACAACATCGTCCGCGCGGTGCAGTACGCCAGCGGGCACCTTGCCACCGCCGCCGGCCCGCGCGGTGCGACCGAGGAGGTGGACGCACTGTGACCGCTGTAGAGGCACGTCCGGACAAGACCAACGAGATCGGCCGCGATCGTCGTCGCAAGGAGGACGCGCGCCTGATCACCGGCCGGACCCGCTGGACCGACAACATCAACCTGCCCGGGATGCTGCACCTGGCGATGGTGCGCAGCCCCTTCGCCCACGCCCGGATCACCGGCATCGACACCAGCGGAGCGGAGAGCTCCGAGGGTGTCGTGACGGTGCTGGCCGCCAAGGACTTCGACGAGAGCCTCGGCGTCTGCATCAACGCCTGGCCGATCACGCCCGACCAGAAGGCCCCGGCCCACCCGCCGGTCGCCGTCGACCGGGTCACCTTCGCCGGCGAGATCGTCGCCGTCGTCGCGGCCCGCTCGGCCGCGGCCGCACGCGATGCCGCCGAGCTGGTCGAGGTCGACTACGAGGAGCTCCCCGCGGTCGTCTCCCTCGAGGAGGCGGTCAAGGACGAGGTGCTCGCCCACCCCGACCTGGGCACGAACAAGTCCGCCCTGTGGGTCTTCGACAGCGCCCAGGCAGGCACCGGTGGCAACGTCGACGAGGCGATCACCTCCGCCAAGAGCGACGGCATCGTCATCGAGCGCACCTACCGCCAGCAGCGCCTGATCCCGGCCTTCATGGAGCCCCGCAGCGTCGTGTGCGACCCGACCGGTGAGCAGATCACGGTGTGGAGCGCCACCCAGATCCCGCACATCCTGCGGTTCGCGTTCGCCGCGACCACCGGGGTGCCCGAGTCGAAGATCCGGGTGATCGCCCCCGACGTCGGCGGCGGGTTCGGCGGAAAGCTCCAGCAGACGCCCGAGGAGATGGTCGTCTTCGCGCTGGCCCGCAGGCTCGGCAAGCCGGTCAAGTACACCGAGACCCGCTCCGAGTCGCTGGTGGCGGCCCACCACGGTCGCGACCAGATCCAGAAGCTGACCCTCTCGGCCACCAAGGACGGCCAGGTGACCGGGCTCAAGGTCGAGCTGGACGCCAACCTGGGGGCGTACGTCGCCCTCGTCGGCGGCGGGGTTCCGGTGCTCGGCGCGTTCATGTTCAACGCGATCTACAAGTTCCCGGCCTACCAGTTCAACTGCCAGACGGTGCTCACCAACACCACCTGGACCGACGCCTACCGCGGCGCGGGACGGCCGGAGGCGACGTACGCCATCGAGCGGCTGATGGACGAGCTGGCCGCCGAGGTCGGGGTCGACCCGCTCGAGATCCGGGAGAAGAACTGGATCAAGCACGAGGAGTTCCCGTTCACGACCGTCGCGGGCCTGACCTACGACTCCGGCGACTACGAGTCCGCGACCGCCAGAGCGAAGGAGATGTTCGGCTACGACGAGCTCCGTCGCGAGCAGGCCGAGCGGCGGGCCATCAACGACCCGGTCCAGCTCGGCATCGGCGTCTCGACCTTCACCGAGATGTGCGGCCTGGCTCCGTCACGGGTGCTGGGGAGCCTCGACTACGGGGCCGGTGGCTGGGAGCACGCCCAGGTGCGGCTCACCCCGACCGGCAAGGTCGAGGTGATCACCGGCGCGAGTGCGCACGGTCAGGGGCACGAGACCGCGTTCAGCCAGATCGTGGCGGACCGGCTCGGCGTACCTTTCGAGGACGTCGAGGTGCTCCACGGCGACACCCAGATCGCGGCCAAGGGCTATGACACCTACGGGTCCAGGTCGCTGGTCGTGGGTGGTGAGGCGCTCGTGCGGGCCGCCGACAAGGTGCTCGAGAAGGCGAAGCCGATCGCGGCCCACCTGCTCGAGGCCAGCGTCGACGACCTGGAGTTCACCGGCGGCAAGTGGGCGGTCAAGGGCACCGACCAGGGCCTGGCCATCGCAGAGCTCGCCACGGCGGTCTTCGCGGCGCACAACCTGCCCGACGGGGTCGAGGCCAACCTCGACTCCGAGGCGACCTTCGACCCGGAGAACTTCAACTTCCCGCACGGCACCCACCTGTGCGCGATGGAGGTCGACACCGAGACCGGGCAGGTGAAGATGCGGAAGTACGTCTGCTGCGACGACATCGGCAACATCATCAACCCGCTCATCGTCGCAGGTCAGGTGCACGGTGGACTGGTCCAGGGCATCGCCCAGGCGCTGTGGGAGGACGCGGTCTACGACGACGCCGGGACCCTGGTCTCGGGCTCGTTCGTGGACTACCTGCTGCCGACAGCGGCCGACACGATCAGCTTCGAGATCGACCACACCACCTCGCCCTCGACCACCAACACGCTCGGCACCAAGGGCGTCGGCGAGGCCGGCACGATCGCCTCCACCCCGGCGGTGGTCAACGCCGTCGTCGACGCCGTCCGTCCGCTCGGGATCAACGACATCGAGATGCCGTGCACGCCCGAACGGGTCTGGCGGGCGATCAACGAGGGCTCGTCCGGTGGCAAGACCACCGGTGCGGCCGCAGCACACTTCGATCCGTCGACGGGCATGTCCGGGAACGTCGACCGCACAGAAGGAGACGTCCAGTGATTCCCGCATCGTTCGACTACGTCGCCCCGACCACGGTCGAGGAGGCGCTCGCCGCGCTCGCCCAGTATGGCGACGAGGCCAAGGTGATCGCCGGCGGCCAGAGCCTGCTGCCGGTGATGAGGATGCGTCTCAACGCCCCGGAGTGGGTCATCGACCTCGGTCGCATCGCTTCGCTCCGCGGCGTACGCGACGAGGGTGACTCGATCCTCGTCGGCGCGATGACGCGCCACTGTGACGTCGCGGCCGATCCTCTGGTGGCCGAGCACGCGGCTCTGGTCGCGCGTGCCACGGCTACGGTCGCCGACGAGCAGGTACGCCACCGGGGCACGTTCGGTGGCGCGCTTGCCCACGCCGACCCGGCGGGCGATCTCGGCGCCCCAGCTCTTGCCCTGGACGCCGAGTTCGTCATCGCCGGGCCGGCCGGGGAGCGGGTGGTCCCGGGCGCGGAGTTCTTCCAGGGCCTCTTCGAGACGGCGGTCTCCGAGGACGAGCTGCTCACCGGCGTACGCCTGCCCAAGCACACCGGATGGACGGCGCACTACGAGAAGTTCGTCCGGGTCGCCCACCAGTGGCCGATCTGCGCGGTCGGCGCGACCCTCCGGGTCTCCGGCGGCGTGATCGAGGGCGCGGCGATCGGCCTGACCAACATGGGTGCGACCCCGTTGCGTGCGGCCGGCGTCGAAGCCGCCCTCGTCGGGCAGCAGGCGACCGAGGAGGTCGTACGCAGCGCCGCGGCCCTGGCCGCGGACGGTGCCGAGCCGCCCTCCGACCTCAACGGTGACGCCGACTACCGGCGTCACCTGGTCACGGTGCTGACCCGGCGGGCGATCACGAAGGCGCTCGGTCGTGTTTGAGAACTCGGCGCCGAGCGCCGCGTCGTCCAGCGCGTCGTCTCGCAAGGCGCCGCGTCGAACGAATACCGGGCGTCTTTGGAGACGCGGCAACGCCGCGAGAGGGCGTGGTGGGCGGCGCGGAGCCGGCGCCTCCGGGTTCTCGAACACGACCGTGGGGGCTGAGGCGTGGACCTGACGCACCAGTTCACCGTTCCCACCTCGGTCGAGGAGACCTGGGACAGCTTCTTGGACATCGGCTCGATGGCCGAGTGCTTCCCGGGAGCCCAGGTCACCTCGGCCGAGGGGGACAGCTTCACCGGCACCGTGAAGGTCAAGCTCGGCCCGATCGCCATGGTCTACGCCGGCTCCGGCACCTTCGTCGAGAAGGACGAGGGTGCCCGCCGGCTGGTCGTGGAGGCCAAGGGTCGTGACAAGCGCGGCAACGGCACCGCCGGTGCCAACGCGACCTTGACGATGGCCCCGGAGGGCACCGGCACGAAGGTCGAGATCGTCACCGATCTCGCCGTCACCGGCAAGCCCGCCCAGTTCGGCCGCGGGGTCATGCAGGACGTCTCCGACAAGCTCCTCGGTCAGTTCGTCGCGTGCCTGGAGCAGAAGTCGGCTCCGGAGGTCGAGCCTGTCGAGCCCCCCGAGAAGGAGACGTCCGCCCCGAGCGAGGTCTCGACAGGCTCGACCACCGTGGGCGGCTCGACAAGCTCGACCTCCGGGGAAGCTCTCGACCTCGGCGCGACGGTCGTGCCGGTGCTGATCAAGAACTACGGCAAGAAGATCGCCATCGGCGTCGCCGTGGTCGCCGCGGTGGTCATCGTCTACAAGCTCCTGCGCGGCTGAACCCGTCGCGCAAACCGGATACCACCCGCGCAACGTGGATAGCGAGGGCGGTCCGACCTCTCTAGCGTTTCCATCACGCAGACCCCGCTGCGAGAGGAAACAGAAAATTGAAGATCGCGGTCATCGGTGCCGGGTTCGCAGGCGTTGCCTCGGCGAAGGTGCTCACCGAGCTCGGTCACGACATCACCGTCTTCGAGAAGGCGCCTGATGTCGGTGGCGTGTGGAGTCGCACGCGTCGCTACCCGGGCCTGACGACGCAGAACAACAAGGACTCCTACACGCTCTCGGACCTGAGGATGCCCAAGGCGTTCCCCGAGTGGCTCAGTGGCGAGCAGGTGCAGACCTACCTCGAGATGTACGTCGAGAAGTTCGAGCTCGCCCCGATGATCAGACTCTCCACCGAGGTGAGGAGTGCCCAGCCGGCTGGAGGGGGCGGCTGGGACATCACTTCACGCGACAGCACCTCGGGCGCTGGGGGCGAAGCGGCTGATCACTTTGACCACCTGGTGGTGGCCAGCGGCGTCTTCTCTGAGCCGTTCGCCCCTGCGTACGACGGGGTCGACGAGCTCGAGGCCGCCGGCGGCCAGGTCCTCGCCGCGAGCCAGCTGCACGACCTGGAGTCCGTCAAGGGCAAGGACGTCGTGATCGTCGGCTACGGGAAGTCGGCCTGTGACGTCGCCGTCGAGATCGCCAAGGAGGCGGCCTCGACCACCGTCGTCGCGCGGCAGCTGCTGTGGAAGATGCCCCGCAAGATCAAGGGCGTCCTCAACTACAAGATGCTGCTGCTGACCCGCCTGGGGGAGGGGCTGTTCCCCTATCAGAGCATCCGCGGGGCCGAGAAGATGCTACACGCCGGCGGCTCGAAGATCGCCGGGTCGATGGTCGGCAGCGTCGAGTCGGTCACCACCGGCCAGCTCAAGCTGAAGAAGCTCGGGCTGCTGCCCAAGGGGCAGTTCACCGACATCGCCCGCGCGACGGTCTCGCTGGCGACCGAGGGCTTCTTCGAGGGCGTCGAGGCCGGCGACATCGCCATCGAGCGCGACACCGAGATCGCCGCCTTCGTGGTCAAGGACGGCAAGGCGTACGCAGAGCTCGCCAACGGCCGGGCGCTGCCGGCCGACGTCGTGGTGACCGCGACCGGGTTCAAGCAGGAGCTGCCGTTCTTCTCCGAGGAGATCCAGGGCCAGCTCACCGACGACAACGGTGACTACCAGCTCTTCCGGCAGATCATGCCGCTGAACGTGCACGACCTGACCTTCGCCGGCTACAACTCCTCGTTCTTCTCGCCGCTCTCGGCCGAGATGAGCGCCGTCTGGATCGGCTCCTACCTGGCCGGCGGACACGACCTCCCGCCGGCTCCGGAGATGGAGTCGCACGTAGCCGAGCGGCTCGCCTGGATGCGTGAGCGCACCGACGGCCGCCACGCCCGAGGCACCAACGTGATCCCGTTCTCGATGCACAACATCGACGAGGTGCTCGACGACGTCGGCCTAGACGTCAGCCGGCCGACCAGAGCCCTGCAGTGGTTGCTGCCGATCAACCCGAAGGCGTACGCCTCGATCACCCCCAGGCTCGTCCAGAAGGTGGCGACGAGGGGATAGCTCCGGCGAGATGCCGGCAAATATGGGTGGGGTCGGCATCTCGTCCGGGGGCTGGTGTGCCGCACCCTGGGACCTTTGACGGTGATTGGGCCGAGTTCGCGTCCGCGCGGCGTCGGCGCCACTACGCTGTTCGGTCCGTCGAGCCTCGCTCCAGGAGCCACCATTGCCCCGTCCCCTACTGGGCCGTCACACCGTCATCGCCACCACCGACGTCGACCAGGCCCGAGAAGCCGTCGCGGAGCGGTTCTGCGCGCACTATCTGGCTCTGACCAAGGCGGGGTCGCAGCTCGACATGGTGCACAACGCGGCGCCTCTGGGCGAGGACGTGATGCTCAACTACATGCGCTACGGCGACGAGGTTCGGATCACGCCGGGCACCTTCGACGACTTCTACCTGATCCAGCTCCCGCTCGCCGGCTCCGCCAAGGTCAAGGTGGGCGAGCAGGTCGTCCTCGCCGACCGCACCCGCGCCTCGATCGGGTCGCCGACCGAGGCGGTCGACATGCTCTGGTCCGACGGCTGCGAGAAGCTGCAGGTCTACATCCGCCGCAGTGCTGTCGAGGAGGCCGCGGCCGGCCTGGGCTCGTCCGGCCCGGTCGTCTTCGATCCCACCCTCGACCTGGGACGTCCCGAGGTGCGCGACTGGCTGAAGATGGTGCGGCTGGCCTACGACAACGTCGAGGCCGGCGGCACGCTGATGAGCTCACCGCTGGTGGCCGCTCCCTACGAGCAGGCGCTGATCGGGGGACTGCTCACGGTGCAGGCCAACACGTCCCTGCAGATCGCCTCCGAGAGCGGCTCGTCCGGTATCTCCCGGGCCGTACGCATGGCCGTCGACCTGCTCGAGGCTCGGCCCGACCACCCGTGGAAGGTCGCCGAGCTCGCCACAGCGGTGGGCGTCTCGACCCGCACGTTGCAGGAGGCGTTCCAACGCGACCTGGACACCACCCCGCTGGAGTACTGGCGGCGTACGCGGCTGGAGCGTGCCCACGCCGACCTGCTCGCCGCGGACGCGAGCGCGACCTCGGTCACCGCGGTCGCCGCCCAGTGGGGCTTCTTCCACCTCGGGCGCTTCTCCCAGGCGTACCGGGCGCAGTTCCAGGAGCTTCCGTCCCAGACGCTCATGCGCTGACGGTCGTCGAGCTCACCACTGAGACTCACCACTGGGACTCACCACTGAGCCTCACCACTGGGGTTCGTCGCTGAACCCGCCGTAGTCGTCGAGGTCCGCGTCGTCGCGCCGGTAGTCCTCACCGTCGCCGTTGCGCTTGTCGAGCTTGTCCTCCTTCTCGTCCTGGCTCTGCGGCTTCTCGGGAGGTGGCTCCTGGTTGCTCTGGGGCGGACGCTGCTTCGGGGTCAGCTTGTCCTCGAGCCGCTCCTGGACGGACTCGCCCTGCTGGGACTGCTCCTCGCCCTGACCGGCCTTGGTGGGGCAGTCGCCGTCCTTCAGCGTGGCCAGCGCCTCCTCGTAGGCGGCCTTCGCTCCCGCCTGGTCGCCGGCGTCCCGTGCCCGGTCGCCGATCGCCTCCTGGGTCAGCGACATGTTGATGCGTACGGTGCACTCGTGCTCCTGCGGCACGCGCTCCAGCGCCTCGCCGAAGTAGGCCACCGCCCGGGCGTTCTCACCGAGGAGGTACGCAGCGTTGCCGGCGTCGAAGTGGGCGATCCACGGCTGCAGGAAGTTGAAGTCGCGGTTGGCGGCGTAGTGCTCCATCGCGGTCGCCGCGTCGCGTTCGTCCCACGCTTCGCGGCCGCCACGGTCGTGGTGGCCCATCACCATCACCTTGAGCAGGAAGGCGAGCCCGATGAGGACAGGCACGATCCCGGCCACCAGCAGCACGCGACGCACCTGCTCGCGCGCGCTCGGGACCGGGCTCGTCGGCACGGCCGGCCCGGCGGCGCCATCGAGAGGCTCCTTGTCGGTCAGGGTCACGAGAGCACCTCCTCGGCCTCGTGTCCGCGGCGACGGTGGCCCCACAGCTCCCACAGCAGCAACGCCAGCAGGGGAAACCCGAAGATCCAGGCGCGCGAGACCTTGCCGCCGACCGAGGTCTCCTCGGTGAGCATCTTGGAGTCCCAGGTCGCAGCCTCGGTGGCGATCTCGCCGGTGTCCTTCGTGGTGCGGTGCAGCGTCTCCAGGCCCATCTGGGAGGCGATGTCGCGCAGGTTGGCCAGGTCGATCCGGGAGCGGGCGTCCTGGCCCTCGCCGTCCTTGAGGTAGCCGTCCTGAGGGCGCTCGTCGTCCCACGGCATCCGGCCGCCCTGCTCCGTGCCGTAGCCGAGCACCAGCCCGCCCGCCGAGAGGTCGTCGATCTCGGAGAACGACTGCTGGTCGAACCCTTCGCGGGTGTTCTCGCCGTCGGAGGCGAACACGACGATCCGGCGCCTCTCGGGATAACGCTCCTGGTCGCGTTCGAGAGCCTCGATGGCCTCCTCGCGCGGGGCGTCGACCGTCGAGCCGGACCCGTCGAAGGCCCGTTCGGCGTACATCCCGTCGACCCAGGCCTCGAAGGCTGTGGTGTCGTAGGTGAACGGCATCTCCGTGCGTACGACCTCCCCGCCGAACGTGATCGCGCCGAACCGCACCGACGGCAGAGCGGACGAGAGTGCCTTGAGGTCCTTCTTGAGCTGCGTCATCCGGGCCACGCCACCGGGCCCGTCCTCGGCGACCATCGACCGGGTCCGGTCGACCACCACGAGGACATCGAGGTCGGCCGTACGCATCTCCGAGGGCGCCGCGCCCCAGCTCGGGCGCACCAGGACGACGACCGTGAGCAGCACGATCAGCACGCGGCGTACGAGAGTGAGGATCTGCCAGGCCAGAGCGCTCATCGGACGCGCTCCTTGTCGGGTGCGGGACCGTACGCCGGTGGCCGGCCGGCGCCCGGCGGCTGGGTCCAAGTGCGCGGGGACAGCCTGCCGGCGCGCGCCAGGGCGTAGACCCAGCCGGCGATCAGCATGAGGACGCCTACGACGATCGTGGCGATCGGCCAGCCCGGAGCGTCCCGGACCTGATACTTGGGCGGCTCGACGACCTCGTCGGCGGAGAGCTTGTCGATGCCGGTCAGGATCGACTCGATCGAGCCGTCGTCGCCGAGCAGGGAGAAGGTGCCGCCGGTGTCGGTCACCGCCTTCTCGAAGGTCGCGCGCTTGTCCTCCTGGAAGCTCAGATCGGAGGAGCCGATGCCGAAGAGCTGGACGTCGCGCTCCTTGGCGAACTCGGTGGCATCCGGCAGCGAGTAGACCGGCGGGCCGCCCTGAGGGTCGTTGTCGGAGGCGACGATGACCGCCCGCCCGCGCTCGGAGTTGGACATGTCGAAGCGCTTGACGCAGGAGACGATGCCGTCGCTGATCAGCGAGGCGCGCTCCTTGCCGAGATAGGTGCCGGCGACGTACTCCTGGTCGCCGAGCGCGAACGCCCGGCCGGCCCGTCCCAGCTCGTCCTGCACCCAGCCGTAGTCGTCGGTGAGCGGGAACACGGTGACCGCGGCATCGCTCCACAGCACCAGGCTGACCCGCTCGCCGTCGAGGCCGTCGACGAGCTGGGAGTAGGCCTGGGTGACCTGGGTGTCCTCGTCGAACATCGAGGTCGAGGCGTCCAGGCAGAGCACGATGTCGCGGGTGGAGTAGCGGTTCTGGGTGACGTCGGTCGCCTGCGGCCGGGCGATCAGCCAGATGCAGCCGATGGCCGCGAGCGCGACGCCCGCGGTCTGCCACCAGGAGAGCCACCGCTGCTGGCTCGCGAGCTCGCGGAAGCGGGGGAGCCGCCGCAGGCGCTCGGTGTGCGCGACCAGGACGGCATCGACCGGGCGACGATGCACGCGCGCCGCCCAGATGACGATCGCCGTGACGGCGACGATCGTGACGACGAGCACGATCGCGGCGAGAACGGGCCACTTCAGGTCCATGTGGTCACCACCTGACGTGCCCGGCCGAGCGCCTCGGGGAAGCGGTCCGCGGCCCGGCCCTCCTCGTCGGAGGCGAAAGCGGGTGGGTACATCACCTCGACGGCCATCGCCAGCGGCCGGGTGCGCGGGTCACTGAGCACGGTCGCCTTCAGGTCGGCGAGGACCATCTTGTCGGCCGGGACCTGGCTGACGGCGGCGACGTAGTCCCGCACCGTACGGCTCAGGTGCTGGTGACCGACCCGTGCCGGGAGGTCGCCGCGGTGCACCGCCCGCTCGATCCGGTCGATCTCGGCCAGATGCTCGGCACGTACGTCGCGGGGCTCGGGCACCCAGGGCGTCTCGACCTCGACGACCGGCCTGGGCTTGCGGGTCAGCAGGATGACCGCGAGGTAGTAGAGCGCCACCGCGGCGAGCAGCGCGAGCGCGAGCACCAGCCACCAGCCGGAGTGCGCCATCGGCTGCTGAAACTCCTCAGGGATCGAAGGACCCTCAGCGCCGCGCATGACGGTGCCTCTCCAGCAGGTGGAAGATCGCGCCGATGGCGGAGGCGTCGTCGTGGACCCGCTGATAGGCGATGCCCAGGCGGTCCAGGGTGCCGCGCAGCCCGTGCTCCTCGGCGGCGGCCAGCTCTGCGTACTGCGCCTGGAGGACGGCGTCGCCGCTGAGCCACCCCGGCAGGGCGGCGGTGGTGTCGACGTCGACCGTCGGCCCGCTGCCGGCCACGGCGGCGGTCGGGTCGAGGTCGTCGATGCCGGCGACCAGCACCTCGTGCTGCACGGTGAGGCGACGCAGGACGGCGGCCATCTCCTCGCTCACCTCGTGCTCGTCGGTGACGACGAGCAGGATCGCCCGGCGGCGTACGTTGGTGGCGATGTGGCGCAGGACCGCGACGATGTCCGCCTCGGCGGCATCGGGGGTGATGACGTCGTGGGCCAGCCCCAGCGCACGCTCGAGCGCGATCTCGGTGTCGGCGGGCTTGGTGAGCTTCTGGGTGCTCGAGTCGCCGTAGGCGACCGCGACCTTGTCCCCGTGGCGTACGCCCAGCCAGCCGACCAGACCCGCGGTGAAGATCGCCAGGTCGCGCTTGGTCGTGGTGCCGGTCGCCTGGGCGGCCATGCTTCGACCCGTGGAGATCGCCAGCAGCACCAGGTGCTGCCGCTCGGCGGCGAACCGCTTGACCAGCAGGGTCCGCGACCGGGCCGTGGCCTTCCAGTCGATGTCCTTCACGTCGTCGCCGGGGACATACCCGCGCAGGTCGTGGAAGTCCATGCTCCTTCCCGTCTGCAGCGAGGCGTACTCGCCGTCGAGCAGGCCCACGACCTTGCGGTGGGCATGGATCATCAACCGCGTGCGGATCCGGGGAAGGTACGTCGCCATGATGGTGCCCGTCAGGGGCTCGGGACCGCGCGGACCAGCGCGTCGACCAGCATCTCGGGCTGGACCTTCTCGGCCAACGCCTCGAAGCTGAGGTGAAGACGGTGGCGCAGGATGCTGTGCCGCAGTTCGCGCACGTCCTCGGGGGTGACGTAGGAGCGACCGAGGAGCAGCGCCGCCGCGCGGGATGCCTGCAGGAACGCGATCGAGGCTCGCGGGGACGCTCCGATCTCGACGTAGGAGCCCATCTGCGGGCCGAGCAGCTTGTCGGCGTTGCGGGTGGCCTGGACGAGAGCGACGATGTAGCGCTTGATCGCCGGGTCCACGTAGACGCGCTTGGCCAGGTCCTGGAGCCAGATCACGTCCTCGGGGGAGGCCACCGGCGCGGTGTCCTCGTGGTCGGGGCCGAGCGTGCCGGCCTCGATCCGCTCGAGGACGACGAGCTCCTCGCCGTCGCTGGGGTAGTTGACGATCTCCTTGAGCAGGAACCGGTCCATCTGGGCATGGGGGAGGACGTAGGTGCCCTCCTCCTCGATCGGGTTCTGCGTCGCGAGCACCATGAACGGCCGCGGCAGCGGGTGGATGTGGCCCGCGATCGACGTCTGGCGCTCCTGCATCGCCTCGAGCATCGCGCTCTGGGTCTTGGCGGAGCTGCGGTTGATCTCGTCGAGCAGCACGAAGTTGGCGTGCACCGGGCCGAGCTGGGTCTCGAACTCGTGGTTGCGCTGGTCGTAGACCTGGGTGCCGATGATGTCGCTCGGCAGCAGGTCGGGGGTGCACTGGATCCTGGAGAACTGTGCCTTGACCGTCTGGGACAGCGTGGACGCGGCCAGCGTCTTCGCCAGCCCGGGGACACTCTCGAGGAGGACGTGACCCTCGGAGAGAAGGGCGATGAGCAGGGCCGTACGCAGCCTCTCCTGTCCGACCACGCGGCTGCTGAAGGCGGTGCTGATCCGCCCGACGATCTCCTTCGCCCGGGCGAGGTCCTCGGCGGTCGGCGGGGCGAGGGGTGATGCGGTCGTGGTCAAGGCGGCTCCAGAGGCGTCGGCTGTCGGTCCCATCCTTTCCTACCAGCGTACGGAACGCATCTGGGGCCCTGCCCGCGCGACCTCTCAGAAGACGTTGCGGGGGCGGAACTGGACCGAGATCCTGGGGCCGGCCGAGGAGACCTTGGGGATGGCGTGCTCCCAGGTGCGCTGGCAGGAGCCGCCCATGACGACGAGGTCGCCGTGGCCCATCTCGATGCTCATCCCCTTCCCGCCGCCGTGGGGCCGCAGCGCCAGGCGTCGCGGGTCGCCGACGGAGACGATCGCGACCATCGTGTCGTTGGTGCGGCCGCGGCCGATCTTGTCGCCGTGCCAAGCCACCGAGTCGTTGCCGTTGCGGTAGTAGCAGCAGCCGGCGGTCACGAACGGCTCGCCCAGCTCGGGCAGGTAGTGGGCGGTGAGCCGCCCGCGGGCCTCGGCCAGGCGCGGGTGGGGGAGCGGGTCACCCTGCAGATAGGTGTGCATGAGCCGAGGCACGTCGACGACGCGGTCATACATCTGGCGCTGCTCCTCGCGCCACGGGACGTCGCTGACCAGCGCCTCGAAGACGTCGTCGGGCTCGGGTAGCCAGCCGCGGGCGACGTCCACCCAGGCCCCGCGGTCGAGGTGGATCCGCTCGTAGGGCGCCTCGGTGGCCTCGTCGTCGGTGGGTGCGAAGAGTGTTCCCTGGAAGTCCACCCCTGCAGCGTACTCCTGATCGAACACTTGTTCTAGTGAATTCGCTGGTTAGGGTTTCGTTGCAGCTGAACTGCCTCATCTCGTTGCAATGTCACAACTTGACCAAACCTGAGTGATACCCGGGACGTACGTGAGATGGACACCTACGCTCTGCTTTCATGGTGCGGTCGGTCCCGGGTGAGCGTTCGCTCAAGCACGTCCAGATCCGGGAGTACGTCCGTGAGCTGGTCGCCGGAGAGAACCCAGGCGCCTCCGCGCCCTCCGAGCGGCAGCTGGTGCAGAAGTTCAGCGTCGCCCGGGCGACGGTGCGGCAGGCGCTCGACGCCCTCGTCGCCGACGGGCTGCTGGTACGGATCCCTGGGCGAGGCACCTTCGTGGCCCGCCCGCCGCGCGCGCTGAGCCCGGTGCTCGGCTTCAGCGAGGAGATGGCCCGCCGGGGCATGCAGGCCTCCTCCGAGACGCTGCTGCTCGGTCGCGAGAAGGCCGGGCCCACCATCGCCCGTGCGCTGGGTGTGGGCCAAGGGACGCCCGTCATCCACTGGCGCCGGCTGCGACGTGGCGACGGGGTGCCGATCTGCATCGAGGACGTCTACCTGGACGAGTCGATCGTGCCGGACCTCCTCGACAGATCCACGCCGTCGAGTCTCTACGCCGAACTGGCCCGGCGCGAGCTGCGGCCGTCGTGGGTCGATGACACCTTCCGGGCCGATGTGGCCAACATCGAGGAGGCCACGCTGCTCGGCCTCTCGGTCGGTGTGCCGGTCCTACGCCGGCAGCGGAAGTCGGTTGCCCGGGACCGCTACGTCGAGGTGTGCCGCTCGGTCTACCGCGCCGACCGTTACGCACTGCACCTGCAGCTCGGGCCGTCCTGAGTCAGAGGTCGCCGAGCGGGGCGACGACGTCGCCGCTCTCCTCGCAGACCCAGATCGGGTCCGGGCCGCCCAGGTCGGGCGTGATGTGGAGCGAGTGCACCGGGACCTCCGGTGGGCACGAGGCGCACACCGGCCAGCGTGCGGATGCCTCGCCGTCGAAGAGCAGGTCCTGCACGTCCTGGGCGACCAGCCCGGCCACGTACGCCTTGCCCTCCGGCCACTGTTCGACCCACCAGCCGCGCTCGGTCATGGCATCCTCGAGCGCGGACACGGCGGCTGCGCCGGCGAGTCCGCGGGCGTCCAGGTCATGGAGCACCCTCGCCCGAGCATCGAACAGCACTGTCGTGTTCATCGAGGCCCATTCTTGCCGACGGGTCAAGCCCCGCGGTAGCGGTGCGCGGGTAAGGCTGTGCAAGGTAAGAAGGCATCGTGATTCTCATCGACCCGCCCAACGTCCCCAGCCGCGGCCGGATGTGGTCGCACCTGGCCAGCGACACCTCCTACGAGGAGCTGCACGCTTTCGCGGGCCGGCTCGGGATCCCGTCGCGTGGCTTCGACCGTGATCACTACGACGTCCCGGCCGAGGTGTACGACGACATGGTCGCCGCGGGAGCCGTCGCCGTCTCTTCACGTGACCTCGTCGCCGCCCTGCTCGCCGCCGGTCTCCGCCGCCGCAAACCCCGCTAGCCAGCCGAGGCGTCAGGTGTGCAGGCCGAGAAGTCACTTGTGCAG
>NZ_JBOHDN010000009.1:0-4478 GCF_050699375.1 Nocardioides sp. | reverse complement strand
CCCGGGGTCGAGCCCATCTCCGAAGAGCCGCGGCCGCCGGAGGAGACCATCGCGTACGCCCGCGAGCTCCTGGACGAAGGTCGTCCCTTCGCGGCCCACGAGGCTCTCGAGGTCCGGTGGAAGTCGGGCCCGGAGGAGGAGCGCGAGCTGTGGCAGGGCCTGGCCCAGCTGTGCGTCGGCCTGACCCACCACGAGCGGGGCAACGCCGTCGGCGCGTCGCGCCTCATCGAGCGCGCGGCAGGTCGGTTGGAGGCCTACGAGCGGACGGCCGGCCCGACGTACGGCCTCGAGCTTGGAGGCCTAGTCGAGTGCGCCCGGGACCGGGTGCGGGGCACGTGAGCTGTACCCCGTCTATGGCATAGGCCCAGAGGCCCTCGGTCGTGATGGTCCCGCCGTGCTTCGGTGGGTGCATGAGCCGCACGGTCGATGCTGACTACCTCGTCGTGGGCGCCGGCGCCATGGGGATGGCCTTCGTCGACGCGCTGACCGAGCACGCGGACGTACGTGTGGCCATGGTCGATCGTCGTCACGGTGTCGGCGGCCACTGGCTGGAGGCGTACCCCTTCGTCCGCCTGCACCAGGCCTCGGCCTTCTACGGCGTCGCCTCGACACTGCTCGGCGATGGGCAGCCGCAGCAGCACGGACCCGAGGAGGGACTTCAGGAGCGGGCCGACCAGGCGCAGATCTGCGCCTACTACGCCCGGATCCTCGACCGGATGGTGGAGTCCGGCAAGGTCCGGTTCTTCCCCGGCAGCGACTACCTCGGGGACGGCGCAGTGCTCTCGCGGATCGGGGGCGAGCGTTTCGAGATGCCCGGGGCCCGGATCGTCGACGCGCGTTACCTGGCGCCCAGCATCCCGGCGGAGATGCCGCCGCCTTTCGGCGTCGCAGCGGGTGCCCGGGTGGTGCCGGTCAACGAGCTCGCGCGACTCGAGGATGCGCCGAGCCAGTACGTGATCGTCGGATCGGGCAAGACCGCGACCGACGCGTGTGTCTGGCTGCTGTCGCGTGCGGTGGATCCCGACGCGATCTGCTGGGTGCGGCCTCGTGACCCGTGGATGCTCGACCGGGCCCTCGTCCAGCCTGATCCCGCGGTCTTCCTCGGCATGGCCGCCGACACGATGCGCGTCGCCGAGCAGTCGACGTCGCCCGAGGACCTGTTCCTCGGGCTCGAGGACGCCGGCATCATGCTCCGCATCGACCGCACGGTCATGCCGACGATGGCCAAGACGCCGACGTTGGCGAGGTGGGAGCTCGAGCAGCTGCGTACGGTCGAGAACGTCGTACGCCGGGGCCACCTCCAGCACGTCGAGCGCGGCAGGCTGACCTTCGCCGAGGGATCTGCCGCTGTCGCGGAGGACGCTCTGGTCGTGCACTGCGCGGCTGACGGTCTGAAGTATCCGCCGCTGGTCCCGGTCTGGCGCCCCGAGGCGATCACCCTGCAGCCGATCAGAGCCGGTTTCCCCTGCTTCGGCGCCGCGGTCGTCGGCTACGTCGAGGCGACCCGCGGCAGCGACGCCGAGAAGAACCGGCTCTGTCCACCGAGTCCACTTCCGGACTCGATGGTGACGTGGGCGAGGATGAACGTCCTGGGTACCCGCGCGGCCATGTCGTTCTCGGCCGAGCCGGACATCAAGGAGTGGTCGGACCGGGTCGCACTGAACCCGGCTCGGATTCCACGTGGGCATCCCGGATCCGCGGCCCTGGACGACGCGCGCGAACGCCTGGCGACGCACACCAAGCCCGGTCTGGCTCGCCTGGCCCACCTGGCCGGACTGAGCTGAGCCGAGGTTGCGTGCCCGCTGCCCAGGCTGGTGCGGCAACGGCAGGAGCCGTTCCGTCTGCTGAGCGGCCCGCACCGTTGCGCGGGGGGAGCTGTCCACGCTCATGGTGGATCACCCAGTTCAGAGGGTTGTGTTAGTGCAATGTCACACCGTAGTGTTACCGACCGCTGTGTGACTCCGGTCACCATGTCCCGAGACTGAAAGAGGTAGCCGTGGATCTGCTGGTGAAGATCAACGAGTGGTTGTGGAACCCCTTGATCGTGTTGTCCCTGGGGTTGGGGCTCTTCCTGACCTTCCGAACCCGCGTGCTGCAGGTTCGACGGCTGCCGGACATGGTTCGGCAGCTTCGTGGGGGTGGCTCGTCCGCCGAGGGGATCTCGTCGTTCCAGGCGCTCGCGCTGACGCTGTCGAGCCGCATCGGCGTCGGCAACATCGCGGGCGTCGCGACCGCGATCTACGCGGGCGGGCCGGGAGCGCTGTTCTGGATGGCGGTGATGGCCTTTCTCGGCGGTGCGACCGCCTTCGTCGAGTCCACGCTCGCCCAGATCTACAAGGAGCGCGTCGGGGGTCAGTTCCGCGGCGGGATCCCGTACTACCTCGAGAAGGGGCTCGGCCTGCGTTGGCTGGGCGTGGTCGCGGCAGTCACGGCGGTGAGCCTGTACGCCGTGCTCGCGCCCGGCATCCAGTCCAACAACATCGCGGCGAGCTTCGAGGGCGCGTTCGGTGTGCCGGCCTGGATCACCGGCCTCGTCGTCGTGGCCGCCCTGGGCTTCATCGTCCTCGGCGAGCGCAAGCGCATCGTCGGGTTCGCCGACAAGGTGGTGCCGTTCATGGCGGTCGCCTACATCGTCGCCGCTGTTGTGGTGCTGGCGGTGAACATCACCGAGCTGCCGGCCGCGCTGAGCCTCGTGGTCTCCAGTGCGCTCGGACTCGACTCGGTGTTCGGCGGCATGGTCGGCGCGGCGATCGCCTGGGGCGTTCGGCGGGCGATGTTCTCGAACGTCGCCGGCGTGGGGGAGGGGACGTACGGATCGGCGGCCGCCGAGGTGTCCCATCCGGCCAAGCAGGGGCTCGTGCAGTGCTTCTCGATCTACGTCGACACCCTGATGGTGTGCATGGCGACCGGGTTCATGATCATCGTGACCGGCAGCTACAACGTCGCCACCGCGGACGGCAAGACGGTGGTGAACCACCTCGACGGTGTCGAGGCCGGTCCGGCCTACACGCAGACCGCTCTGGACACGGTCGGGGCTGGTGTCGGGGGACCGGTCGTGGCGGTCGCGCTCGGGCTGTTCGCGTTCACGACGCTGGTGGCCTTCTACTACATCTGCGACACCAGCCTGACCTACCTGCTGCGCGGCACGAACCGCGCGGCCAGCATGGTGCTCAAGCTCGCGCTGCTCGGGATGACGTTCTTCGGTTCGGTCCAGGCGGCCGACCTGATCTGGGCGATCGGTGATGTCGGCTACGCGAGCCTCGCCTGGGTCAACCTGGTCTGCCTGCTGTTCCTGCTCAAGCCTGCCCTCATGACGCTCCGTGACTATGACGAGCAGCGGCGCGCCGGTGTCGACCCGACCTTCGACCCCGTGCGTCTGGGGATCCGTCACGCTGACTACTGGGTCGCTCGCCAGGCCGAGGCGGCGACGGACGCTCCCAGCGGGGCGAGGCGACACTGAGCGGGCGCGAAAATTCACCCCTTGTATGACAGTGCAATGTCACATAGCATTCACGAGACATCGGAACGAGGAGAACTCATGACCAACAAGCCCTGGCGTGGCATCACCGTCGCGACCGCTCTGCCCCTGACCGACGATCTGGCCGTCGACTTCGACGGCTATGCGGAGCACGTTCGCTGGCTCGCCGAGAACGGGATGGACGGCGTGGCCCCGAACGGGTCGCTCGGCGAATACCACAACCTCACCGACGAGGAGCGTGCCCGCGTCGTCGAGATCGCGGTCGAGGCCTCGCCCGACGGTTTCGGCGTGATGCCGGGCGTGGCGGCGTACGGATCTGCGGAGACGTGTCGCTGGATCGAGCAGGCCGCGTCGGCCGGTGCGCAGTCGGTGCTGCTGCTCCCGCCGAACGCCTACGCCGCCGGCCGGGAGGCGGTGCTCGAGCACTACCGCGCCGCGGCTGCGGTCGGGCTGCCCATCGTGGCCTACAACAACCCCTACGACACCAAGGTCGACCTCACTCCCGCCCTGCTCGCCGAGCTCCACGGTGAGGGCCTGATCGTCGCGGTGAAGGAGTTCACCGGAGACGTACGCCGCGCCTATGAGATCCGCGAGCTGGCACCTGAGCTGGACCTGCTGATCGGGTCCGACGACGTCCTCCTCGAGCTCGGCCTGGCAGGTGCCGTCGGATGGATCGCCGGCTACACGAACGCCTTCCCGCGTGCCTGCAAGGAGCTGTACGACCTGGCGACGTCCGGACGGGCCGAGGACATCGAGAAGGCTCTTCCGATCTACCGCGACCTGCACCCGCTGCTGCGCTGGGACTCCAAGACGGAGTTCGTGCAGGCGATCAAGCTGTCGATGGACCTTGCGGGTCGTCGTGGCGGCCCGTGCCGGCCGCCGCGGCTCCCGCTCGCGCCCGAGACCGCCGAGCGCGTCACCGTGGACACCAAGGCCGTGATCAGCAAGGGCTTCAACTGATCTGCGCGGGTCTGCCGTCCTGACCGATCCTGGTCAGGAC
>NZ_JBOHDN010000008.1:0-8788 GCF_050699375.1 Nocardioides sp. | reverse complement strand
AGTCACACCTGTGACTTCTCGGCCTGCAAACCTGACGCTTCGGCCAGCATTAGTGACTTCTCGGCCTGCGAAGGTGACTTCTCGGCGGGGGTGTGGGTCAGGGGAGGTGGATCTGGCGGCCGTCGGGGGTGGGGGAGGAGCCGGTGATGCGGTCGCAGGAGCCGGTGTCGACCCAGCAGCGCAGATACCACGACTCGGCGCCGGCAGAGGTGTAGAGGACGACGCTGCGGTCGGACTCGAAGCCGGCGATGTAGACCTTCTCGACGGAGTCGGGTACGCGCAGGTCGATGTGCTCGGAGGTGCTCATGTTGACCGCGATGCCGCGCTCGGCGCCGTAGTTGATCATGCCGGGATCGCTGGGATTGCGGGCGATCGCGACGATGGAGCCGTCGGGGGAGTCGGCGACCGATCCCGGCAGCGGGGCGTGCACGCCGGGCTGGGTGAGGCTTCCGTCGGCCTCGATCGCCGCGAAGCGGGCCTCCCACTCGCTGGGATTGTGGAGGAGTACGCCGCGGCGCAGGGGGATCAGCTGCTGGTAGCCGAGCGGCAGCGAGATCTTCTGTGGCGCATCGCCGGGCTCCCAGGCGGACACCGGCGGCCGGGGCACGGTCAGCTCGGCGTAGTTGGCGGGTGCGGGCGGCGGAGCGGCCACGATGCCGGTGCGGAAGTAGGCACGGCTGCGGTCGGTGCCGACCAACTGGGTGCCGCTCGGAGCCCCCTCGAGCGGGAGCCGTCCGGTCTCCTTGCCGGTCGTGGTGTCGACCGCGACCAGGGCCGAGGCATCGTCGTCGGTCTGCTGGAGCGCGAAGAGCTGGTTGCCGTCCTTGCTCAGCACCGGCTGCGTCCACAGGCCGGGAACCTGGATGGTCTTCCCGCGGCGGGCGATCCACACCGGCCCGGGCCGGTCGGCGCGCTGATACATCAGTACGGTCCAGCCGGCCACGCTCATCTGGGCGCCGTAGACCTTCTGCGGCTTCGCGCCGAGCCGGAGCCGACCGTCGTGGTCGAGGAACGGCAGGGTCGTCGCCGGACCGACGGGCAGGTCGGCGTACGTCTCGGGGATCGCGGGCTCGCTGTTGCGGACCGTCGGAGCAGGCGGCGCGGGCGTGGGCAGGTTGGCGCCGGAGCGTCCCTCGGCGAGCCGGCTGGTGTGGACGGCGAGCCAGGCCACGGACGCGAGCAGGGCGAGAATGACGCAGGCGGAGAACACGATGCCGGCACGGTTGTGCCGCACCGTGGTCGGGGGCTCGTCGAGCACCGCGGGCGGCTGCTCCTGGTCGATGTGCACGTCGGTGATGGTCGTACCTTCCTCGTCCTGTCTCCCGAAGGCGGCGCTGCGCGATGCTGCGATGTCAGACGTGCCCCGAGTGTCACCACGTTAACCACGGCCGGGCCTCGGAATCAGGAGAGTTCAGGTGAACAGTCCGTTTTCACATGCCGTCGGTATGTCCGGAACCTACGGCCATGGCCTAAGGTCGATCGGGTGGTGAAAAAACGAGTAGCTGATGCGAGCAAGCAGGCCGGGAAGGTTGTCGGCGCGGTGAAGGGTACGGCGGGGAGGCTGGTGCCCAAGCCGGCCGCCAAGCTGGTCTCGGACGTGGTGACCGGAAAGGTCAAGGTGCCGAGGCCGGGTCGCAAGACTCCTGCCACGAAGGCCGAGCCCGCTGAGCCAGTGGCCAAGCCCGCGGCCAAGCCCGCTGCCAAGCCGGTGGCCGAGCCTGCCGGCAAGGCGAAGGCCGCTCCGGAGGCGCCGGTCAAGCCAGCCGAGAAGAAGCCCGCCGCCAGGAAGTCCACGGCTGAGAAGAGCCCCGCCAAGAAGACGGCGGCGACCAAGAAGACCACGGCGAAGAAGTCGCCTGCGGCGAAGAAGGCGCCCGCCAAGAAGGCGCCCGCCAAGAAGGCGCCCGCGGCGAAGAAGACTGCCTCCTCGGAAACCCCGGCGAAGACCGCGGCCGCGAAGAAGTCGACGCCCGCGAAGTCCGCCGTTACGAAGGCTCCGGCGAAGACTGCGCCTGCGAAGACTGCGGCGACCAAGACTGCGGCGACCAAGACTGCGGCGAAGAAGACGACCGCGAAGAAGACCACGGCGAAGAGCCCCGCCAAGAAAACGGCGACGGCCAAGAAGACGACCACGAAGAAGACGACGTCGGGCGGCGGCTCGACGACCTCGACCGCCGGTCCTTCGGCGACGGGCGGGGCATCGACAGGCTCGACCTCCGGCCCCGAGACGCCGTCCAGCGACTCCTAGCCCGGGCTCCCGACCCGCACCGAAGCCAGAGCAGTACGCGGCCCGAGCCCCAGCCTGCGTACGGCTTCGAGATCCTCGAGGGTGTCCACGTCGTGTCGCAGCGAGTGGAGGTCACCCTCGAGCGCAGTCGCGCCGCCGTCGTGGTGCGCGGCTGCCGATCCGGGCCCGAACGCTGGCCGGAAATGGTCATAGGGCGCGGTGTAGAGGGTGGTGCCGCCGCCCGCCGCATCCTCGACGTACGCCGCCCCGGCACCCCCGGCTGAGGCCAGCGCCTTGTCGAGGTCAGCGGAGCGTAGGGCCGGCAGGTCCCCGCACAGGGCCACGGGGCGAAACCCCGCCCAGCGCCGCCGTGCCTCGAGCGAGCCCTGTACGAGGGTTCCGTTCAGGTCGCCACTGACGCCATCGGGGATGACGAACGCGCCGAGGCGAGCGACATCTGCGGCGAAGTGGGCATCATCGGTGATCACCAGCACCGCGCGGACAGCGGTCGCGGCGAGGCACGCCTCGGCGGTGTCGAGGGCGAAGGAGCGGGCGAGGTCGGCGCGCTCGTGCGACTCGAGACCAACCAGCCGCGACTTGCCGCGCGCAGGCGGCTTGACGGGTAGCAGGACGACGTAACCGCGGGGCATGCCCTTGATCTTTACAGGTGTCCCACAACTCCGAAGCGAGGGCCCGGTAGCCTGCCTCCGTGGGAAAGTACCGTAAGTTCCAGGAGGGCAAGGTCGGCTGGTCGTGGGCCGTGGCCGTCGGGATCGTGAAGCCCCTCCTTCTGGCCACCACCAAGCACGAGTGGGACGGCGGCGAGAAGATCCCGGAGAGCGGTGGCGCGGTGATCGCGCTCAACCATGTATCCGAGATAGACCCGTTCACCGCCGCCCACATCGTGTGGGACTACGGCCGCACGCCGAGCTACCTGGCGAAGGCTGCGCTGTTCAAGGGCCCGCTGGGCGGGTTTCTGCGCGCCGCCGGCCAGATCCCGGTGAACCGCAAGGCCGGTGCGTCGGCGTTCGACGACGCCGTGAGGGCGGTCAACGAGGGCAGCATCGTGGTCGTCTATATCGAGGGATCGATCACCAAGGACCCCACCGGCTGGCCGATGCGCGGCAAGTCCGGCGCGGCCCGGATCGCGCTCGCGACCGGTGCCCCGGTCTACCCGGTGGGACAGTGGGGAGCCCAGGAGCTGCTCCCGGCGTACTCTCTCAAACCGCACCTGATCGGCCGCAAGATGATCCAGATGAAGATCGGCGATCCGGTGGATCTGAAGGATCTCGAGGTCCAGGAGCACACCCCGGACGTCGTCACCGAGGCGACCGACCGGATCATGAACGCGATCGTCGGCCTGGTGGCCGACATCCGGGACGAGGAGCCGCCCAGCGAGCTCTTCGACCCGAAGAAGGCCGGAGTCAACGAGACCGGCGACCCCCGCAAGACGAAGAAGAAGGACAACAATTGAGCGAGCGCCAGCGAGTGAACGATGAGCACAACACGCCGCCGCGTCCGTATTCTGGCGCTTGCGCTACGGAGGTGGCGGCGTGAGCGAGCTTGGCAAGGTAGCGGTCTTCGGAGCGGGCTCGTGGGGCACCGCGTTCTCGGTCATCCTCGCTGACGCGGGCAACGACGTGACCATGTGGGCGCGGCGCGAGGAGGTCGCGGCAGCGATCAACGACACCCACGAGAACCCGGAATATCACCCGGGCACCGACCTGCCGCACAACATCAGTGCCACCCACGACATCGAGAAGGCGGCCAGCGGGGCCGAGCTGGTCGTGCTCGCCGCGCCGTCGCAGACGTTGCGGAAGAACCTGACCGACTGGGCGCCGTTCCTGCCCAAGGACGTACCGCTGGTCTCGCTGATGAAGGGCGTCGAGCTCGGCACCCTGGAGCGGATGAGCGAGGTCATCGCGCACGTCACCGGTGCGGGACCCGACCGGATCGCCGTGGTCAGCGGCCCCAACCTGTCCAAGGAGATCATCCGTCGCGAGCCCGCCGCCGGAGTGGTGGCGTGCGCCGACGAGGAGGTCGCCAGGACGATCCAGGCGCGGGTGCACTCGCCCGCGTTCCGGCCTTACACCTCGACCGACGTGGTCGGTTGCGAGATCGGCGGCGCCTACAAGAACGTCGTCGCCATCTCCACCGGGATGGCCGCCGGGATGGGGTTCGGCGACAACACCCAGGCGTCGCTGATCACGCGTGGCCTGGCCGAGACCGCGCGGTTGGCGATGCAGCTCGGTGCCAACCCGATCACGCTGATGGGTCTGGCCGGCCTCGGCGACCTGGCCGCGACCTGCTCCTCGCCGCTCTCGCGCAACCGTACGTTCGGCGAGAAGCTCGGCAAGGGCATGACCACCGCCGACATCCTCGCCTCCAGCCATCAGGTCGCCGAGGGCGCCAAGTCGTCCCACTCGCTGCGCGAGCTGGCGGCGAAGGTCGGGGTGGACGCTCCGTTGGCGCAGTACGTCGACGACGTCGTCTCCGGCGCCAAGACCGTCACCGCGATCATGGATGAGATGCTCGAGCGGCCCACGAAGGCCGAGACCGAGTAGGCGTTCCTTCGTCAAGGTATGCAGCCGAAGGCCCGCTTCCCGCGTGGAACTCCGCACGGGAAGCGGGCCTTTCTCTGCATACCTTGACGAAGGCTCAGCGGCTCAGGCGGTGCCGAGGTCCTTCCAAGGACCCCAGTCCTCGGTGCCCGGGGTGTTGCCCTGGGTCCACCACTTGGCCTCCCACAGGTGACCGCCGTGCGTGACGCGGTCACCGGCGACGTACACCGCCGCTGACGACCATGCGGTCGCACCGGCCGGCGGGTCGGTCGGATCCTCGGTCGGATCCTCCGTGGGGTCCTCGGTAGGGTCCGGGTCCTCGACCGGACCGCCGCCACCGTTGCGTACGGCGTCGGCGAAGGTGCCGATCAGCTCACCCTGGCGGTCGCCGGACAGCTCCCACCACATGCCTCCGCCGAGGCCCTTCGAGATGGCGTACGCCGCCTTCTGCTCGATCGTGGAGACGTTGTCGTAGCTCCACCACTGGTTGCCGTCGTAGCGCCACGCGGCACCGACCTCGGCGTCGTAGTGCTCGGTCCCGCGGGTCTTGAGCTTGTCGTAGTCCTCGTTGCCCGCTTCGTACGTCCCCGGGGCCGCGGCGGTCGCCGGACCCCACGGATCGGCCGAGGTCGCGCCCTGCCAGCCGCGGCCGTACGCCGCCATGCCCAGGCCGAGCTGGGACGGCGAGATCCCGGCGTCGAGGTACTCCCGGACGGACTCGTCCACGCTGAACCGCTTGCCGTCGGGGCGCGGGTCCGCGGGGTCGGCGTAAAGGTTGCCCTGGTGTCCGGTCAGCGTCGGGTCCCAGGCGCCCCACAGGTCGTAGCCCTGGATGTTGCCGAAGTCGAGGGACTCGAAGTTCCGCGGGTCGTTCCAGCCGCCGGCCTCGATGTCCTCGGGGTTCGCGGGCAGGAACGCGGAGAGCTCGTAGCCATCACCGAGCGCGTCGAGCTGGCTGCGGAACTCGGCGAGCAGGAGGCGGAAGTTCTCCTTGTCGTGCTCGGGGTCGACGTGGTTGCCGGCGTTGCCGTTGGGCGAGCCCGGCCACTCCCAGTCGATGTCGAAACCGTCGAAGACCCCGGCTGCCGCACCGGCGCCGCCGCGGCCGTCGATCACGGGCAGGTTGCCCTTGATGTAGAGGTCGATGCAGGAGGAGACGAGCTTGCGTCGTGCCTCCGGGGTCGCGGCGGCCAGGGAGAAGTTCTTCGACCAGGTCCAGCCACCGAGGGAGAGCAGGACCTTCAGGTCCGGGTGCTTCGCCTTGAGCTGCTTGATCTGGTTGAAGGAGCCGGCCAGCGGCTGGTCCCAGGTGTCCGCGGCACCGGAGACGGAGTCGCCCGCTGCGTACGACATCCCGTAGTCGGCGTAGGCGTCGCCGGCACCGTCGGAGCCGTTCGGCCCCTCGCCCTGGGCCTTGTTGGCCTCGAAGCAGGTCAGCGACTCGTGGTGGATGTTGCCGAAGGCGTAGTTGAGGTGGGTGAGGTCGTCGGCGACCCCGGACGTCTCGAGCTGCTTGAGCTTGAAGGCTCGGCCGTAGACGCCCCACTGAACGAAATAGCCGACGTTGCGGTAGCCGTTGATCGAGGTCGGCTCCGCGGCGGCGGCCTTCATCGAGGCGCTGGACGGGGTGGTGGCGGATGTGGTGGCGAGCGTGCCGGTGAGGGCGAGTGCTGCGGCCAACGCGCCGATGAGTAAGCCGGCTATCCGGCGTGAACGAGGCAAGACGACATGCATGTGTGACACCTCCGAGGGGATGGCTTGACCGGGCTCGAGTCGCCCGATCGCCTTTCGATGGTGGCAGTGGTTCTATTTGTAAGCAACCCTTACTAATTAAGGAATTTCAGATCGTAATTCCCGGAGTCCCGCGGCGTAGTACGTTCGAGAGGCCGTCAATCTGGGGAGTCATCATGCTCGGACGTCGCTCTGCACTCGTTGCCACACTGACCGGAGGGGCGCTCGTGCTGGCCACGCTCGTCCCGTACGCCGGCGCCGCCGTCGGCGCGCCGGGCGACAGGCTCGCGCCGCCGCCGAAGGTGCCCACCGCGGTGGGCTATGGAGGCGCGGTGTCGAGCGTCGATGCCGATGCGAGCAGGGTCGGGCTCGAGGTGCTGCGCAAGGGTGGCAACGCGACCGACGCGGCCGTCGCGACGGCAGCCGCGCTCGGGGTGACCGAGCCCTACTCCGCCGGTCTCGGCGGCGGCGGGTTCTTCGTGCACTACTCCGCGCGCACCGGCGAGGTCGAGACGATCGACGGGCGCGAGAAGGCTCCGGCCGCGATGCCGCACGACGCGTTCATCGATCCGGAGACGGGCGAGGAGTATCCATTCTTCCCCGACATGGTCACCAGCGGTGCCTCGGTCGGCGTGCCTGGCACTCCGCTGACCTGGGAGAAGGCGTTGAAGAAGTGGGGTACGCGAAGCCTGGCCCGATCGCTGCGGCCGGCCGCCAAGCTGGCCCGCAAGGGATTCATCGTCGATGAGACCTTCCATCAGCAGACCGTCGACAACCAAGAACGTTTCGCAGCGATCGATTCCACTGCCGAACTATTTCTTCCGGGAGGATCAGCCCCCACCGTCGGCAGCAGGTTCCGCAACCCTGACGTCGCCGCAACCTACGATCTGCTGGCCCGCAAGGGCGTAGACGCCTTCTACCGTGGCCCGCTGGCCGCGGAGATCGCCGAGACGGTGACCGCCCCGCCGAAGACCGACGACACCGACCTGCCGGTCCCCGCCGGCTGGGTGACGACCGACGACCTCGCCGCCTACACCGCGCCCGATCGCGAGCCGACCCACTCGACCTACCAGGGCCTCGACGTCTACGGGATGGCGCCGCCGTCCTCGGGCGGCATCGGCGTGGGGGAGGCGCTCAACATCCTGGAGCGCTACGAGCTGTCCGGGATGAGCCCGACCGAGGCCTACCACCACCTGATCGAGGCGAGCGCGATCTCCTTCGCCGACAGGGGCGCCTACCTGGGCGACTCCGACCACGTCGACGTACCCGTCGACGCTCTTCTCGACGACACCTTCGCGGCCGAACGGGCCTGCGGCATCGACCCAGCGGCGGCACAGCCGAAGCCGGTGGCCGCGGGCGATGCGTACGACTTCGACGGGATCTGCGAGGGCCCGACCGGTCCCGGTGAGACGGCCAGGGACACCGAGAACCTGGAGACCACCAACCTGACCGTGGTCGACCGCTGGGGCGACGTCGTGGAATACACGCTGACCATCGAGCAGACGGGAGGCTCCGGCATCACCGTCCCCGGCCGCGGCTTCCTCCTCAACAACGAGCTGACCGACTTCTCGACGACCTACCGGGCCGACGACCCCAACCGGATCGAGCCCAACAAGCGCCCACGTAGCTCGATGTCGCCGACGATCGTCCTCGCCGAGGGTCGTCCCGTGCTGGCGGTCGGCTCGCCCGGTGGTTCGACGATCATCACGACGGTGCTTCAGATCCTGATCGAGCGGCTTGCCCTCGGCCGGAGTCTGCCCGAGGCGGTGGCGGCACCGAGGGTCTCGCAGCGCAACGCCGCGAGCACCGGGGCCGAGCCGGCCTTCATCTCGACCTACGGAGGAGCCCTGAAGTCTCTGGGGCACCGCTTCGCCGAGACGCCGGAGCTGGGTGCGGCGACTGCGATCGAGATCGGGTCGGACGGCCTGCTGACCGCGACGGCCGAACCCTGGCGTCGAGGTGGGGGATCCGCCCTGGTGGTGAGGCCGGCCGACTAGGGCGTGTCTCCCAAATCCACGCCCGCTACGCGACGTTTCGCACCCGATCTGGCGGCGTTGGCGCCGCTCGACAGCCAACCAGGATGCCTTCGCGGCGCCGCCTTGCCAGATCGGACCCGAAACGCCGCTCGCGGCCGCTGTGTCTTTGAGAGACACGCCCTAGGAGACTGCTGAACAAAGGCAGTATCGGGCGAGTCCGATTGTTGTTGTGTGCCGCGTTGCACGGTTCTGACCGGCGCGGGGCTGGCTCGAGGTGGTGCTGTTGCGGGCGT
>NZ_JBOHDN010000007.1:0-2774 GCF_050699375.1 Nocardioides sp. | reverse complement strand
CGCGCCGACTCGACGGACATGCGTCAGGACGCGTCGACCAGCTGAGGTGGAAGTGGGAGACATGGCTGCCTCAGCCCAGCGGGACGAGCGCGGTCGGGGCGTGCTCACCACGCTCGGCCAGGTCCTCGAACTCGACGACGCCGTCGATCTCGGTGCCCATCGAGACGTTGGTGACGCGCTCGAGGATGACCTCGACGAGCACCGGCACGCGGTATTCGGCCATCAGGGCCTTGGCCTTCTCGAACGCGGCGCCGAGATCGGCGGGGTCGGTGACGCGTACGGCCTTGCAGCCCAGGCCCTCGGCGACCTTGAGGTGGTCGACGCCGTAGCCGTCGACCTCCGGGCTGTTGACGTTGTCGAAGGCGAGCTCGACGCAGTAGTCCATCTCGAACCCGCGCTGCGCCTGCCGGATCAGGCCGAGGTAGGAGTTGTTCACGACGACGTGGATGTAGGGGATGTTGAACTGGGCGCCGACCGCCAGCTCCTCGATCAGGAACTGGAAGTCGTAGTCCCCCGACAGCGCGACGACCTGGCCGTCAGGACAGGCGGTCGCGACCCCCAGTGCGGCCGGCAGGGTCCAGCCGAGCGGGCCGGCCTGGCCGGCGTTGATCCAGTGGCGTGGCTTGTAGACGTGCAGCAGCTGCGCTGCCTGGATCTGGGACAGGCCGATCGTGGTGACGTAGCGGGTGCCGGACCCGAAGGCCCGGTTCATCTCCTCATAGACCCGCTGCGGCTTGATCGGGATGTTGTCGAAGTGGGTCTTGCGCTGCAGGGTCCGCTTGCGCTCGGCGCACTCCTCGGCCCAGCTGGTGCGGTCGGCGATTCGGCCCTCCGCCGCCCATTCGCGGGCGACCTCGACCAGCACCTCCAGCGCCGCGCGGGCGTCGGAGACGATCGAGTAGTCCGGCGCGAAGACCCGACCGATCTGGGTCGGCTCGATGTCGATGTGCACGAACGTACGTCCGGCGGTGTAGGTCTCGACCGAGCCGGTGTGACGGTTGGCCCACCGGTTGCCGATGCCGAGCACGAAGTCGCTGGCCAGCATGGTCGCGTTGCCGTAGCGGTGGGAGGTCTGCAGCCCCACCATGCCCGCGTTGAGCCGGTGGTCGTCCGGGATCGTGCCCCAGCCCATCAGCGTCGGGACGACGGGAACCCCGGTCACCTCGGCGAGCTCGACCAACAGGTCGGCGGCGTCGGCGTTGATCACACCACCACCCGCGACGATCAGCGGGCGCTCGACGGCCAGCATCATCGTCAGAGCCTTCTCCGCCTGAGCACGGCTGGCCGCCGGCCTGGCGATCGGCAACGGCTCGTACGTCTCGATGTCGAAGTCGATCTCGGCCTGCTGGACATCGAGCGGCAGGTCGATCAGGACCGGGCCGGGACGTCCCTCGCGCATCAGCCGGAAGGCCTTCTGGAAGGTGCCCGGGACCTGGGCGGGCTCCATCACGGTGACCGCCATCTTGGTGAGCGATCCGGCGACGGAGGCGATGTCGACCGCCTGGAAGTCCTCCTTGTGGAGCTTCGCGACAGGTGCCTGGCCCGTGATGCACAGGATCGGGATCGAGTCGGCGGAGGCCGAGTAGAGCCCCGTGATCATGTCGGTGCCGGCCGGCCCGGAGGTGCCGATGCAGACGCCGATGTTGCCGGCCTTCGCCCGGGTGTAGCCCTCGGCCATGTGTGAGGCCGCCTCGACGTGGCGGGCGAGCACGTGCTGGAGCCCGCCGTGCTTGCGCATCGCGCTGTAGAACGGGTTGATCGCGGCACCCGGGAGGCCGAACAGCTGGGTCGCGCCCTCCTTCTCCAGGATCAGGACGGCGGCGTCGACCGCGCGCATGCGTGCCATGTCAGCTCTCCTTCTTGGTGTCAGAGCCGCTGAAGCGCTCGACGCCTCGCAGCAGGGCGGAGTGGTCCAGGCCGCCGTCGCCGTTGGCCCGCGCGCTCGCCATCAGCTGGGCGACCAGCGAGCCGAGCGGGACCACGACGCCGGCCTCGCGGGCGGCGGCGGTGACGATCCCCATGTCCTTGTGGTGCAGGTCGATCCGGAAGCCGGGCTGGAAGGAGCGGGTGAGCATGTTCTCCTTCTTCTGGTTGAGCACGCTCGAGCCGGCGAGCCCGCCACCGAGCACCTCGAGGGCGGCCTTGGTGTCCACGCCGTACGCCTCGAGGAAGACGAGCGCCTCCGAGAGCGCCTGGATGTTGGCGGCGACGATGAGCTGGTTGGCCGCCTTGACCGTCTGGCCGGCGCCGCTCGGGCCGACGTGGACGACGGTCTTGCCGACGGCGTCGAAGAGCGGTCTCGCGGTGGCGAAGTCGTCAGCCGCGCCGCCGACCATGATCGAGAGAGCGGCGTTCTTCGCACCCGCCTCACCGCCGGAGACCGGGGCGTCGAGGATGCGGAAGCCACGGGCCGTGGCCTGCGCGGCGAGCGCCGCGGTCACGTCGGGTCGGATGCTGGAGAAGTCGATGATCAGCGCGCCGGAGGGGGCGGACTCGAAGACTCCGCCCTCGGCGGTGAGGACCTCCTCCACGTGGGGCGAGTCCGGGACCATGACGCAGACGACGTCCGCGTCGCGGCAGGCCTCGGCGGTCGAGGTGGCCGCGCGGCCGCCCGCGGTGGCCAGGGCCTGGGTGCGCTCGGGGCTGTGGTCGAAGCCGGCGACGGTGTGACCGGCGTCGACCAGGTGGGCGGCCATCGGACTGCCCATGATGCCGAGGCCGATGAAGGCGATGTTGGTCATGATGTTCTCCTCCGTGGGGTGGTTAGCGGTTTG
>NZ_JBOHDN010000006.1:0-17535 GCF_050699375.1 Nocardioides sp. | reverse complement strand
GGGCCGTGGCTCCGGCGGTCCCGGCGGTCCGGGCGGTCCCGGCGGTGCCGGTCGCGGCGGTGCCGGTGGTGCCGGTCGCGGCGGTTCCGGTGGTCGGGCCTGTCGACCCCACGGAGCCCCCGCCCTCTTGGTCTCCTCGACCTGCGCGAGGAACGCCTTACGGTCGGCCATCCGCCTGCGCTCCGCCGCGATCCGGCGCTGCGCCGGCGGGCTCCTGAAGACCCGGAACGCCGCGTACGCCGCCCCAGCGAGCACCAGCAGCGCGACCAGTCCCACACCGAACGCCCAGCCGGCCCGATCCCGCATCCCGGCCGCGGTGGCCGAGGCGTCGTCGAGATGGCCGGCGTTCAGATCGTCGCGGGCACTCGCGGCGCCGACATCGAGGAGCAGCACCAGCTCGCCGAGCTCGGTGACGGGGTTCTGGAAGCCCTCGACCTCCGCCGTGGCGGCGCCGACCTCCTTGGTCACCTTCGCTGCCTTGGGCAGGGACGTCGCCAGCGAGGCGTACTCGGAGGCGACGTTGGCGCTCTCGTAGGCCTCCTCGGCCGCGTCCGACACCGGCAGACCGGTCGACGCGGCCGCCGCCTGGAGCTCGGTGGCCCCCGAGCTGGCACCGTCGATCAGACCGACCACGGTCGTCGCGTCGTCGAACTTCCAGGAGGCCATGGCGTTGCGCAGCCCCTCGGGCGGCACCCAGCTGCCGTTGGCGCGGTCGACCGCTGCGTACGTCTTGCGGGCCTTGGCCCGATCCTTGAGCGCCTTCGCCTGCCCGGGCGAGAGCACCCAGGTGCGCAGGGCCTTCTCGGCCGAGGCGTCGGTGTCGTACTCCTGGACGAGGTCGAGGAACGTGTGCCAGTCGGTCGACCCCTGGACGACCTCGTCGCCGGGCCGGTCGTAGGCGTTGCGGCCCTCATAGACGTCGTTCACGACCGCGGTGAACTCCTCGTCGGAGAGATCCGCGAGCATGTCGGAGACGGCGGTGTAGGCGGCGGGATAGCCGTAGGCGTCGACCTCGGCGGTGACGTCGCGGCCGACGGCGTCCCAGCTCAGGAGCGCGAAGGCCTCCTCGCTACCGCGCTTCACCTTGGGGTATTTCTGGCCCTTGGCGCCGGCCTGCTCGGTTGCCCGCTGGGCGACGACCTCGGTCAGCCCCTCGCTCAGCCAGCGTCCCCGGACGGTGTCCGGGTTGATCCAGGCGTGGGTCATCTCGTGGTAGAGGATCGCGGCGTCCAGGTCCTCGGAGACGACGATCTCCTTCGCGTTCTCGTCGAACCAGGCGTAGCCGAGCGCCTCGGAGGAGACGTCCTCGCGGATCGCGTCGAGGCCGCCGGGCCACGGGTTCCCGATCAGCTTCTCGAGCACGGGGAGCCCGGCGGTCACCTGCTTCTCGGCGAAGTCGAGCCACTCCCGGTCGCCCGGGAAGCTCTGCAGCGAGACCTCGGTGTCGCCGACGGCCATCTTCTCCTCGTCGTAGACCTTCGGGTCCCGTGCGGAGACCCCGCCCTCGAGGAAGCCACCTGTCGCCTTCCAGGTGGTCGTCCTCCCCTTGGACTTCGTCGCCTTGAAGCCGGGGGCGGAGCTGGAGAACTCCATCGACTTCGGCAGCACGACCTCGACGGTCACCGAGTCGTCGTCGCCGACGCCGAGCACGGGAAAGACGGCGTACCCCTCCCCGATCCGGATGTTGTTCTTCTTCGCCCGGATCGGGGCGCCCCGCAGCTCGTAGGTCCAGGTGACGGTGCGGGACTTGCCGTAGTAGAGGTTCGGGAACGACACCGAGGCCACATCGATGCCGGTGCCCTTGACCCGCTCGGTGGTCGCGGTGAGCCTCGAGCCGTTGCTGGTCGCCCTGATCTTCTTCGCGTCGGCCGGGATCGGGATCGAGTGACCGGTCAGGAAGTAGTAGGTCATCGCCGTGCTCGGCTGCTGGTTGGTGACCGTGATCTCGGTCTTCACCCGCACGGTGCCGGCCTTCTCGTCGAGCACGTAACGGGTGCGCGAGGACTCGGCGACACCGTCGTTGGGCGCCGCGGCGACCGGCGGCGTGGCCATCACCAGCCCGCCACCCATCACACCGAGCACGAACAGCGCTGCCGCTGCGCGCCGGAGACGACCTGCGCCCTTACCGCACTTCACCCGGGAACCTTAGACCGATGCCCCGCTGGGTACGACCTTTTCGGGATCTTCCGGTGCCCGCGGGACGTACGCCGGGCGCATCATGCCCAGGGCGTGCCCCACTTGTCGGTGAAGGCCGTCTCCTCGAGCGGGCGCCGGACGCGCTCGCGCTCCTCCCGCGCCGCATCGAGCGGATCGACCTGCGCCGGGTCGCCATGGCGGCCGACGACGATCCCGGTCATCACCTTCCACCACGCAGGTACGCCGAAGGCAGCCGCCACGGCATCGTGGTCGAACCCCGCGAACTGGTGGGACGAGAGCCCCATGGAGGCCGCCTGAACGGTGAGGTGCGCAGCGGCCTGGCCGAGATCGTACTCGGAGTAGTCCGACCACTTCGGGCCGTCGCCGTCCGGACCCACGCCGACCTGGGCGACGGTGACGAAGACGGCCGAGGCCCGCGGGACCCAGCCGGAGTTGCCGCGCGAGAGGAGCGGCACGAAGGTCTCGTGCGCGGCGGATCCTCGGGGCAGGACCAGGAACGACCACGGCTGGCTGTTGCCCGCGCTCGGCGCCCACCGGGCCGCCTCGAGGAGCAGCCTGATCTCGTCGTCGGCGAGCTCGTGCTCCGGGTCGAAGACGCTCACCGACCACCGGTCACGCAGGTGCTCGGTCAGATCCTCGGCGCCGGGCTGGGGGGCACGCTTGGCAGCAGACATGCGTCCACTCTGCACCATCGACACCAACCTCAATCCCACTGACCAGCTGACTCATATAGATGCAATGCAAAGTGATGCTGCGCTAACAGATACAAACCACGGCCATCATGGCTACATGCAGCCAGCGAGCCCTTCTCCGACCGAACGTCCGGACCACACCACTCTGTGGGTGATCGGCGGTCTGATCCTCGCCCTGATCGTCGCCGTCGCCGGCTATCTCGTCTACACCGAGCTGCAAGGCGATGGCGACGCGACCGGACCGGTGACCGTGACCTCAGAACCGAAGGAGGTCTGGGCCTGGACCTCCGACCAGGAGGTCGCGTACGCCCAGGACCTACCGGACGGCGGAGCCCTGGTCAGCCTCAGCGGCGAGGCCGACGGCATCGTGGCCCTCGACAAGAGCGGGAAGGAGGTATGGCGGGACGAGAAGCACCCGTACAACATCGTCACCGTCCACGAGAAGGAGCAGCTGATCGAGGCGAGCTGGTACGTCGCGCGGGCAAGCAGCAGCGGAAGCAGCAGCGACAGCGGGACCATCCTTTTCGACTTCGACGGCGAGGTGACCTGGGAGGCACCGGAGGGGGCCGACCTCTACTCCATCGAGGAGGACGGCACCTATCTCCTCTACGACGACGACAGCATGACCAGACTCAACCCGAAGACGGACGAGGAGAGCTGGACGATCAAGGGCAGCGGGTTCACGCTGAGCACCTCAGCGGTCTACGCCCTCGACGGGGACGACATAGTCCGCTACAGCCTCGACGGCAAGGAGGAATGGCGTACGACACTGCCTGCGGGCCACGACGACGGCCTCGACGAATACGGCCTGACCCACCTCTACTCGTCCGGCGAGATGCTCCTGGTCGATTCCGGTTCGCTCCTGGCGTTCGCCCCGGGGACCGGCGAACACCTCTGGACCGAGGCGGTCCGCGGCGAGGCCATCCGGGCCGCGGACGACCGTTTCGTGGTCGTGCCGACGACGGAGTACGACCCGGACACCGGCGCGAAGCAGCCGGTGGAGGGGCCCTTCCCGATCTTCGGACCAGACGGTCACGACGGCGACATCGACCTCGCCACCAGCGGTGCCTATCGCACGATGGACGTGATCACGCTCGACGGACGGCTGGTCAACTTCCACCAGCCCTCGGGCATCCTCTTCGATGCCGACGGCACCGTCATCGACACGGGTTACGACCACGTCGGCGAAGCCTTCGACGACGGCGGCTACACCGTCGACGGATCCACGATCGGCTACCGCGCTTGGAACAGCGAGAAGGCTGCCTGGGCTCTCGACCTCGACGATGTCGACTCGCTGGCCGACGACTACTACCCCGAGGACGTACGAGTCGGCTCATCGGCGAACGGGGTCTACGTCACCGACAAGACATCCGTACGTCTCTACCGCTGACCACCGGATCAGGCGAGGTAGCGGCCCGGACGGTGGTTGAAGGCGAGAAAGACGTTGAGGATGACCGCGCCCGTTGCCGAGAGCAGCACGGTGAGCGACGAGACCGCGAGGAGGGCGAGCAGGATGACGCCGACGTCGAGCCCCATCTGGATGTAGCCGGCGCGCAGGTTCAGGCGCTCCTGGAAGATCAGGGCCAGCACGTTGAAACCGCCCATGGAGGCCCCGTGCCGGAAGATGATCAGCAGCCCGAGACCGACCAGCATGTTCCCGGCGACCACCCCGTAGATGGTGTCGAGGTCCTTGATGTCGAGCAGGTCGTGGTGCACCCGGGTGAGAGCCGAGGTCGCGACGACGCAGGCCAGCGACCTGACCGTGAACCCGACCCCCTTCTTGGAGAGGGAGAGGGCGAAGAACGGCAGGTTGACCAGAACGAAGAGCAGCTCGAACGGCACTCCGGTCCAGTACGACGCCAGCAGGCTGAGCCCTGCCGTCCCGCCGGTCACGGCACCGACCGACTTGATCAGGTAGAGCCCCAGCGAGGTCACCACGATGCTGGTGACGTACCCGAGCAGGTCCTCCACCAACGTGTGGGGGACTCGGATCGACTCGAGGGAGTCAGCAATCGGCTCGGACACGACACTCATTCTGTGTGCCGTGCCCGAGCCGAGCAGAATCCGCTACGCGGAGACGTACGTCACGTTTCCGCTGGTCAAGTGAGTAATCCCAGGATCAGGCGGGCACTCGGGCCAGTGCGCCGACGATCTCGTCGACCTTGGTCTTCGCGTCGCCGAAGAGCATCTGGGAGTTGTCGCGGAAGAAGAGCGGGTTCTGTACGCCGGCATAGCCGGGTGCCATCGACCGCTTGAAGATGACGACGTTCTTGGACTCCCAGACCCGCAGGACGGGCATGCCGGCGATCGGGCTGCTCGGGTCCTCGGCGGCGGCCGGGTTGACGGTGTCGTTGGCACCGATGACCAGGACGACGTCGGTCTCGGCAAGGTCGTCGTTGACCTCGTCCATCTCCAGGACGATGTCGTAGGGCACCTTGGCCTCGGCCAGCAGCACGTTCATGTGGCCCGGGAGGCGGCCGGCTACCGGGTGGATGCCGAAACGTACGTCGACACCGCGGCCCCGCAGGATGCGGGTGAGCTCGGCGACGGGGTACTGCGCCTGGGCGACGGCCATGCCGTAGCCCGGGGTGATGACGACCGAGGAGGCGCCGGCGAGCAGGTCGGCGGTGTCCTCGGCGTTGATCTCGCGGTGCTCGCCGTAGTCGACGTCACCGGCCGGACCGGCCTCGATGCCGAAGCCGCCGGCGATGACCGAGATGAACGAGCGGTTCATCGCCTTGCACATGATGTAGGAGAGGTACGCACCGGAGGAGCCGACCAGGGCACCCGTGACGATCAGCAGGTCGTTGCCCAGCAGGAAGCCCGAGGCGGCCGCGGCCCACCCGGAGTAGCTGTTGAGCATCGAGACGACGACCGGCATGTCACCGCCGCCGATGGAGGCGACCAGGTGCCAGCCGAGGGCCAGCGCGACCACCGTGACGGCGATCAGCAGCGGGAGCGTCGGGTTGATGACGTACACGACCGTCAGCACCACGAAGACGACGAGGGCGCCGATGTTGATGGCGTTCTTGCCCGGCAGCATCAGCGGGGCCGACTTCATCCGCGCGGAGAGCTTGAGGAAGGCGACGATCGAGCCGGTGAAGGTGACCGCACCGATGAAGACACCGATGAAGACCTCGGCAGAGTGGATGGCTCCACCATGAATGTGGCCCGCCGCGGCCTCGAGGTGGCCGTTCCAGCCGATCAGGACGGCCGCCAGACCGACGAAGGAGTGCAGCAGCGCGATCAGCTCGGGCATGCCGGTCATCTCCACGACCTTGGCACGCCACAGGCCGATGACCGCGCCGACCGCGACCGCTCCGACGAGGACGATCACCGCGGTGGAGGTGCCGCCGTCGACGACCTGGATCACGGTCGCGACCAGGGCGAGGGCCATGCCGGCGACGCCGTAGAGCCAGCCCTGCGAGGCGGTCTCGTGCTTGGACAGACCTGCCAGCGACAGGATGAAGAGAAGGGCGGCGACGAGGTAGGCGGCGCCGGCGATCGAGAAGATATCCATGACGTGTTACCTCAGGCCTTCCGGAACATCGAGAGCATGCGACGGGTCACGGCGAATCCGCCGAAGATGTTGATGCTCGCCAACAGGGTCGCGATACCGGCCAGCACCAGCACGACGTTGTCGGCGACCGTGAGCTGCAGCAGGGCGCCCACGACGACGATGCCGGAGATCGCGTTGGTGACCGACATGAGCGGGGTGTGCAGCGCGTGGTGCACGTGGCCGATCACGTAGAACCCGATCACCACCGACAGCGTCAGCACGGTGAAGTGGCGGGTGATCTCGGCGGGAGCGACCGCGTTGAGCAGGAAGAGCGCGAGCGCACCGGTGCCGACCAGAGCGAGCTTGGCGGAGGCGGAGAGTGGCTTCTGAGCCTCCTTCACCGCGACCTCGGCGGGCGCGGCCGCGGCCGGAGCCGCGGAGACCTGCACCGGCGGGGGCGGCCAGAGCACGCCGCCGTCGTGCACGACGGTCAGGCCGCGCTGGACCTGGTCCTCGAGATCGAGGGCGAGCACGCCGTCCTTCTCGGGCGTCACCAGCTTCATCAGGTTGACCAGGTTGGTGCCGTACAGCTGGCTCGACTGCGCCGGGAGGCGCGCGGGCAGGTCGGTGTAGCCGATGATCGTGACGCCGTTGGGCGTGGTGATGACCTCGTCCTTGACGGTGCCCTCGACGTTGCCGCCCATCGCGGCGGCCATGTCGACGATGACCGACCCGGACTTCATCGACGCGACGTCCTTCGCCGTGATCAGGCGCGGCGCCGGACGGCCCGGGATCAGGGCGGTGGTCACGATGATGTCGACGTCCTCGGCCTGCTCGGAGTAGATCTCCGCGGCGCGCTGGTCGTAGGCCTCCGAGGTCGCCTTCGCGTAGCCGTCGGTCGACTTCTCGACCTCGACCTCGACCTTCAGGTATTCACCACCGAGCGACTTGACCTGGTCGGCGACCTCGGGTCGCGGGTCGGTGGCGCGGACGATCGCGCCGAGCGAGGAGGCGGCGCCGATGGCGGCCAGGCCGGCCACACCGGCACCGGCCACGAGGACCTTCGCCGGCGGTACCTTGCCCGCCGCGGTCACCTGACCGGTGAAGAAGCGACCGAAGTGGTGGGCGGCCTCGACCACGGCGCGGTAGCCGGCGATGTTGGCCTGCGAGGAGAGGATGTCCATCGACTGCGCCCGGGAGATACGCGGCACCGCGTCCATCGCGAAGGCGTCGACCTTGCGCGCGGCCAGGGCGTCGAGGAGCTCGGCGCTCTGCGCCGGCGCCATCGGGGCGACCAGCGTCGAGCCGCTCTTCAGCAGCTCGACCTCGCCGATCGAGGGGGCGTTGACCCGGAAGACCAGGTCGGCGCCCCAAGCGTCGGCGGCGGTGCCGAGCCGTGCGCCGGCCTCGACGTACGCATCGTCCTTGAAGCTGGATGCCTCGCCGGCCCCACCCTCGATGACGACGTCATACCCCAGTCCGGTCAGCTGTTTGACCGTCGCGGGTGTTGCCGCCACCCGGGTCTCCCCAGGCTTCGTCTCTCGGGTCACTCCGATGAGCATCCTCGACTCCTCTGTCTGCTACGCGGTGTCTTCAGTCTCCAGCATGGCGGGGTTCCGGTCAGCCGATCTACGCGTGACCGAATCATGACCGGACGGACCGGAACCCCACCGTGCTGGTTACCGGCCGGTAACGGTAGGGCAGGTCAGCAGGTGGACACCAGGTCTGTCCGGTTGTATCGGTCCAAGACCTGTGGTTCTCCTCACGTCCTCACAGATCAGGTCCGGTCAGATCCAGGTGAGCGACACGCCATGGCCCTGGACCCAGCCGACCGCCTGTCCGTCGACGGCCAGGCAGAGCTGGTGATCAGCCTTCGGGGCGCTCGGCGCGGTCGCGGCGAGCGAAGGGATCACCCGTTGACCCTCGAGGCTGATCCAGTGGCAGCGGCCGGCCGCCACCAACGTACGCATCCGCTCTTCGAGCCTGAGGCGGTCGTGCTCGTCGAGGTAGGCCGCGGCCGCGCTGTGGTGGACCACCGGCGTACCTCCGGAGGCGGCGGCGATCGCGAGTGCGTTGTCGAGCTGGTCGACCATGTCGCCGGCGAGGAGCCGCGGCGGCTCGGCCCTGGTCACCTCGATCGCCGCGGCGAGGCGGTCACGTCGCTCGTCGTGACCGGGCCAGATCAGGGTGAGGAGCCAGGCCACGTCGTCCTCGTCGGTGACGTCGAGCGGGTTGAGGTCGACCCCCACGCGAGCGGTGATGCGTGGCGCCTGAGCAGGGATCGGTACGTCCCCAGCCGCGGTGGTCCGAAGCGTCGGCCCGCCCGATCCGCTCATCGCGCCCGCCCCCTCCCAGACGTAGTCGTAGCGATCCGGGTAGAGGCACAGGCCAGCGCTCGCCCCGAGCTCGACGAGCGCGAGTTGCTCGTCGCCGAGCGTCGCCAGCGCGGGGGTCAGTGCGGTCAGCCGGGCCACCTCGTTGGTCTGCGTACGTCGCGCCAGGATCGTCTCGCGCACCGCCGGCCACTCGGGCCCGAGCAGCAGCTCCCGCAGGGCCTCGTACGGCCCTGGTTCCAGACCGTGCCAGCGAGCGGCGGCGAAGACGAGGTTGGCCTGCTGCTTCCCGATCGGCAGCTCGCGCAGCACCCCGAGCACCTCCGGGTCGTCGGCGACACCGCTCGCCCAGGCGTGGAAACAGGGCGAGGTCGACATCTCGCCCGCATGGAAGCGGTAGCTCTGTTCGATGTCCGTCAGGTCGTTCAGAGGCAGCATGGTCGCTCCTGGGGTGAGTCGAGCCGGGGTGTACCGGTCAGGGCACTGTGCCTCCGGGCGTCCCGCGGCCGCCATGTCGATCGAGTCGACATGGCGCGGACCCGTTCCGTGCGCGAGAGTGTCGTTGTGACCGAATGGATCACGACGCGGGAAGCCGCCCAGCGCCTCGGGGTGAAGCGCACGACGCTCTACACCTATGTCAGCCGACGTTTGCTGACCCGGCGCCGGAGCGGCAGCGAGAGCCTGTTCGACCGCGCCGAGATCGACGCGCTGGCCGGCACGCGCCACCATCCGGGGTCTCCGCTCGGCGTCCTGCCGATGCGCTCGGTCCGTTCGAGCGTGAGCGAGGTACGCGAGGGCGAGCTGTTCCTGCGCGGTGTACCCCTCGCCGATCTCGCCGACGAGCCGTTGGACGAGGTGGTCGATCTGGTGCTGGGTCCGGCGCCCGAGATCGTCGTCGAGGTGCCTGCGCACCTGGCCCGGTTGCCGCTCGCTCGCCGGCTCCCGGCGTTGGCGCACTGGGCGGGATCCACGGGCTGCTGGGTCGGCCCCGCCGCGGCGGCCGGCGTCGCCAAAGGGCTGCTCACCGCCGTCCCCGTCGCTCTCGGCGGGCAGGCAGGGCCGGTCCCCGAGGCGACCTTCGCCGTCCTCGCCGGACGGCCAGGCAGCCCGCAGGAGGTGGCCACGCTCAACACCACGCTGGTCGCCCTCGTCGACCACGGCCTGGCCGCCTCGGTGGTGGCGGCCAGGGTCGCGGCGTCGACGCGAGCTTCGGCGTACGACTGCCTGGTCGCTGGGTACGCCGCTCTCTCCGGGCGTCTGCACGGCGGGATCGGCCCCGCCGCGATCGCCGGGGTCAGGGACGGCCCGCCCGACGAACCGAGCGAGGGAGTGCCCGGCTTCGGCCACTGGCGGCACCCGGAGGGCGACCCACGATCCGATGCGATCCTGGCTCGTCTGGCGCTCGTCGACGGCTCGGCCCCGGCCCTGGCGAGCCTGGAGGCGGTCGCCGCTCGGACCGGTCGCCGACCGAACATCGACGGCGCACTCGCCGCGCTCGTCCTCACCTGCGAGCTGCCCGATGGCGCCGCCGAGGTGCTCTTCCAGATCGGCCGTACGGTCGGCCTGGCCGCGCACATCATCGAGGAGGCGGGCGAGGACCCGCTGCGCTGGCGCGCGACCGATCCCACCACCTGATCTCAGCCTTCGTACGGCAACTGCCGCACGAAGATATTCAGATTGCCAGGGCACCTGCGTTCAGATTGCCAGACCACCGCCGCCCGGGTCTCCCAGACGACGACGGCCCAGACGACGACGGCCCAGACGACGACGGCCGTACGTTGGGCCGCATCCGGGCTCGGGGCCCGTCCGGTGTCCGCGTCGGTGTCACAGCCGGTGATCGCGGTGCTGCGGCCTTCCCCGGGCCCGGCCGAGACGACGCTGCTGGAGCTCCTCCGTCAGGAGAGCTGGTCGGGCGCCGTCCGGGCCGCGCAGACCTGAGTGCCGCGCGCCTATGCAAGTTGGCGGCACCTTGTGAACGTTTCACAAGGTGCCGCCGACTTACGTAGGCGATCACCGCGCGCCGTTCGCGCTGACGCGCGCTGGCTTCCTCGCTCAGTTCGCGTCGAGCTGGTCCATGAACTGCGTGGGGTAGCGGTCACCACGGACCGCGCCCGCTGGCACCGCGGCGTCGATCCTGGCCAGGTCGGCCTCGTCGAGGGTGACCGCGTTCGACCCGATCATCGACTCGACCTGGCTCACCCGGCGCGAGCCGATCACGGGGACGATGTGCTCACCGCGAGCGGCGACCCAGGCGATCGCGAGCTGCGCCAGCGTGGCGCACTTCTCGTCGGCGATCTGCTGGAGCGAGGCGACCAGCGAGCGGTTGTGGTCGAGGTTGTCGCCCTGGAACCGCGGCATGAACCCGAGGGAGCCGTCGACCTTGCCGCTGCCGCCGATCAGGCCCCTGCCGAGGACGCTGTACGCGGTGATGCCGATGCCCAGCTCACGGCAGGTGTCGAGGATGCCGTTGGTCTCGATGTCGCGGCTGAGCACGGAGTACTCGATCTGCAGGTCGCTGATCGGGGTCACCGCGGCGGCGCGGCGGATCGTGGCGGAACCGACCTCGCTCAGTCCGACATGGCGTACGTAGCCGGCCTCCACCAGCTCCTTGACCGCGCCCACGGTCTCCTCGATCGGCACCTGCGGGTCCAGGCGGGCGGGGCGGTAGATGTCGACGTGGTCGGTGCCGAGGCGCTGGAGGGAGTAGGTCAGGGAGGACTTGACCGCCTCCGGGCGAGCGTCGAAGCCGGACGGGAGCCCGACCGGGGTGAGCAGTGCGCCGAACTTCACCGAGAGCACCGCGTCGTCGCGGCTGCGGTCGCGGAGCGCGCGGGCGATCAGCATCTCGTTGTGACCGGCGCCGTAGAAGTCGCCGGTGTCGATCAGGGTGCCGCCGGCGTCGAGGTAGGCGTGGATGACGCGTACGCCGTCGTCGTCACCGACGGCGCCGTACACACCGGAGAGGCTCATCCCGCCCAAGCCGGGTGAGGTGACCTCGGGGCCGTTCTCACCGAGCTTGCGGGTCGTGCTGAGCTTGATCGTGTTGGAGGTCGTTGCGTCGATGTTCGTCATGCTTCCAGCCTGCTCCGCGCCGTGGACCCGCGACAGGCACGGCACATCCAGGGAGAGGCGCTCCCTGGATAACGGTGCGCCACCGGCGGATGATGGCGAGCATGATCGACCGCCGCGAGCTCGCCGACTTCCTGCGCCGTCGCCGGGAGCTGCTCCGGCCCTCGGACGTCGGCCTCCCGGACGGGTTGCGGCGGCGTACGCCCGGGCTCCGTCGAGAGGAGGTCGCCTCGCTCGCCGGGGTCTCGACCGACCACTACACACGCCTGGAGCAGGCGCGCGGCTCGGCTCCGTCGGAGTCGGTGCTCTCCGCGATCGCGCGGGCGCTGCACTGCGACCTGGACCAGCGCGACCACCTCTTCTACCTCGCCGGGATGACGCCTCCTGCCCGGCGCGCGGGCGGATACGTGCGCCCTGGCCTGATCGCGCTCGCCCGCCGGTTGACCGACATCCCCGTCCTGATCTGCACCGACATCGGGGAGATCGCGTGGTGCAACCCCCTCGCCGCCGCGCTGATGCCGCCGCTGCCCGAGCAGCCCGGGCGTGGCCGCAACCTGATCTGGCGCTGGTTCGTCCAGCCCGATCTTCGGCCCGCTCCGCCGGAGGACTGGGACCGGATGTCGGCCGGTCATGTGATGGATCTGCGGGCGACGTACGCACGGCGGGCGGGCGACCCGGACATCACCTCGCTGGTCGACGACCTGCTGGCCGCGAGCGAGGAGTTCCGCGGGCTGTGGGAGCGGCACGAGGTGGCCGTGCGCCGCGCGGACGTGAAGACGTTCGATCATCCCGAGGTCGGCGCGATCACCGTACGCTGCGAGGTCCTGCTCGCCGAGGACGCCGACGTGAAGCTGCTCGCCTACTTCCCGGCCGAGGGCACCGATGCCGCGGAGAGGCTCGAGCTGCTCCGCGTCATCGGCACCCAGGACTTCGAGGTCACTTCCGGCTCATCACCCACCTGAGGATGACGAACCGCACCAGCGTCGCGGTCGCGTTGGCGACGACGAGGACGCTCAGCTCTGCCAGGTGAGGGGCGTACGGCGCGGCCCAGTGCAGCAGGCCGAGCGACCCGGAGGTCAGGGCCAACCCGATCCCGAAGGCGGTCAGGCCGGCCACATGATGCTTCACGGCGCCCTGCCGTGCGGTGATGCCGAAGGTCAGCCGCCGGTTGGCGGCGGTGTTCGCCACCGCGGTCACCAGGAGCGCCGACAGGTTGGCCAGCTGGGCATCGACCGAGACCCGCAGCACGGAGTAAAGAACGACGTACGCCAGCGTGCTCATCGCCCCTACGGCGGCGAACCTCATCAGCTGCTCGGGGAGAGCCCGCCTGGGTGCTGGGACCCCGGTGGTCGAGCCGGTCGACACCCGGTGGGTCGAGCCTGTCGAGACCTCGCGAAGGTCGATCCGCCCCGAGGCCAGGCCTTTGAGAAGGCGGGCGACGCCACGTACGTCCTCCTTGACGGTGGCGGCGATGTCGACCCGCGAGTCGGGGTCGTCGACCCAGTCGACCGGGACCTCGTGGATGCGCAGGCCGGCCTCGGAGGCGAGGACTAGGAGCTCGGTGTCGAAGAACCAGCTGTCGTCCTCGACCAACGGGAGCAGCTGATCGGCCACGTCTCGCCGGATCGCCTTGAACCCACACTGGGCGTCGGAGAATCTCGCGGCGAGGATCCCCCGGAGCAGCAGGTTGTAGCCCTTCGACAGGAAGTCCCGCTTGGCGCCGCGCTGGATCCGGCTGCCGTTGGCCAGCCGGGTCCCGATCGCGAGGTCGGAGTGGCCCGAGAGCAGCGGGGCGAGCAGGGGCGGCAGGGCACGCAGGTCGGTGGAGAGGTCGACGTCCATGTAGCCGACCACCTCCGCCTGCGAGGTCGACCAGGCCGCCTTGAGCGCCCGGCCGCGGCCCTTCTCGTCGAGGTGGATCGCCCGCACCCGCGGGAGCTCCGCCGCGAGGCTCTCGGCGATCTGCCAGGTGCCGTCGGTGCTGGCGTTGTCGGCGATCGTGATCATCGCCGGGAAGGGCAGGCTCCGGAGGTAACCGTCGAGGTGGCGTACGGAGGCCTCCAGCCCGTTCTCCTCGTTGAAGACCGGGATGACCAGGTCGATCGTCGTCCTGAGCTTTCCGGAGGCCGGGCTTGTCGAGACCACCGAACCTGCCGCGACAGTGGAGCTCGTCGAGACCAGATCGGCGGTCATGAGGCGCCCTCGGTCAGGTCGTAGACGGTCGAGCTCCCGATCGTGGTCTGGGTGAAGTTCTCCTCCACCCAGGCACTGATCTCGGAGGCGCTGGAGGTCTCGTCGCCGCCACCGGGGCCGCCGCGCATGCCTCCCATTCCGCCGCCGGAGATGAAGTAGTGGATCTCGCCGTTGGCGACGTACTCCTGGAACTGCTCGAGGCTGATGCTGTCGGAGGTGCCGTTGAAGCCACCGATCGCCATCACCGCCTCACCGGTCTCGAGCTGGAGGCCGGCCGCGGTCTGGGAGCCGATCGACGCCGCCACCCAGGTGTAGTTGCCGGCGTTGGTGCTGACCGCGTCGGCGAGCTCGTCGTCGACCTGGCCGCCGCCCATCGGGCCACCGCCACCGCCCGCGGGACCGCCGCCGCGCATGCCTCCGGTCTGTCCGCCGGGCATCTGCTGGGTCTGGCCGTTGCTGCCGCCGTTCGTACCTCCCGGAGCCTGGCCGGCGGTGCCATCGTTGGTTCCGCCGGGCATCTGGCCACCGGGCATCTGGCCTGCGGGCGGGGTTCCGTTCTGGCCGTTCTGGCCGTTCTGGCCGTTCTGGCCGCCTGGGCCACCGAGGCGAACCGCACGGCCGCCTCCGGGTCCGCCCATGCCACCGCCCTCGTACGGGCCTGCGGTCACGATCGAGCCGGTGTGTGGGGTGCCGATCGTCTGGATGGCGTACGCAGCGGGCCCGAGGCCCATGGCTACCGCGGCAGTCGCGAGCACGGCGACGCCGGCCCGGCGGGTGAGCCTGTCCGCGAAGACGAACGCGGCGGCGGCGCCGAGACCGATGATCGCCACTGGCCAGCGCAGTGCGTCGTACGGCTGCTCACCCGACTGCCCCAGGAGCGTCCACGCCCAGATGGCGCTGCCGGCCAGCGCGACCGACAAGGTGATGCGGGCGGCGAGGTTGTCGCGGTGACGCCACATGATCGCGGCACCGATGACCGCGGTCGCGGCGATCCACGGAGCCAGCGCGACCACGTAGTAGTCGTGGTAGATGCCCTCCATGAAGGAGAAGACCAGGCCGGTCACGAGCATCGTGGCGCCGCTGAGCAGCAGCGCCGCGCGGGTCAGGTCCGTGCGCGGGGCCTTGCGCAGCGCGACGAGCCCGGCGACGAGCAGGAGCAGGGCAGCCGGAAGCAGCCAGGAGACCATGCCGCCGGAGACGCCCTGGAAGAGGCGCAGGATCCCGGCCGCGCTGGAGAAGCCGGCGTTGCCGAGGCCGCCGAAGTCACCGCCGTTGAGCCGGCCGACGCCGTTGTAGCCGAGCGTCAGCTCGAGCAGCGAGTTGCCCGTCGAGCCGTCGATGTAGGGACGCCAGGACTCCGGGATGAGCTCGACGAACGCGATGTACCAGCCCGCGGAGACGACCATCGCTGCGAAGCAGGCGACGCCGTGCACGATCCTGCGCCCGAACGATCCCTTCCCTGCGATCAGGTAGACGATCGCGATCGCGGGGACGATCAGGAAGGCCTGGAGCATCTTGGCGAGGAACCCGAACCCGAGCAGAGCGCCCGCGAGCACCATCCACCTGCCCTTGCCGGTCTCGATCGCCTTGAGGGTCGAGAACCCGGCCCCGACCAGCAGCAGGAGCAGCAGCGCGTCGGGATTGTTGAACCGGAACGTCAGCGCCGCCGCCGGGGTCAGCGCGGTGAACGCACCCGCGGCGATCGCCGCCGGCCACGGCGCGACCTTCTTGACCAGCGCGAAGACAATCGCAACGGTGCCGACGCCCATCAGTGCCTGCGGGACCAGGATGCTCCACGAGGACAGCCCGAAGATGCGTACGGACAGGCCCATCACCCACAGGGATGCGGGCGGCTTGTCGACAGTGATCGAGCTGCTCGCATCGAGCGCCCCGAAGAACCACGCCTTCCAGCTCTCGCCCCCGGCCTGCGCGGCGGCAGAGTAATACTGATTGGCGTAACCCGACTCCGACAGCGTCCACAGGTAGGCGAGTCCGGTCAGGGCCAGCAAAATGAGAAGGGACGCCCGCTGAGGTGTCCATGATCGTCGCGGTCTCGGCGATGCCGGCTCGGGCGCCGAGCTCGCCGTCGGTGGGTCGAGGAGTTGGGTCATAGCCACCACGCTCGCGGGGTTCGCTGTGGCGGGCGTACGTCGAGCCTGTGGTCTGGCTGTGTGGTCGCGTCCTCGGGGGTCGAGCTTGTCGAGACCACGCCGCCCCGGTGGTCGAGCTTGTCGAGACCTCCCTGCCGGAAGGTTCCCGTCGACGGGTTGGTGTGGGCCGCCGACCCTTTCTGGAGGGTGTTCTCGATGGACCCCGGAGTCAAGGACGGGCCTACGGCCCGCCGGCTGCGCCGGCCGCTGCGCGGTCCTGGACACCGGGACCCATCGAGAAAAAGACCTGGCTGATTATCGGGGCGGCGGCCCGGGTGTGGCGCGGAGTTTCGTTGGTTGCTTGTGCTGGGGTTGGCGGGGTGAAGGTGTGGCCCTTCGGGGCCACTTACCATCCACAGGACCGACGGTGTCCGAGGTGTTCGCTGACCGCGAAACCATGGACTGACCGGGGCAAATAGATGGATTCAACGACGGCTTAGGAGTAGAATCAAAGGCATTACGGGACACCTTTGAGAGGAGGCAGCAGATGAGCTTGGAACGCGGCACCAACCACTGGGGCACCAACCCCGGCGACCCCATCGGCACCGAATTTGCTGCCATCGACTCCTCCTTCGAGAAGGTGCTCGCCACCGACCCGCTGTACTGGACCACCGCCCAGAAGAAGGCGGCTTTGGCCTGGTTGGAGAGGTACGACGCCCGACAGGCCGCGTTGAGACTTCGAGTGCTCGCCGTCGCTGGTGATATCGCTGAGGAGAGTGGCGACAAGGACGCCTCCGCGTGGATCCGAGCCGAGCTCCTGGTCGACAAAGGGGCCGCTCGGGCACAGATCAAACTCGCAGCCCAGGTCTCCAGGCGCGACCTTGTTGCTGCTGGGCTTGCTGCAGGTGAGATCTCCCAGGACAAGGCCCGGGTGATCACCAAGACCCTCGCCGACATCGAGACCAACCCGATCGCCACCGGTGAGGACCTGACCCTCGCGGAGAAGCTGCTGGTCGACTACGCCACCACACTGACCGCCAACGAACTCCGGACCGTGGGCCGGCGGATCCTGGCCGAGATCGACCCCGCCCGATTCGAGAACGCCGAAGCCAAAGCCCTCCTCGCCGAAGAAGAACGAGCCCAGCAGAAAACCGCACTCCGGGTCTGGAACAACGGCGACGGCACCATCGGGTTCGACGGCGTCCTCCCGGTCGCCATCGGCGCCCGGTTCAAGACCCAGGTCGAGGCCTGGGCCCAACCCCGCAAACAGCGGCTGGTGGCCAAGGGCGCCCCGTTGCCGCCCTGGGAACGACTCATGGGCCAAGGGTTCGCGCGGTTGTTGGAGACCATCGACCCCGACGCCCTGCCCCACCACGGTGGGGATGCGACCGTGGTCAACGTGGTGATCTCCCTCGAGGAGCTCCGCAAAGAGCTCGGCACCGCGACGTTGGGGTTCGACGAGACCAACGGGCACACGATCTCGGCTGCTGAGGCCCGGAAGA
>NZ_JBOHDN010000005.1:0-8000 GCF_050699375.1 Nocardioides sp. | reverse complement strand
ACGGACCGCAACGGCATCTACATCATCGACCTGCAGCAGTCGCTGGCCTACATCGACCGCAGCTTCGCCTTCGTCAAGGAGACCGTCGCCAAGGGCGGCACGGTCATGTTCGTCGGCACCAAGAAGCAGGCCCAGGAGGCCATCGCCGAGCAGGCGACGCGCGTCGGGATGCCCTACGTCAACCAGCGCTGGCTGGGTGGCATGCTCACCAACTTCCAGACCGTGCACCAGCGGATCAACCGCCTCAAGGAGCTCGACGAGGTCAACTTCGACGACGTCGCCGGCTCGGGCCGTACGAAGAAGGAGCTCCTGCAGATGAAGCGGGAGCGCGACAAGCTCGACAAGACCCTCGGCGGCATCCGCGAGATGGGCCGTACGCCGTCCGCCGTGTGGATCGTCGACACCAACAAGGAGCACCTGGCCGTCGAGGAGGCCCGCAAGCTGCGGATCCCGATCGTCGCGATCCTGGACTCCAACTGCGACCCCGACCTGGTCGACTTCCCGATCCCGGGCAACGACGACGCCATCCGCGCCGTCGGCCTGCTGACCCGCGTGGTCGCCGACGCCGTCGCCGAGGGCCTCATCGCCCGCTCCGGTGGCAAGACCGAGGGCACCGAGGGCGCCGCCGCCACCGCGGACGAGCCCCTGGCCGAGTGGGAGCGCGAGCTCCTGGCGACCCCGGACGCCGAGGAGGCCAAGGCTGGCGAGGCCAAGGCCGAGGAGACCCCCGCCGCTGAGGCGACCGAGGCGCCCGCCGAGGAGACCCCGGCTGCTGAGGCCACCGAGGCGCCCGCCGAGGAGACCTCTGCCGAGGAGACCCCCGCCAAGTCCCCCGAGGCACCGGCCGAGGCCTGAGCCTCACCGTCCACCCAAGAGCCACTTAACAGTCAGAGGAAGACACACATGGCTTACACCGCTGCCGACGTCAAGAAGCTCCGTGAGCTGACCCAGGCCGGCATGATGGACTGCAAGAAGGCGCTCGACGAGGCTGACGGCAACTTCGACAAGGCCGTCGAGATCCTCCGCGTCAAGGGTGCGGCCAAGGCCCAGGCTCGGGCCGAGGAGCGCACCACCTCGGCCGGCCTCGTCGCGGCCTCCGGCAACGCCCTGGTCAGCCTCCTCTCGGAGACCGACTTCGTTGCCAAGAACGAGGGCTTCGTGACTGCCGCCCAGCAGATCGCGGACGCTGCCGATGCCAACAAGGCCAACGACCTCGAGGCACTCAAGGCCGTCTCGCTCGGCGACAAGACGGTCGGCGAGACCGTCGCGGAGCTCGCCCGCACCATCGGCGAGAAGATCGAGCTCGGCCAGGTGGCCTACTTCGAGGGTCAGACCACGGTCTACCTGCACAAGAAGGCCTCCGACCTGCCGCCGAGCCTCGGCGTCCTGGTCTCCTACGAGGGTGACGAGGCTGCCGCGAAGCAGGCCGCCCAGCAGGCTGCCGCGCTCAAGGCGCAGTTCCTCACCTCCGACGAGGTCCCGGCCGACATCGTCGACGCCGAGAAGGACGTGCTGACCAAGAAGACGCTCGAGGAGGGCAAGCCCGAGGCTGCCGTCGCCAAGATCGTCGAGGGTCGCATCAAGGCGTTCTTCAAGGAGATCGTCCTGCTCGACCAGGAGTCGGTCTTCGAGTCGAAGAAGTCCGTCAAGCAGGTCCTCGACGCTGCCAACACGCAGGTGAAGCAGTTCGCCCGCTTCGACGTCGGCGCCTGAACCGAGCCTGACCCCGCGCGACGAAGGCGCGATCAGTTAGGTTGAGCAGCAACGTACGACGAAAGGGGCCGGTCCGATGAACCGAATGGTCATCATCGGACCGGCCCTTTCGTACGTCACCCCCACCTGCAACACCCAGCAAGACGTCGTCCGAGGAAAGGCCACGGCATGACCCGCTACCAGCGCATCCTGATGAAACTGTCCGGAGAGAACTTCGGTGGTGGCGAGGTTGGTGTCGATCCCGTCGTGGTCGCCGGGATCGCCAAGGAGGTCGCCGCTGTGGCAGCCTCCGGCGTCCAGGTCGCGATCGTGGTCGGCGGCGGCAACTTCTTCCGCGGCGCCGAGCTTCAGCAGGCCGGCATGGACCGCGCCCGTGCCGACTACATGGGCATGCTCGGCACGGTCATGAACTGCCTCGCGCTGCAGGACTTCCTCGAGAAGGAGGGGGTCGACACCCGGGTTCAGACCGCGATCACGATGGGCCAGGTCGCCGAGCCCTACATCCCGCGCAAGGCCATGCGTCACCTCGAGAAGGGTCGGGTCGTGATCTTCGGCGCCGGCTCCGGCATGCCCTACTTCTCCACCGACACCGTCGCCGCCCAGCGCGCCCTGGAGGTCCACGCCGAGGTCGTACTCATGGCCAAGAACGGCGTCGACGGCGTCTACACCGCCGACCCGAAGAAGGACCCGACGGCGACGAAGTACGACGAGCTCACCTTCAGCGAGGCGCTGCAGAGGCAGCTCAAGATCGCCGACGCCACCGCGTTCGCCCTCTGCATGGAGAACAAGATGCCGATCGTCGTCTATGGCGCGGAGGACGAGGGCGCGGTCTACCGGATCGTCCAGGGTGAGAAGATCGGTACGCTCGTCACCGCCAGCTGAGCGGCACGAGCCCCGAAGCCACCCATATCCATAACACTTACGAGCGCACAGGAGCACCCGGTGATCAACGACATCCTCAATGAGGCCGACAGCAAGATGGCGAAGTCGGTGGACTCCACGCGTGAGGACTTCGCCACCATCCGCGCCGGTCGGGCCACCCCGTCGATGTTCAACAAGATCCTGGTCGACTACTACGGCACCCCGACGCCGATCCAGCAGCTCGCCTCCTTCACCAGCCCCGAGGCGCGCATCATCAACATCGCTCCGTTCGACATCGGCGCGATGGCCAACGTCGAGAAGGCCATCCGCGACTCCGACCTCGGCGTCAACCCGTCCAACGACGGCAAGATCCTGCGCGCGGTCTTCCCCGAGCTCACCGAGGAGCGTCGCAAGGAATACATCAAGCTCGCCAAGGAGAAGGGCGAGCAGGGTCGTGTCTCGGTGCGTCAGGTGCGCCAGAAGGCCAAGCAGAATCTCGAGAAGCTCGGATCAGACGGCGAAGCCAGCAAGGACGACGTGTCCGGTGCCGAGAAGCGCCTCGACAGCCTCACCAAGAAGCACACCGACGCCATCGACGAGCTGCTCAAGTCCAAGGAAGCCGAGCTGCTCGAGGTTTGAGCCTGCGACCCTGCGAGCGAAGCGAGCAGGGTCGCAACGCGAAATGATCGAGCGTGACGACCGAGCGAGGTCGAACGGCGAGCTTGCTCGTCCGTTCGCGCCGAGCGAGGAAGTAAGGTGCCCGAAGGGCACCAGCGCACGCCTGAGCTTGCGAAGGCGTGGCCGCGTGTCGAGATCCAGTCCGCTTCCCGGCGCAGCTCCACCGCCGGCAAACCCCTACGGATGAATGGCTGAAACCCACGTGACCCAGACGCCGCCGTCTCCTTCTCCGTCAGCTCCCGAGCCGCCGAAGAAGGACTACGGCCGCGCCGGCCGCAACCTACCCGCCGCGATCGGCTCTGCCGTCGTACTCCTCGTCGCCATCGCACTCAGCCTGATGTTCGTGAAGACGGCGTTCATGCTGATCGTCGTGGGCTGCGTCGTGGCCGCGGTCTGGGAGCTTCACCGAGGCTTGATGGCCAAGGACATGGACGTCCCCGAGCAACCGCTGATGATCGGCGGCACGGTGATGGTCCTGGTCGCCTACTTCCTGGGCTCCGACGCCCTGGTGACCGCCACCGCGGTGAGCGCCCTCGTGATCATGCTGTGGGTGCTGCGCCGTGGGGTCGAGGGCTACGTACGTACGTCCGCGGCCTCCGTCCTCACCCTGTTCTACATCCCGTTCCTGGGCTCGTTCGTCGGCCTCATGCTCGGCGAGGGCGGCGGCTGGACCTCGGGCGGATTCTCCGACGACGGCGTGCTGGGCATCATCGTCTGGGTTCTGCTGACGATCATGTCCGACATCGGCGGCTACATCGCCGGTGTCCTCTTCGGCAGGCACCCGATGGCCCCGGTGATCTCCCCGAAGAAGTCGTGGGAGGGATTCGCCGGCTCCGTGGTCTTCACCGTCGCCACCGGCGTCGGCCTGGTCGTCTGGCTGCTCGACGGCTCCTGGTGGGTCGGTGCCGCGCTCGGCGTCGTCGCCTGCGTGATGGCAGTCCTCGGCGACCTGGTCGAGTCGGTCATCAAGCGCGACCTCGGCGTCAAGGACATGAGCCAGATCATCCCCGGCCACGGCGGGCTCATGGACCGACTCGACTCGCTGCTCGCGACCGTCGCCCCGGTCTGGCTGATCCTGCACTACGCGGTCTTCTGATGCTCTTTCTCGTACGCCACGGGCGACCGACGATCGTCCCGGGCGTCGCCGCGGAGCACTGGGAGCTCGATCCCGCCGGGTTCGACGACGTCTGGGCCCTGCGCGACCGGCTCCCGGCCGGCGCGGCGTGGTACTCCTCGCCGGAGCCGAAGGCACAGCAGACCGCCCAGCTGCTCACCGACGGCGACGTCGGTGTGATCGACGCCCTGCGCGAGCACGTACGCGGGAGCGCCTGGATCGAGGACTACCACGCCACGGTCGAGCGCGCCTTCGCGGAGCCGTCGGTCGCGGCGTACGACGGCTGGGAGCCGCTCGAGGCCTGCCGCTCAAGAGTGACGAGAGCCGCATCCGGGATCCTGTCGGCCCATGCGGACGAGGACGCCGTGCTCGTCGGCCACGGCACCGCGTGGACCGTCCTCGCCGCAGAGCTCACCGGGACGCAGCCGGACCTCGCCCGATGGCGCGAACTGGCTCTCCCCGACCTGATCACCGTCGACGTCGGACAGTCCCAGGCGTTCCGGCCCATCACCGACGGGTAGAAGGGCCGGAACGCCCGGAGTCACCGAGCCGGCAGTCCGCGCCCTGCCGCGATTCTTTGCCGAAAGATCGCGCCGTTCCGGGCTACGGTTGAGGGGTGACCCAGCGTCCCGCGGACCTCGACGTGGACTCCGATCCAGATGTCGAGGGCGATCACGACCCGGAGGGGGAGTCCTCGGGGTCGGGTGGGGTGTGGGCGTGGCTGCACGACTCCCACCCGACGGTGGCGGCGCTGGTCGGGTTCTACATCGGCCTGGCGTACGCCATCCTCGTGCCCGGCACCTGGGGCGCGCTGCTCGCCTGGGTACTCGGTCAGGAGAGGGCCGAGGAGCTGTTCCCGTGGGTCGCGCTGACCCTTCTCGTGCCGCTGGCCATGCTCATCCCGCGCAAGACCCGCCGGCTGGCCCAGTTCATCTGGCTGGGGATCATCTTGACCGTGCTGGTGGTGGTCGGCGTCGGCGCGCTGGTGTTCTGGATCCTGCTCAAGACCGGCTGACCAGATCCACATTTAGCCGTACGCAGCACGCCGGTGGGACACTGGAGCGGTGATCGAGCCCGACCCTGTGACCGTACCGGCACCGCACAGCCCCGAGGCAGAGGCAGCCGCGATGGAGGGGCGCCGCCTGCCCCTGGTGATGGCACCGCCCAAGGGCCGCGGGAAGCCGCCGCGCCACCTGGCCGACCTCGACCTTGCCGGCCGCCAGGAAGCGGCGAAGGAGGCCGGGCTTCCGGCGTTCCGGGCCAAGCAGCTCTCGGTGCACTACTTCGAGCGGCTGGTCGACGATCCCGAGAAGATGACCGACCTTCCCGCAAGTCAGCGCGCAGATCTCGTCAGCACGTTCCTGCCGGATCTGATGACGCCGATCCGCCAGCAGGAGGCCGACAAGGGCACCACCCGCAAGACGCTGTGGAAGCTCTTCGACGGCGCTCTGGTCGAGTCGGTGCTGATGCGCTACTCCGACCGCGCCACCGTCTGCATCTCCTCCCAGGCCGGCTGCGGCATGGCCTGCCCGTTCTGCGCCACCGGCCAGGGCGGCCTCGAGCGCAACATGTCAACGGCAGAGATCGTCCACCAGGTCGTCGTCGCTGCTCGGCAGATGGCGAGCGGTGAGATCCCCGGCGGCCCGGGGCGGCTCTCCAACGTCGTGTTCATGGGCATGGGCGAGCCGATGGCCAACTACAAGGCGCTGATGGGCGCGGTCCGCCGCCTCACCTCGCCCGCCCCCGAGGGCCTGGGCCTCTCTGCCCGCCACGTGACCGTCTCCACCGTCGGCCTCGTGCCCCGGATCAAGCAGCTCACCGAGGAGGGCATCCCGGTCACCCTCGCCCTCTCCCTGCACGCGCCCGACGACGAGCTGCGCAACGAGCTCGTCCCGATCAACACCCGCTTCTCGGTCGCCGAGACCGTCGACGCCGCCTGGAACTACGCCCGCGTCACGGGACGCCGCGTCTCCATCGAGTACGCCATGATGCGCGGCATCAACGACCAGGGCTGGCGCGCCGACATGCTCGCCGACGTCCTGAACTCCTACGGCGACTGGGGCTGGGTCCACGTCAACCTGATCCCCTTGAACCCGACCCCCGGCTCGAAGTGGACCGCCTCCGACCCGGAAGACGAGCGCGAGTTCGTACGCCGCCTCGAGGCCAAGGGCATCTCCACCACCGTCCGCGACACCCGCGGCCGCGAGATCGACGGCGCCTGCGGCCAGCTCGCCGCCGCCGAATAGCCGAAGCGCTCCGGCCATCGACTGGTTGGATAGACAGATGGCGATCGCGCGCTGGGCAGAACCAGACCTGCTCGACGGCGTCACGCAGCATCGGTTCGTTGTCGAGCGGGAACCCAACCAACATGTGCCTGCCGTTGCGTGGTACGCCGCCAACCCGAACGGCCGGGATGCCCGGCCGCTGGTCCTGCTTGGACATGGCGGCCAACTCCACAAGTTGAGTGCCCGGAATGTTCGGTTGGCCACCCGTCTGGTGCGCGAGCACGGGATCAATTCTGTCGCCATCGACGGACCGTTCCACGGAGACCGATCGCCCTCCGTCGGGTTCGACTATCAAGCAGCGATGGTGGAAAGGGGCGTCGGGAAGGTCACAGAGCAGGTGATCGAAGATTGGCGCCGCACCCTTGACGCCATCGGCGACTGTGCTCCCTTCGGTGTCACGACCGTCGGTTACCTGGGCCTTTCCATGGGAGCCCGGTTCGGGCTCTCGTTGATCGCATCCGTGAACACGCGGATAAGCGCAGCGGTGCTCGGCAAGTTCGGACTTCGGGATGGCGGTGTCCTGCATCCGGGCCTGAACACAGAGAAATCGACCTTGCGGGCCGCGCAGAGAGTCACCGTACCGGTGCTGTTCCATGTTGAGTGGGCGGACGAGATCTTCCCGCGTGATGCGCAACTATCGCTCTTCGACGCTATCGGCAGCGAAAACAAGGCCTTGTACGCCCGCAACGGCCGACACGGATCGAACAGGCCAGAGGATGCGTCGATCTGGCTCGAGTATCTTGCTCGTCATCTCGTTGAGGGAACGCCATGACGGTGTCGGAGTTCCTGACCGATTACGAACGCCGCACGAACAGCCATGACGCTGCTCAGCTTGCGCCGGTGATCGCTGAGGACGCGACGTACTGGTTCTCCGACGGGTCTCACCGGGCCGGGATGCGATCCTGGCGGCGATCGACGACACCTGGGCAACGATCCAGGACGAGGTATATGCCATCCGAGACGTCGAGGTCGTGGTGGAGTCGGCGGCCGCCGTGGTCTACCGCTACACGTTCCATTGGCGCGGCGTCGTTGACGGCGAGGCGCGGTCCGGGACGGGGCGTGGTACCAGCATCGCGGTGTGCCGCGAGGGCCGATGGGTCATGCTCCATGAACACCTGAGCAGGTGAGTGGGACCGAAGCACTCCGGTCCCACTCGAACCGGAGTGCCCCGACGCCTTGTGATCAGCCGAGACATCAGCACATGGCGAGCTTGCGGTCGGCTTCCATGTTGTCGCCGCCCTGGAAGAACACCTCGGGTGCCCAGCCCCACTTGCCGTTGTCGGCCATCGTGTAGGCGAACCAGTCGTTGTAGTAGCCGCCGTACTTGTAGGGGTCATACTTCGTGACCC
>NZ_JBOHDN010000004.1:0-4744 GCF_050699375.1 Nocardioides sp. | reverse complement strand
CGTCGCGCAGGCGTTCGGGATGGACGTGATCGCCTGGAGCCCCCACCTCACGACCGAGCGCGCCGAACCGGCCGGGGTGCGTGCGGTCGACAAGGCCACCCTGTTCGAGACCAGCGACATCGTCTCGCTCCATCTCGTCCTCTCGGAGACCACGCGTCGCATCGTCGGACATGCCGACCTGGCGGCGATGAAGCCGACCGCCCACCTGGTCAACACGTCCCGCGCCGGACTGGTCGACACCGCGGCGCTGATCGCCCATCTCGGGTCCGGCACGCTCGCCGGCGCCGGCCTGGACGTCTTCGACGTCGAGCCGCTTCCCGCCGACGACGTGCTGCGCCACCTCCCGAACGTGGTCGCGACCCCGCACCTCGGCTACGTCACCGAGGACAACTACCGCCGCTTCTACTGCGGCGCCGTCGAGGACATCGCCGCCTGGCTGGCCGGTGACCCGATCCGCACCCTCCTGCCGAAGGACACCGATGCCTGATCCGAGCCGGCACGCCGCCGATCTGGCGCCCACCGGAACCCTGCGCGCCTCGATCAACCTCGGCAACCCCGTCCTCGCCCAAGGCACCCCCGAGGCTCCGAGCGGGGTCACCGTGGACATCGCCCGGGAGCTGGCGCGCCGGCTCGGCGTACCCGTCTCCTTCCAGTGCTTCGACGCCGCCCGCAAGTCCTTCGAGGCGCTGCGGACCGGGGCCGCCGACGTCGCCTTCCTCGCCGTCGAGCCCGCCCGGGCCGCCGAGGTCGAGTTCACCGCGCCGTACGTCCTCATCGAGGGTGTCTACGCCGTCGCCGCCGACTCCCCCATCCGGACCGCGGACGACGTGGACCGCCCCGGCGTTCGGGTGGGGGTGAAGGAGGGTTCGGCCTACGACCTCTTCCTGACCCGTACGCTGGAGAAGGCCGAGGTCGTACGCGGCACCGACGGCATCGACGTCTTTCGCGAGCTCGGGCTCGAGGCCGCCGCCGGCATCCGGCAGCCCCTCTCCCGGCATGTCGCCGCCGATCCGGGCCTGCGGCTGGTCGAGCCGCGATTCATGCAGATCCGCCAGGCCGTGGCGATCGCGCGTGATCACCAGCCGGCCACCGTGAGCTTCCTGCACGACCTGGTCGAGGACATGAAGTCGAGCGGCGCGATCGCCGAGTCCCTGGCTCGATCGGGTCAGGACGCGTCGATCGCCCCGCCGGCCCCCTGACCGGACCGGAGGGCCGGATCGGCTGTGGTCACCGGGGGCGGCGCCGGACGTAGGGCGTCGTGGTGCCCACCTTCGCGAGCCCCGAGCGCTCGAGGATCGGCCTGGAGAACTCGGTGGAGTCGCTGTGGATGTAGCGCTTGCCCAAGGTCATGGCGGTGCGGGCCCGAGCCGCGGTGAGGGCACGGTAGATGCCACGGCCGCGCCACCTCTCCAGCGTCGCGCCGCCCCAGATGCCGGCGAACTCCGTGCCCGGCACCATGTCGATCCGGCCGGCACTGACGATCTCGCCGTCCGCCTCCGCGACCCACATCTCGCTCTCTCCCGCAGCGATCCCACGCAGCTGGCTCTCGACCCGAGCCTCCGAGGCCGGTGAGCCGAAGACGCTGTCCTGCACGATGCTGGCGGCGCGTACGTCCTCCTCGCTGGTGATGGCACGCAGACCGACCCCGTCGGGCAACATGACGTCGACGGCGAGGAGCCGGGCCTCGCCGACCATGATCGACTCCGGCTCCTCGTCCACGAACCCGCGGCTCAGCAGCGTCTCGTGCAGCCCCGGGGCGTGGTCGTGACCGCGGGTCTTCCACTCGACCTCCTCGATCGCCGGGTCGGCGTCGAAGTGCGCCACCGCCGCCGCGACCAGAGCCTCGACCCCGGCCTCGTCGGCCCCGCCGAGGTCCTGGTAGGAGACGAAGCCCCGCCCGCCGCCGAAGGTGATCAGCCGCAGCGGGCCGTGCCGGATCACCGACACCGCTCCGGGAGTCTCGGCATCGGTTCGCAACTGCTCGTCATAGGCCTTCAGCACGGCGAGAAACCTACGCCGAAGTCGTACCCCGAAGCATGTAGTTATCCGGCAGCCGGCTCCGTTCCCCTCGTGAATGGCGCTTACAAGGAGCGCCCGAAGTGGAAAGGTGAGGACATGCCTCGCTACCTGATGATCCTCGACTACACCGGCGGCACCGACAAGACTCCGGGCGGGATGGCCGGCTGGACCGCGGACGAGCTGCAGGGGCACGCCAACTACTACGAGGCGCTCAACAAGGCGCTGACCGAGTCCGGCGAGCTCGTCCACCTCGAGGCGTTGACGCCGCCCGACCAGGCGTTCGTGGTGACCTCCGACGGCACCGACAAGACCGTGACCGACGGACCGTTCCAGGAGTTCAAGGAGTGGGTCGCCGGCTACATGATCGTGGACGCCGAGACCGAGGAGAGGGCGCTGGAGATCGCCGGGCTCTACTCGGCGGTCCCGGGCGCCGGTGGTCGCCCGACCCAGCAGGCCATCCAGGTGCGACGGATGTACCACGGCACCGACGGCTCCGCGGTCGAGGACACCATCGCCTTCGGAGAGGCGAACATCGAGTGACCGACGAGACCGCGGAAGGGCTGCTTCCCGACAGTGACCTGCTGCGTGACCTCACGCCGCAGGTCGTCGCCATCGTCACCCGTCGCTGCGGGGACTTCTACGATGCCGAGGACGCGGTGCAGGAGGCGCTGGTCGAGGCGGTGCGCACCTGGCCCGAGCGCGGCATCCCGGAGAACCCCCGCGGCTGGCTGGTCACCACCGCGATGCACCGCCTCGTCGACGCCAAGCGCAGCGAGTCGCGCCGCCGCGACCGCGAGCGCGCCGACCATCTCGCCGAACCCGAACGGCAGGAGACGTACGCCGATACGTTTGCTTCGGGCTCCGCTTCGGCGGCAGACGACTCCCTCGACGTACTCCTGCTCTGCTGCCATCCCAGCCTCACCCCCGCCTCGGCAGTGGCGCTGACCCTGCGCGCGGTCGGCGGGCTCACCACCCGGGAGATCGCGAACGCCTACCTCGTCCCGGAGAAGACGATGGCGCAGCGGATCTCCCGGGCGAAGGCGACGATCAAGGGACGGTCGCTCGGGATCGACGGTTCCGCCGACCTCGCCGCACGGATCCCGGCGATGCTGAAGGTGCTCTACCTGCTCTTCAACGAGGGGTACGTCGCGACCGAAGGTGACCACCTCCAGCGGGTCGACCTGTGTGCCGAGGCGATCCGGCTGGCTCGGCTCGCCCGCGGCGCGCTCGCCCGGATGACGGGGAGCGGCCACGGCGAGCTCGGTGGGCTGCTGGCGCTGATGCTGCTGCTCGACGCCCGCCGGCCGGCCCGGGTCGACGCGCACGGCGCTGTGGTGCCGCTGGCCGATCAGGACCGGAGCCTGTGGCGGCCGGAGTCCACCCGCGAAGGGGTCACGCTGGTCGAGACCGTGATCGGCACCGGCCGGCCGGGGACGTATCAGATCCAGGCCGCCATCGCCGCGCTCCACAACCGCGCGGCCTCCGCGGAGGAGACCGACTGGCTGCAGATCACCGCGCTCTACGGGCTGCTGGAGAAGGTCGCGCCCGGACCCATCGTGACACTCAACAAGGCCGTCGCCGTCGGGTACGCCGACGGTCCGGGTCCGGCGCTCGCGCTGGTCGACGGCCTGCTGCGCGACTCGGACGACAGCTTCGCCGATCACGCTCGGGTGCCTGCCGTGCGCGCTCATCTGTTGGAGCTCGCCGGCGACCTGGACGGTGCTGCCGCTGCGTACGATCTCGCCGCGGCACGCGCCACGAACCTCGCCGAGCGGCGATTCCTGACCTCGAAGGCGGCCGCTCTGCGCGATGCGCGCTGGTGAGTTCTACTGAGAACCATTCTCAGGCTAGGCTGTGCCTGTGATCGAACTGCGCACGCCGACCCAGATCGAGCAGATGAAGCCTGCCGGCCGTTTTGTGGCCGATGTCCTGACCGCCCTCCGCGAGCATGCCGCCGTCGGCGTCAACCTGCTCGAGCTCGACGAGCTGGCGCACAAGATGATCAAGGACCGCGGCGCGGAGTCGTGCTACATCGACTACCACCCGAGCTTCGGCGCGATGCCGTTCGGCAAGGTGCTGTGCACGTCGGTCAACGACGGCGTGCTGCACGGCCTGCCCTTCGACTACAAGCTGGCCGACGGTGACCTCCTCAGCGTCGACTTCGCGGTCAGCGTCGACAACTGGGTCGCCGACTCCGCTCTGTCCGTCGTCGTCGGCACGCCGCGCCAGGAGGACCTCGACCTGATCGAGACCACCACCCAGGCCCTCGCGGCCGGCATCGACGCCGCCCGGGTCGGCAACAAGATCGGCGACATCTCGCACGCGATCGCCAGCGTCGCGCGCGCCAAGGACCTCAAGATCAACACCCAGTTCGGCGGCCACGGCGTCGGGCGCACCATGCACGGCGACCCGCACATCGCCAACGACGGTCGCCCCGGGCGCGGCTTCAAGCTGCAGCCGGGCCTGGTCATCGCGATCGAGCCGTGGTTTCTGCACACCACCGACGAGATCTTCACCGACCCCGACGGCTGGACGCTCCGTAGCGCCGACGGCTCCCGCGGCGCCCACATGGAGCACACCATCGCCATCACCGAGGACGGCCCGCTCATCCTCACCGCTCGCGACTGAGCAGTCACCTCTGCAGGTCGAGGCGTCACGTACGCAGGCCGAAGAGTCACTTCTGCAGGCCGAGTTGGCACGCCAGTGACTTCTCGGCCTGCAGAAG
>NZ_JBOHDN010000003.1:0-1585 GCF_050699375.1 Nocardioides sp. | reverse complement strand
GGCGAGGGTGGCGACGCAGTCGTCGATGGATTTCTTCGCGGCGTCGTAGATCTGGGCGATGTCGGTGTCGGCGCTGGTGGCGGTGTTGCCGATGGCGGCCATGACGCTGCCGGTGAGGGAGTCGAAGGCGTCCTTGAACTGTGCAAGGGCGCTGGCGGTGCCTTCGGACTCGGTGACGACCTGTGCGAGCTGTGTCTTGGCGTCTTCGATCGATGACATGGTGTTTCCTGATCCGAGCCTCAGGCCGGGCAACGGCCGCGTTGTTGGCTGCTGTTGGTGTCGGTTTCTTGGGTTTGTTCAACGATACGGGCGAGGGGCCGGTCCTGGCCTGTTCAATTAGGTCATGACCGCGACGATGGCGAGGACGAGCAGGATCGCTAGGACCGCGGCCGTGATGGCGATCGTTCGAGGTGTTCTCCACCAGGGTGTGGTCGGTGGACGGTCGGCGAGCGCGGCGCGGCGTGCGGCCAGGGCGTCGGCAGCGGATGCGGCCGTGCGTTGGTGGGTGGCGAATGCGTGGGCGTAGTCGCTGGTCGCCCGGGCCAGTGACTTTGCCGCTCGTGACTGGGACTGTTCGGCTGCGGCGCTCGAGCTTCCGGAGCCGGGCTCGGCTGGATGAGCTCGTTCGGGCAGTCGGGTGTTGAGGCGTGCGACCGGCTGCTCATGCAGCGACTTGGCTGCCGCCTGGTAGTGGTCGGTCGCAGCGCGGATGCGCGACTGGATGCGTTGTGCCTCGCGCTGGTGGGACTCAGCGAGCTCCCGCAGGTCGTCATCTTGTTTGCGGGTCGCCGATGTGCTGGTTCGGTGGGCCATGTCAACCGAGCCGACGAGAGCCTCGATGGTGGCGAGGTAGTCGGCGTAGGAGTCCTTCACGACGACACCACCTTGGTGATCTGGGCGAGGTCTGAAGGGGTCGCCGGGCTGTAGGGGATCAGCTTGGCGGGGCCGCTCGCGGAGGTCGTCTCTGCGAAGTACGCACGGTTCTCGGTCGGCTCCCAGCGGGTGAGCGGACCGTGAAGTCGTTGGGCCGTGTCCTCGGTGCCGTGAAGCAGGATCGTGCCGTCGAAGGGAGCGGACCGGTTCAGCCCCATGTGGGCGAAGAACATGGCTGGGTTGGCCCACCAGAACAGCGAATGCACACCGGTCACCGACGCTCGTTGGAGAAACTGTTGGAAACCGGCGATCGGGGCGGGCTTGATGCCCTCCTTGACGTCGAGCGGTCCGAGGCGGTCGACGGAGAGTCCGAGGACGTACGCCGGCGGGCTGTCCGGGTCACGGCCGTCGAGCTCGGTGAGCGCCTGGGCGATCCAGTCCTTGATGTGGACGCGTTCGACCAGGGTGGGTGCATGGCCGAGCTGTTCCATCGCGCGGAGCCAGTCGTCGAAATGGGCGCCATCGCGGTCGCGGTCGGTGAGCGCGTCGAGGATCATGAACTCCGCCGACCCGGGCGGGTGCTGGGCGGCGAGGGAGAGGCCGGCGGCCTGGAGGATGCCGAGGGCGGAGTTGTCCTCGGCGGCGCCGTAGTCGTCGGAGGGGGTGCCGGCACCGATGATGGCGAGGTTGCGGCCGGGGGAGGGGTCGAAGG
>NZ_JBOHDN010000002.1:0-15876 GCF_050699375.1 Nocardioides sp. | reverse complement strand
CACCAGGACGCGATGTGGCAGGCGCTGCGCACCAACGACCTGCAGATGGTCTCCACCGACCACTGCCCCTTCTGCATGAAGGAGCAGAAGGAGCTCGGCAAGGACGACTTCCGGGCCATCCCCAACGGGATCGGGTCGATCGAGCACCGCGTCGACCTGCTCTACCAAGGCGTGGTGACCGGGCAGATCACTCTCGAACGGTGGGTGGAGCTGATCGCGACCACGCCAGCACGGATGTTCGGGCTCTACGGCCGCAAGGGGGTCATCGCTCCGGGCGCGGACGCCGACATCGTCGTCTACGACCCGGCCGGGCACACGTCCATCGGGGTCGGTGACGGCAAGACCCACCACATGAACATGGACTACTCCGCCTGGCAGGGCTACGAGATCGACGGGCACGTCGACGTCGTCCTCTCGCGCGGTTCGGTGGTCGTCGCCGACGGCGAGTTCCGAGGCGCGAAGGGCCACGGAAACTATCTCAAGCGGGGCCTTTCCCAGTACCTCATCTGACGCCGCGGACGGCAGATCACGGCGGCCCAGGCACTGCGATTGTGTCGGCTCTTTGCTCTAGGCTGCCCATGCGGCACGGATGCCCGGCGGAGAGCGCCGGAGAAGCCGCCCCCATCAAGCGTTTCAGAAAGAGCAACCTGCGTGAACAGCGCCAACCACAGCCGGATCGTCAGCCTGATCTGGGCGATCGCCGATGACGTCCTTCGAGACCTGTACGTTCGGGGCAAGTATCGCGACGTGATCCTGCCCTTCACGGTGCTCAGGCGGCTCGACTCGGTGTTGGAGCCGGTCCGCGAGCAGGTCGCTGCGACGGACAAGATGCTGGACGAGGCCGGGATCGTGAACAAAGATGCCTCGCTCCGCGATGCAGCCGGACAGGCGTTCTACAACACCTCCGGCTTCACCATGAAACACCTCTCGACGATCTCCAACGCCAAGCGGCTCGAGGAGGACTTCAAGGCCTACCTCAACGGCTTCTCCCCGAATGTCCAGGAGATCATCGACAACTTCGAGCTCCGCAACCAGATCCCCAAACTGGTCCGGGCCGATGCGCTGGGCTCGCTGCTCACGAAGTACCTCAATCCGGACCTGGACCTGTCCCCGAAGGGCATGGACAACCACGGGATGGGCACAGTCTTCGAGGAGCTGGTCCGCAAGTTCAACGAGGAGAACAACGAGGAGGCCGGCGAGCACTGGACCCCGCGCGACGCAGTGAGGCTGATGACGCGGCTGATGTTCGAGCCGATCGCCGATCGGATCCCCGAAGGGACGTACAAGCTCTACGACGGCGCGATGGGCACCGGCGGGATGCTGACCGTGGCGGAGGAGACGCTGAAGCAGATCACCGACGGCCGCAAGGTCACCACGCACCTCTACGGCCAGGAGATCAACGCCGAGACGTACGCCATCGCGAAGGCCGACCTGATCCTGAAGGGTGAGGGCGGGGAGGCCGACAACATCAAGGGTGGTCCGGAGTTCTCAACGCTGGTCAACGACGCGTTCGCGGGCGACGAGTTCGACTTCATGCTGTCCAACCCGCCGTACGGCAAGTCGTGGAAGACCGACCAGGAGCGGATGGGCGGCGCGAAGAAGATCCGCGACCCGCGGTTCGTGATCGAGCACGGCGGCGACCCGGAGTATTCGCTGGTCACCCGGAGCAGCGACGGCCAGATGCTTTTCATGGCCAATCTGGTCTCGAAGATGAAGCAGAAGACCGAACTCGGCAGCCGGATCGCGGAGATTCACAACGGCTCCTCGCTCTTCACCGGAGACGCCGGCCAAGGCGAGTCGAACATCCGCCGGTGGGTGATCGAGTCCGACTGGCTCGAGGCCGTGGTGGCGCTGCCGCTGAAGATGTTCTACAACACCGGGATCGCGACGTACGTCTGGGTGCTGAGCAACCGCAAGGAGGCGCGCCGCCAGGGCAAGGTGCAACTCATCGACGCGACCGGCTGGTTCACGCCGCTGCGGAAGAATCTCGGCGAGAAGGGCGTAGAGCTCTCCGAGGCGAACATCGCCCGGATCATGGAGACCTTCCACGCCTTCGATGAGGCGGACCCGGAGCAGTCAAAGGTCTTCGATAACCGCGCCTTCGGCTACTCCAAGATCACGGTCGAGCGGCCGCTGCGGATCATCGGCGCCGACCCCGAGCGGGTCTACAAGCCCGCCGAGATCAAGGAGCTCAAGGAGGAGGGAAAGCGCAGCGAGGACGCCCCGGCGATCATCAAGCGAACCCTGCCGTACGCCGCCGAACCCGACCCGCTCCGCGGCCTGTACTCGGCTCGCGTCGACGGGAAGATACGTGTTGTCCAGTATGAACCGGACACCGATCTGCGTGACACCGAGCAGATCCCGCTCCAGGAGCCAGCCGGCGAGTGCGCCGACGGCATCGAGGCCTTCTTCCGTCGCGAGGTTCTTCCCTACGCTCCCGATGCCTGGATCGACGAGTCGAAGACGAAGATCGGCTACGAGATCTCCTTCACCCGCCACTTCTACAAGCCCGCCCCGATGCGAACCCTCGCCGAGATCCAGGCCGACATCCGCGCCCTCGAAGCCGAGACCGACAACCTGATCGCTGAGATCGCCGGCGGCGCCTGATGTTCACCGCTGTGAGGGCATATGCCGATCGAACTCCAACAGGTCTGCCTTGGTGCGAGTCCATTCCAACCCATTGGAAGCTGCGGCGGGCAAAGTCACTGATGCGGCCGGTGGACGTGCGCTCGGATAGCGGGTCTGAGGAACTCCTCACCGTGTCGTCCGGTCGTGGGGTAATTCCACGATCGTCAGCAACAGTGTCCATGTTCAAAGCCGAGAACTACGTGGGGCACAAGCTTTGCTGGCCCGACGACCTGGTCATCAACAGCCTCTGGGCGTGGGGGCGAGGTATCGGAGTCGCCCAAGATCATGGCATCGTCAGCACGGCCTATGGGGTATATAGAGGTCGTTCCGGAGCGGGTCTCAACCCCGCCTTTCTCCACCACCTCGTGCGCTCGGACCCCTTCCAATGGGAACTCCAGGTACGTTCGCGAGGCGTTTGGAAGTCCCGTCTGCAACTGACCGACGAGCGCTGGCTCGATGCTCCTTTGTTTGTGCCGCCCGCTGACGAGCAGGCAGCCATCGTCAAATACCTCGCCCACGCCAATTCCCGCATCGACAAGGCCATCGCCGCCAAGCGCCGCCTCATCGCCCTGCTTGGGGAGGAGTCGCGCGCACGGGTCGAGGCGGTTCTCGAGGACGTCGCGGCGAATGCGCCAGCGCCGTTGCTCGGCCGCGCGTTGCATCGCGTCGAGCAAGGCATGAGCCCGTCTGCAGCAGAAGGCGAGCTGGCCGACGATCAGTGGGCGGTCCTGACGCTCTCGGCCGTGAACCGGGGCACCTTCAAGCCGGACGCGCTCAAGCCTGTGGAGCCGACGCTGTCCGTTCCCGCAGGGCTTGAACTTCATGACGGTGACCTCCTCATGACGCGGTCGAACACCCGTGAACGCGTCGGCGACGTTGCGCTTGTCCGTGGTGTGCGCGCCAAGACCTTCATGTCAGACCTCATCTACCGGCTCGTGCCACGGCAGGAACTGCTGTCTCCAGGCTTTGCCGACATCCTGCTTCGGTCACGCAGAGTGCGGTCCCAGATCGAAGGTTCCGCCAGGGGCTCTAGCGACACGATGCCGAAGCTCGCACAGAGCCACATCAAGGCGTTGCGCATCCCGCTCCCCAGCCTCGACGGGCAGGTACGCGCCGTCGCCATTGTCAACGGCGCGTTGCAACCCACTCGTGTCGCGATTGACCGCTCGCACCTGGAGATAGATCTGCTGCAGGAGTTTCGCACTCGCCTCGTCGCGGACGTCGTTACCGGCCAGGTCGACGTACGAGCGATCGCGGCATCGCTGCCGGAGGTCGATCCGGGCGATGGATGGGTGGGGGCGAGGTCGAGAGCGTAGGGGTCGCGGGCGATGGATCTGCTTGAGGCGTGGAACCTGGGGCGAGCGCTGATGGACGAACACGGGCTGAAGGACTGGGGGCTGCGGTTCAGCCGGGCAAAGCGACAGGCGGGCGCCTGCCACTACGCCCAGCATCTGCTGACACTGTCGGCGGCGGTGACCCGGATCCATCCGGTCGAGGATGCCAGAGACACAGTGCTGCACGAGATCGCGCATGCGTTGGTCGGTCCAAAAGCGGGCCACGGACCGGTCTGGGCTGCCAGGCGAGGGCGATCGGGGCGAGCGGGCAGCGCTGCATCCCCGCCGACCTGCCCCGCGTGCCGGGCGCTTGGCAGATGCATCCGAACTATCGAGCTCCTCGACGCGGTCCGCGCCGGTACTCGCGTCGTCCGCCACCGTCCCGGGTCGCGCGCGGATCAGTCACGAGGGGACCCTGGGCGGCCAGGTCGGCGTGGTGGTCAAGGTAGGGCGTACTCGCTATCAGGTCGACATCGCCGGAACCGTCTGGCAGGTGCCGTTCCGCTACGTCCAGATCGTCTGACGCTCCCCGTAAGCGCTGACGGACGCGAGCTTCGCAACCATTCGCATGAATGTTACGATTTAGGTAACATCGGAGCATGGAGCTGAGATACGCTGACAAGAACCTTGAGCGGATCTGCACTGACGCCCGTCAGATGCAGAGGAAGCTCGGGGCAGATGTTGCGAAGAAGCTCCAGATGCGAATTACCGAACTCGTTCGGGTCGAGGAGATGAAGGATCTCCTGGCAGGGACGGGAAAGTGGGAGCAACTGAAGGGGGACCGTGCAGGCCAATGGTCGGCACGCCTGACCGCCAACTGGCGGCTGATCGTGCAGCCGGAGGAAGGCGAGCGGGTAACGGTGCTGGTGGTCGAGATCGTCGACTACCACTAGACGCCGCGAGAGGAGTAGACCGATGACCACCACACTGAACTACATCGTTACCACGGGCGACTTCATCGCCGAGTGGATGGACGACGAAGGGATCAACGCTGCTGAGTTGGCGCGCCGGCTCGGCACCTCCCGTAAGTATGTAAGCGAACTGCTCAGCGGTAAGGCGCCGCTCTCTCACCCGATGGCTCTGAGCCTGGAGCAGGTGACCAGCGTCCCGGCGCGGATCTGGAACCTGTACGAGTCCGGCTACCGCTCGGAGCTTGCCAGCCGTGCCGCGGAAGGTGACCTGGCAGCGCAGTATCAGCAGGCAAAGGCGTTCCCGCTGACCTTCCTGCGTAAGTTCGGCTACATCAAGGCGCCAGCACGCGACCACGTCAATACGGTGCGCGAGCTGCTCAGCCTCCTCGGTGTGGCCAGCTTCTCGGCCTTCGAGAAGACCTGGACAGAGGGAAGCATCGCCTACCGCCGCTCCGCGGCCGGGCGGAAGGACGTGCCGCTGCTTGCGACCTGGCTGGCGTTGGCAGAGCGTCACCACGACAGTCTGGGCGACGTGCCCGACTTCGACCGCGACCGCGTCGCTGAGGTGGTGCCGACCCTGCGCGCTCTCACCACTGCTCCGGGTCTGGAAGGAATCGAGGGCGCCACGCACGCTCTCTTCGAGGCCGGCGTCGTCGTATGTTTCGTCCCAGGTGTCCCCGGGTTGAGGATCCACGGCGCTACACGGTGGCTCAATGCTCACCCGGTGATCCAGCTCTCCGTGCTCGGCAAGAGCGACGATCAACTTTGGTTCACGCTCCTCCACGAGATCGGCCACGTGCTCCTCCACGGGGACAAAGAGCTCTATCTCAACGGCGAGGAGACCGAGGCCGAGGCCGAGGCGGATCGGTATGCAGCCGACACCTTCATCCCACCTGACTTCGTGGCCCGGATACCCCGGGGGCGCAATATCGGCGCAATCCGGTCCCTCGCCGACGAGCTAGGGATTGCGCCCGGGATCGTGCTCGGAAGGGCTCAGCGGATCACCAAGGACTACGGCTGGGGTCACGACCTGAAGCGGAAGTACGAATTCAAACAGTACGAAGGCGGCACCGAGCGCTGACCCGAGCGCAGGCCCGATGAAATTCGGGCATGCGGGCCGGATTCATACGCCTTGTGTCGGAGGTCGGCGCTAGGGTTTCTGCTGTGCGGTTGAACGAGGAGTCGCTGGAGACGCTGGTCGTGCGGCAGATGGCCGAGGGCGGCTGGGTCGAGGGTGCGCCGGGCGACTATGAGCGCTCCTTCGCGGTCGATCTCGCTCAGCTGACCGCGTTCATCGACGCGACGCAGCCGCAGCTGGTCGACGCGCTCGGCCTGGCCACCGACACCCCGGTACGGCGTGAGTTCCTGAGCCGGATCCAGGGGGAGATCACCAGCAAGGGCACCGTGGAGGTGCTGCGCAAGGGCATCAAGCACCGGGCCCACCATGTCGATCTGTTCTTCCCGACGCCGTCGCCAGGGAACACCCGCGCAGCGGAGCTCTTCGGGGCCAATCGGTTCTCGGTGACCCGTCAACTCCAGTACAGCGTGAGCCGCCCGGGGCTGGCACTGGATCTGGCGGCGTTCGTCAATGGGCTGCCGGTGGCGACCTTCGAGCTGAAGAACAACATCACCAAGCAGACCTTCGACGATGCGGTGGAGCAGTACAAACGCGACCGGGACCCGCGTGAGTTGCTCTTCGGCTTCGGACGATGCTTGGCTCACTTCGCGGTCGATGACGCACAGGTGCGCTTCTGCACCCATCTCAAGGGTAAGTCGTCGTGGTTCCTTCCGTTCGACAAGGGCTGGAACGACGGAGCCGGCAACCCGCCCAATCCCGACGGGCTGCGCACCGACTACCTGTGGCGGGAGATCCTGGCACCGGCGAGCCTGGCGAACATCATCGAGAACTACGCCCAGATCGTCACGACGCGTAACGAGAGGACCCGGCGGAAGACTTCGGCACAGATCTTCCCGCGCCACCACCAACTCGACGGCGTACGTCGCTTGTTGGCCGACGTGGCGACCAACGGGGTCGGGCAGAAGTATCTGGTCCAACACTCGGCGGGCTCGGGAAAGTCGAACTCGATCGCCTGGCTCTCTCACCAGCTCACCGAGGCCAAGCACCATAGGGCGAACGCGTTCGACTCGGTGATCGTGGTGACCGACCGGGTCATCCTGGACAGTCAGCTCACCGCGACGATCAAGTCGTTCCTGCAGGTCGGCGCGACCGTCGTGCACGCGGACCGGTCCGGAGATCTGCGCCGTGCGATCGAGGCCGGGCGCAGGATCATCATCACCACGGTGCAGAAATTCCCCTTCATCCTCGACGACATCGGCTCTGGGCACCGCGACCGCCGGTTCGCGATCATCATCGACGAGGCCCACTCCAGCCAGGGTGGTAAGACCGCGGCCGCGGTGTCGGCAGCGCTCGGCGGACGCGACCGTGAGGAGGACGACGAGGAATGGACCGTCGAGGACGAGATCAACCAGATGATCGAGTCGCGCAAGATGCTGTCCAACGCGTCGTACTTCGCCTTCACCGCGACCCCGAAGAACAAGACGCTGGAGATGTTCGGCATCCCGTATGTGGAGGGCACCGAGACCAAGCACCGCCCGTTCCACACCTACACGATGAAGCAGGCCACCCAGGAGGGCTTCATCGTCGACGTGCTGGAGAACTTCACGCCGGTCGAGTCCTACTACCGGCTGGTCAAGACCGTCGAGGACGACCCCGAGTTCGACACCAAGCGGGCCTCGAAGAGGCTGCGGGCGTACGTCGAGGGCAGCGACCACGCGATCGGGCTCAAGGCCGAGATCATCGTCGACCACCTCCGCACCCAGGTGATCGGGAAGCAGAAGATCGGCGGCCAGGCGCGCGCCATGGTGGTCGCAGGGAAGATCCCGCGGGCGATCGAGTACTTCCACGCCATCCGTGACCAGCTGGAGAAGGTGAAGAGTCCCTACCAGGCGATCGTGGCCTTCTCAGGGGAGCACGACTACAAGGGTCTGAAGGTCAGCGAGGCGTCCTTGAACGGCTTCCCGTCCAAGGACATCCCCGACAAGATCAAGGAGGATCCCTACCGAATCCTCGTGACAGCCGACAAGTTCCAGACCGGTTACGACGAGCCGCTGCTGCACACGATGTACGTCGACACGACCCTCTCCGGAGTCAAGGCCGTCCAGACGCTGTCGCGGCTCAACCGCGCGCATCCGGCCAAGCACGACGCGTTCGTCCTCGACTTCGCCAACTCTGCCGAGGACATCGAGAAGGCCTTCTCCCGCTACTACCGCACAACCGTGCTCAGCTCGGCCACCGACCCGAACAAGCTCCACGACCTGGTCGCGACCATCGAGACGTACGGGATCTACACCCACGAGACGGTGGACAAGTTCACTGAGCTCTTCCTCGGCGGAGTCGAGCGCGACCAGCTCGATCCGGTGCTCGACGCTTGCGTGGCCGAGTATCTGGAGCTGCAGGAGGAGGACGACCAGGTCGGGTTCAAGGGTGCTGCGAAGTCGTTCACCCGGACGTACAACTTCCTGGCCGCCCTGCTTCCCTATGGGCTGCCGGAGTGGGAGAGGCTCTGCCTCTTCCTCGAACACCTGATCCCGAAGTTGCCTGCGCCGCGTGAGGACGACCAGTCCGCCGGGATCCTGGAGAACATCGACCTGGACTCCTACCGATCCGAGAAGCGCGAGGCGATGAAGATCGCGCTCGCCGACGAGGACGCGGAGATCGATCCCGTCCCGGTGGGGTCGGGTGGCCACGTGATCGACGAGGAGAAGGAACGGCTCTCGGAGATCCTCAACACGTTCAACCAGCTCTTCGGCAACATCGAATGGACCGATGAGGACCGGGTCAAGCGGCTCATCACCGAGGACATCCCCCGCCGCGTCGCCGAGGATGAGGCATACCAGATCGCAATGCGGAACAACGACCGCGACAACGCCCGAATCGAGCACGACCGCGCCCTCGGGCGGGTGATGATGTCCGTCCTCCGCGACGACACCGAACTGTTCAAGCAGTTCAGCGACAACGACAGCTTCAAGCGCTGGCTCGCCGAGTCGGTGTTCCGCACCACCTATGATGCGTCGGCTTGAGTCGCAAAGTCGCCGGTCGTCACGGATTCTCCTGCGAGCCAACGCGAACAACCGCATTCCTTAATCCAGATACCCCTTCAGGAGTAACGTTCCCGACAGGTCGCGACGATGTCGTGACGCTGGTCCGATTGACCGGAGGTACATCGGATGGACTTCGGTGTGGTGCTGCAGACCAACCCGCCCGTCTGGCGGGTCGTCTCCCTGGCGAAGCAGGCCGAGACGTACGGCTTCGACAACGTGTGGACCTTCGACAGCCACCTGCTGTGGATGGAGCCGTACGTCATCTACAGCCAGATCCTCGCCGAGACCCGCACGATCACGGTCGGCCCCTTCGTCACCAATCCGGCGACCCGCGACTGGACGGTGACCGCTTCGGTCTTCGCGACCCTGAACGAGATGTACGGCAACCGCACCGTGTGCGGGATGGGGCGCGGCGACTCGGCGGTGCGGGTGCTCAACGGGAAACCGTCGACGATCCGGGAGATGCGCGAGGCGACCCGGGTGATCCGCGAGCTGGCCAACCGGCGCCCGGTCGAGGTCAACGGCAGCACGCTGCAGTTCCCGTGGGCCAAGCGCTCCGAGCTGGAGGTCTGGATCGCGGCCTACGGCCCTCTGGCCCTGAAGGCGGCCGGGGAGGTCGGCGACGGGTTCATCCTGCAGCTGGCCGATCCGGACATCACCGAGTGGATGATCGGGGCGGTCAAGAAGGCGGCCTCCGACGCCGGCCGCGACCCGGAGTCGCTGACGTTCTGCGTGGCCGCCCCGGCGTACGTCACCGACGGCTCGCCCGAGGCACTGGCCCATGCCCGTGAGCAGTGCCGGTGGTTCGGCGGGATGGTGGGCAACCACGTGGCCGACATCGTGGCCAAGTACGGCGTCTCGACAGACTCCGGCGGAGGCGGAGCCGTCCCGCAGGCGCTGACCGACTACATCAAGGGCCGCGAGGACTACGACTACAACGAGCACGGACGGGCCGGAAGCGCCCACACCGCGTTCGTACCCGACGAGATCGTCGACCGGTTCTGCATCCTCGGCTCGGTCGAGGAGCAGGTCGCCAAGCTCAACGAGCTCAAGAGCCTCGGGGTCGATCAGTTCGCCGTCTACCTGCAGCACGACGCGATGGACGAGACCCTGGCGGCGTACGGCGATCTGGTGATCCCCGAGGTGAACCGTCCAGTAACGGCGAAGGCATGAGCCTGAGCCGCATAGAGTGAGAAAGACAGTCCCATGTCCGCCATGCACCCCAGGGGGCAGCCTTGACCAGCACAGTGACCGTTCCGGGGCCCGTCTCGGGCAGTGACTCCCGCGCCTACGACCTCGACCGATCTCACGTCTTCCACTCCTGGTCCGCCCAGGCGTCGCTGAATCCGCTGGTCATCGCGGGTGGCAAGGGCTCGCGGGTCTGGGACGACTCGGGGCGTACGTATCTGGACTTCTCCTCCCAGCTGATCAACACCAACATCGGCCACCAGCACCCCCGGGTCGTCGAGGCGATCAAGAGGCAGGCAGACACGCTGACCACGATCGGGCCGACGACCGCCAACCTGGCACGCGGTGAGGCGGCCGAGCGGATCACCGACGTCGCGCCGGCAGGTTTCAACAAGGTCTTCTTCACCAACGGAGGCGCTGACGCGGTCGAGAACGCGATCCGGATGGCTCGCATCCACACCGGCCGCGACAAGGTGCTCTCGACCTACCGCTCCTACCACGGCAACACCGGCGCGGCGATCGTCGCGACGGGCGACTGGCGCCGAATCCCGAACGAGTACGCCCGGGGCCACGTGCACTTCTTCGGCCCCTACCTCTACCGCTCGGAGTTCTGGGCGACCACGCCCGAGCAGGAGGCCGAGCGGGCCCTGCAACACCTGCGGCGGGTCATCGAGTCCGAGGGACCGAGCTCGATCGCGGCGATCCTGCTCGAGACCATCCCCGGCACCGCCGGGGTCATGATGCCGCCGCCGGGCTACCTCCTCGGTGCCAGGGCGCTGGCCGACGAGTTCGGGATCATGCTGATCCTCGACGAGGTGATGGCGGGCTTCGGTCGCACCGGCGAGTGGCTGGCCCTGGACGCGTACGGCGTGGTGCCGGATCTGATCACCTTCGCCAAGGGGGTCAACTCCGGATACGTACCCGCCGGCGGCGTGATCATCTCCGACCCGGTCGCGGCGACCTTCGACGACCAGGTCTTCCCTGGCGGGCTCACCTACTCCGGGCACCCGCTCGCGATGGCCTCGATCGTGGCGACCATCGAGGCGATGAACGAGGAGGGCATCGTCGACAACGCCGCGACCATCGGCACCGACCACATCGCGCCCGGTCTCGCGGCGCTGGCGGAGAAGCACTCCGTGATCGGGGAGGTTCGTGGCACCGGGGTCTTCTGGGCCCTGGAGCTGGTCGCCGACCGCGAGACGCGCGAGCCGCTGCCGGCCGCCACGATGGGGAAGATCAAGTCCGAGCTCATCGCCCGTGACCTGCTCCCGTTCACCATGGAGAACCGCATCCACGTCGTGCCCCCGTGCATCGTCACCCCCGACGAGGTCGCCGAGGCGATGTCGATCTACGACGACGTGCTCGGTTCGCTCTGACATCTAAGGACCTGACATGACCGATCTCCCCATTCTCGACCACTGGATCGGCGGGGCCACCAGCCCCGGCACCGGCACCCGCCTCGGCGACGTCTACAACCCCGCGCTGGGCACGGTCCAGAAGCACGTACGCTTCGCCGCGGCCGCCGACGTCGACACCGCCGTCTCGGCGGCCAAGAAGGCGTTCGCCGAGTGGAGCGAGACCTCGCTGACCCGGCGTACGTCCGTGCTGTTCAAGTTCCGCGAGCTGCTCAACGCGCGACAGGGCGAGCTCGCCGAGATCCTGACCTCCGAGCACGGCAAGGTGCTCTCTGACGCCGCCGGCGAGATCGCCCGTGGTCTCGAGATCGTCGAGTTCGCCTGCGGGCTCTCCCACCTGCTCAAGGGCACGGTCTCCGAGCAGGTCTCCTCCGGCGTGGACGTGACCACGCTCAAGCAGCCGCTGGGCGTGGTGGGCATCATCAGCCCGTTCAACTTCCCCGCCATGGTGCCGATGTGGTTCTTCCCCATCGCGATCGCAGCCGGCAACGCGGTGGTGATCAAGCCCTCGGAGAAGGACCCGACCGCGTCCAGCTGGATCGCGGAGCTGTGGGCGGAGGCCGGCCTGCCCGACGGGGTGTACAACGTCGTGCACGGCGACAAGGAGGCCGTCGACGCGCTCCTGGACAACCCCGACGTCGCCTCGATCTCGTTCGTCGGCTCCACCCCGATCGCCCGGTACGTCTACGAGCGCGGCACCGCGGCCGGCAAGCGGGTCCAGGCGCTCGGGGGCGCCAAGAACCACATGCTCGTGCTGCCCGACGCCGACCTCGACCTGGTCTCGGACTCCGCGGTCAACGCCGGCTTCGGGTCCGCCGGCGAGCGCTGCATGGCGATCTCGGTGGTGCTGGCGGTCGACTCGGTGGCCGACGCCCTGATCGAGAAGGTCACCTCGCGGATGGCGACCCTCAAGACCGGCGACGGCACCCGCGGCACCGACATGGGGCCGCTGATCACCGGCGCACACCGGGACAAGGTGGCGGGCTACGTCGACGTGGCCGCGGCCGATGGCGCAGATGTCGTCGTCGACGGCCGAGCCGCGCTGGGCTCTGAGGGTTCGGTGGACGGTGACCCCAACGGCTTCTGGATCCTGCCGACCCTGATCGACAGGGTGCCGACCACCTCGACGGCCTACACCGAGGAGATCTTCGGGCCGGTGCTCTCGGTCGTCCGCGTCTCCGGCTACGAGGAGGGGCTCGAGCTGATCAACTCCGGTCAGTTCGGCAACGGCACCGCGATCTTCACCAACGACGGCGGCGCCGCGCGCCGCTTCCAGCGGGAGGTGCAGGTCGGGATGGTCGGGGTGAACGTGCCGATCCCGGTGCCTGTCGCCTACCACTCCTTCGGGGGCTGGAAGTCGTCGTTGTTCGGCGACGCGAAGGCCTACGGCCCCGCCGGCCTGGACTTCTTCACCCGTGAGAAGGCCGTCACCACGCGCTGGCTCGACCCCTCGCACGGCGGGATCAACCTGGGGTTCCCGCAGAACTCCTGATCTTAGAGATCGCGATCTCTCAGTGAATCAGTAGTCGTAGGCGTCGTCGGGGTTGCCCGCGTCGAGCGTCTGCTCGGCGTAGTCGGCCTCGTCGACGTCATCCGGCGGCGGAGCGGCCGGCTCCTCGGCATCCAGCGGCGCCTCGTCGTCGACGGCCACCACCTCGATGCCGGTCGACTGCTCCTCGAGGTCGGCCTCTGCTGCGTACTCGCTCATCTGCCCTCCCGTTTCGAGGTGTTCGGTTCGACGTGCTGTTCGACGTGCACAGTCCAGTAGACCACCGGCGACAAGGGCATGTCATCGCTACGATCCGTCCTATGCCCTCTGAGACGCCTGCCCTCGAGCCCTGCGGATCGACCTGGGCGCGCAGCCATGACTACACCGCGCGAGAGCTCGTCCGGCCACGTTCCGTGGAGGACGTACGCGACCTCGTGCTGCGCGAGCCGAAGGTCCGTGCCCTGGGGTCGAGGCACTCCTTCACCGATCTCGCCGACACACCGGGCGTGCTGGTCTCCCTCGACGGCCTCGGCGGGTCACCCTCGCTGGCCGACGACATCGTCAGGGTCCCTGGAGGGATGCGGTACGGCGAGCTCGCCGAGTGGCTGCAGTCGCACGGACGGGCGCTGCCCAACCTCGCCTCGCTCCCGCACATCTCGATCGCCGGAGCGGTCGCGACCGGCACCCACGGCTCCGGGCTCCGCAACGGCTCGCTGGCCACCTCCGTGACCGCTCTGGAGCTGGTCGACGGCCGCGGCGACCTGGTGCGCCTTGAGGCGGGCTCAGCCGACTTCGAGGGAGCGGTGGTCGGGCTCGGCGCTCTGGGGATCGTGACCCACCTGGAGCTGCGGACGGAGCCCACCTTTCAGGTCACGCAGACGGTTCACGAGGGTCTTTCCTATGCTGACCTGCAAGAACATCTCGTCGAGATCCTGAGCGCGGCCTACTCGGTCTCGATCTTCACCCGGTGGACGGATGAGTCCGACGGGTCGGTCGCCAGGGTCTGGCAGAAGTCGCGTACGACGCCCGCTGAGATCCCCGGCACCGTGCCCGCGACCCTCGCGCACCACGTCGTCCCCGATCTCGACCCAGCGCCCTGCACCGACCAGCTCGGCGTCGCCGGTCTCTGGCACGAGCGTCTGCCCCACTTCCGGCCCGACTTCGAGCCGAGCGTCGGCGACGAGCTGCAGAGCGAATATCTGGTGCCGCTCGACCGTGCCCACGAGGCCGTGAGCGCTGTCCGGTCCCTCGCCGACCGTGTCCGGCCGCTGCTGATGGTCTGCGAGATTCGTACCGTGGCGGCCGACCGGCTCTGGCTCTCGCCGGCCTACGGCACCGACACCGTCGGGCTGCACTTCACCTGGAAGCCCGACGCCACCGGCGTACGCGAGCTCCTGCCCGACCTCGAGGAACGGCTCCCGGCCGGCACCCGTCCGCACTGGGGCAAGCTCTTCGCGACCACCGACCCCGGGGCAAGCTTTCCGCACTGGGACGACTTCAAGGAGCTCGTAGGCCGCTTCGACCCGGACCGCCGCTTCTGGAACGCGTGGCTGGCCCGGGTCATGGGCTGAGGCTCGTAGCTGAGGCTCAATCCTCCACGAACTGGCGGTGGTTGCGGATCACCTCGGCGATGATCACGTTGAGGATCTTCTCGGCGAACTCGGGATCGAGCCCGGCGTCGTCCGAGAGTCGCCTGAGCCGCTCTATCTGGACCGCCTCGCGGCTGGGGTCGGCGGGCGGAAAGCCCGCATGCGCCTTGAGCCGGCCGACCTGCTCGGTGCACTTGAAGCGCTCGGCGAGAAGGTGGACGAGGGCGGCATCGAGGTTGTCGATGCTGCCGCGCAGGCGGAGGAGCTCGGCGTGGGCATCTTCGGTCACACCGCTATCAAACCCGATGCCCGTCATGACCGGCCTCTGATCTCGACACTCGGTCCGGTCCGAGTCTCGCCACGGCTCGCTCCTCGCGACGACAAGGCGCCTACTCGCCGGACTGCTTCGCGTCCTGCTCGGCCAGCGCCTTGTCGACATCGAGCTCGACGACCGCGTCGATGACCTGCTTGAGCGCGGGCGCCGGCAGGGCACCGGGCTGGGAGAAGACGAGGTTGCCCTTCTTGAAGGCCATCAGCGTCGGGATCGAGGTGATGCTGGCGGCACCCGCGAGCGCCTGCTCGGCCTCGGTGTCGACCTTGCCGAAGACGATCTCGGGGTGCTCCTGGGAGGCGGCGTCGTAGATCGGGCCGAACTGGCGGCACGGTCCGCACCAGGACGCCCAGAAGTCCACGAGAACGATCTCGTTGTCACTGACGGTGCTCTCGAAGTTCTCTGCGCCGAGCTCGACGGTGGGCATTGCGGTCTCACTTCCGGTCTGGAGTCTGTGCTCGCCAGATCGGCGGACACGTACGTCTCAACGCACGTGTCCCACCAAGGATTCCCCGCGGGACTCCCGGAAAGGATCAGGGAAGGCGCTTGGCCTTCGGCCCGATCTGCCGCTCGATGCGGCTGCGTGGCTGCCCGGTCAGCTTGGCAACGATCGGCACCCGGAAAACGTACCCACCGACGGCTGCTGCGATGACCAGCAAGATGATCAAGAACGTCATACCCAGAGCGTACGCCGAACCCACACATCCGGCCTCAGGATTCTCCCCGACCCGACCCCCATGCCGGCCGAGGCGTCACCTTTGCAGGCCGAGACGTCACCTGTGCAGGCCGAGAAGTCACCTTCGCAGGCCGAGAAGTCACCTTCGCAGGCCGAGAAGTCACCTTCGCAGGTCGAGCGGGCAGCTGGGGGC
>NZ_JBOHDN010000001.1:0-5015 GCF_050699375.1 Nocardioides sp. | reverse complement strand
TCAGACTTGGGCGTCGACGAGGCCTTGACCTCGATCCCGATGACCTGTCGGTCAGGTGTCTGGAGGACGATGTCGACTTCGACCTGGTCCTTGGTCCGGTAGTGGAAGAGCTCGGCACCAACGTCCGCCAGGGGCAGTTGCCGGGCGATCTCCATCGTGACGAATCCTTCCAGGAGTCCGCCAAGGGGACTACCGATGCGCCGCAGCGATGCGTCATCCTGGCGCAGCTGGGCCGAGGCGATCCCGGAGTCCACCATCGCCACCTTGGGGGTCTTGGTCGTACGCGTCCCAAGGTTCCTGATCAACGCTGGAATCTGCTTGATCAGGAACACCTCCTCGAGCAGGTGGAGGTAATTGTTGACCGTGTGCTGAGAGATCGCGAGCTCGCTGGCCAGCTTGCCCGGTACAAGCAATCCGCCCGAGCGGGTCGCCAACATGTCGATGAGCGCGCGCATCTGAGGTCCGCGCTCGATCTCGGAGAGCTGGACAACGTCACGATTGACCAGATCAGCGACGTACTCACGAAGGAACTGCCCCCGGCGGCGACCAGACCGCGCCAACGCCGCGGGGAAGCCGCCGCGTACGACTCTTTGGATGTAGTCGCCTTGGACCAGGTCCGACTCATGCTTCAGGTCGGGACCCTGCTCGAAAGCTGCTCTCACGAAACCATCTGGGGCACCGTCGATCTCACCCTGGGAGAGGGGCCAGAGCTCGATGGTCTGCATCCGGCCCACCAGAGTGTCCGGGAGCGCGCGTAGGCCAAGCACGCGCGCGGACCCGGTCAGGAGGAATCGGCCCGGGACGAAGTCCTGGTCGACCACGGCCTTGATCGGGAGGAGGAGCTCGGGCATCCGTTGGATCTCGTCGATCACCATCGTCGGAGCCCGCTGGACGAATCCCATCTCGTCATCGCGGGCCGCACCTCGAGCCCCGGGATCGTCGAGAGTGACCAGCTCCATGCCGCGATCTGCCGCAACCTGTGCGACGAGGGTGCTCTTGCCGGCTTGACGGGGTCCGTTCACCAGAACGACTCGAGTGTCGGACATCGCCTCCTGCACCAAAAGCGCCGCGTGACGAGGAAGAATACGACCGACTGGCGACTGCGGAACTTTCACCATGCCCCGATCATGACACACGTACTGCAGTTTCGTCGCCCCGTCTGCTGCAGTTTGGTCGGGATCGATGCTGCAGTTTGGTCGCGCGGGTTGTTGCAGTTTGGTCGCGGGGTCTAGACAAGCTCATGCTCCGGGGATGGCGCTACCAGCTCACCGGGAGGTGGGAGTAGCCGCGGAGGATGCGGGTGTTGCGGCGTACGCCTTGGCCAGAGACCCGGAGGGTCGGGTAGCGCTCGTAGAGGAGGCGGAGGCCTACGCGGGCTTCGAGGCGGGCGAGGCTGGCGCCGAGGCAGAAGTGGGCGCCGGCGGAGAAGGAGAGGTGCTGGTCGGCGTTGGGTCGGGTGATGTCGTACGTGTCGGGGTCGGCGAAGACCGACGGGTCGCGGTTGGCTCCGCCCAGGAGTACGGCGACGGCGGTGCCTTTGGGGACGTCGACGTCGGCCACGCGCGTTGGAACATAGGCCTGGCGGACGGTGGCCATGACGGGCGGGTCCCAGCGCAAGGTCTCCTCGACGACACCGTCGGCCATCGAAGGGTCCGCGATGAAGAGGGAGCGCTGGGAGGGGTGGGCGTCCAAGGCCGCGACGGCGTTGCCAATCAGGTTGACCGTGGTCTCGAAGCCGGCCGCCAACAGCAGCAGACCGAGGGCGTGGAGCTCGATGTCGTCGAGGTCCCCGGCGATCACCAGGGCGCTGAGGAGGTCGTCGCCGGGATCGGACCGGAGGCGGCGTACGTGATCCTCGAACCAGTGGTGCAGCGACCTCATCGCGGCCTCGACCTGGGAGTAGTCCCGCCACGACAACCCCGGATCGAGGATCGCGGCGGCCTGGTCGCCCCAGCGCAGGATGTCTGGCCGATCCGAGTCGGGCACGCCCAAGAGCTCGGCGATGACTGCGATCGGGAGCTTGGCTGCGTACTCCTCGATGATGTCGACCTGCCCCTCGCGCGGGTCGAGATCGTCGAGGAGGTCGCCGGCGACCGAGGTGACCATCTCGGCCATCGAGCTGATCCGGCGGGCCGTGAAGGCCTTCGATACGTGCTTGCGATAGCGGGTGTGCAGCGGCGGGTCGACGGCGAGCATCGATGGCGGGTCGACCGGCCCCAGGGCGTCGGGCGCGCTCACCTTGCCGAGGAGCCAGCGCAGCGGCACGGGCAGCTCGCCCTGGCCGTCACCGACGCCGAAGTCGCTGCTGCGCAGGATCTCGTTGGCCGCTGCGTACGACACCGTGCCGGCCATGAACGGGTTGGAGTGGATCGCGCCCCGCGCACGCAGACGGCTGTAGTCCGGCATGTCGCGCGACCACATCAGCTCGGCGAGCGGGTCGCCGCGCCTGGAGGCGAAGCTCAGCACGGCGCGGTTGAGGCCCTGGGACAGGGCCCAGCGGGCGTACGACCGCGGCACCTCCAGCGGTGGCATCTCACGCAGAGGCATCGGCCATCTCCTCGGAGAACTCGTGCACACCGATCCGACCCATCAACGGAGCCAGCTCGGCCGTCAGGTCGGCGAAGGCCGCCTCGTAGTCCTCCGGCGACAGCGCCGGGTCGAGCTGCGCCTGGAAGCGGATGCGCCAGCGGTGGCGGAGCGCCTGGGCCAGGCGCTCCGGGGTGCCGAAGAGCTCGGCATACGCCGGCGACCACGGCAACCGGCGGGCAAAGCCTGCGCGCAGCTCGGCCTCCGCCTCGTTCAGCAGCCGGTAACGCTCATGGGTCTGGTTCCACGTCATTGTGTTCACCGTCCTCTTGCTTGGTGACCACGACGCTAAGGGGCCGAGGAAGCCGGGCACATCGGACGCTGGCAGGCACCTGCGTTCCTACCGTAGTAGGAGTGGCCCCGCCTGCCACGGTTGGATGCGGCCCACGTGGCGCCTTCCTAGACTGGACGGCATGAATGTCCTGGCGGCGACGCACAACGTGCGTGATTTCCTGGACCGTCGCGTACGCAGCAAGGATCTCGACATTCCCTGGTGGGCGCCGCTGCTGTCGGCAGCCGCCCTCATCGGGGTGGTCACCGTGGCCGTGCTCCAGCGGGAGGCCGCCGGCCCGATCGTGCTCGCCGGCCTGGTCATCGTCGTCCCGTCGCTGAGCATGTTCTTCATCCCGACCACCGCCGACTGGCTCAAGCACAACATGTGGGTCATCGACGCGGTGCCGACAATCGTCGGCTCGGCGTGGCTGATGTCGCACCCGGCGACCGCGTTCTGGCCACAGCACGACTTCGCGCCGGCCGTGCTGGTCCCGATCACGCTCGAGATGGTCATCCGTGAGGGGCTCCGCATCGGGACCCTCTACGGGATCGCCTCGGGAGTGGTGATCGGGGTCTTCGCCGCCGACACACCCAGCGGCATCGGGGTCCACTTCCTGCTGCTCGTCGTCGGTTGGGTGTGCGGGCTGATGATGCTCGCCCAGATGCGCGCGCTGCGCGCCGAGCGGCTCGCCCGGTCGCAGGAGCACGCTCGCGCGACCGAGGCCGAGCGCACCCGGATCGCCCGCGAGATCCACGATCTGGTGGGGCACTCGCTCTCGATCACGCTTCTGCACCTGACCGCCGCGCGGCGCTCGGTCGCCGAGGGGGACGACGCGGCCGAGGCGGTGTCAGCGCTCACCGAGGCGGAGGCCGTCGGACGCCGAGCGATGGCCGAGATCCGGCGTACGATCGGCGTCCTCTCCGCCTCCGGGGCAGGCACGGCGCCGCTCCCCGGGGCATCGGACGTGGTCAGGCTCGTGGAGGAGGGCCGCAGCGCCGGGCAGTCGATCGCGTTCTCGTCCACCGGTGACCTCTCTCGCATCGATGCCGGGGTCGGGCTGGGCATCTACCGGATCCTCCAGGAGTCGCTCGCCAACGCCATCCGGCATGCACCGGGCGCCCCGGTCTCGGTCTCGTTGGCGGTCTCGGACGGCGTACGTCTCTCCGTGCGGAACCCGCTCGTCGGACCGCGGCGCGGGGTCGGCGAGGGGTCCGGGCTGGCTGGCATGGCGACCCGTGCCGAGCAGCTCCGCGGCCGCCTCTCCGCCGGCGACGACGGCACGATGTGGAAGGTTGACCTGGTGATCCCACCGCACTGCCTCATCCGCAAGGCCATCGCATGACGCCGGTCAACGGCTCCTCGCCGATCCGCGTGATCGTGGTCGACGACCAGGAGCTCGTACGCAGCGGCCTGCGGCGCATCCTGCGGCGGCGCGACGGCCTGGAGATCGTCGCCGAGTGCGGGGGCGGGTCCGAGGTGGTCGCGGCGCTCGAGGCCAACCCTGCCGATGTCGTGGTCATGGACCTGCGGATGCGGCAGGTCGACGGCATCACCGCGACCGGCACCCTGCGAGCGCTCCCGTCCGCTCCGCCGGTCCTGGTGCTGACGACGTTCGACGAGGACGAGCTCGTCTCGGGTGCCCTGCGCGCCGGGGCGGCCGGCTTCATCCTCAAGGACTCGCCCGCCGAGGAGCTGGTGATGGCCGTACGCTCCGTCGCCCTCGGCGACGCCTGGCTCGACCCCGCCATAACCGGGCGGGTCCTGGCGACCTACCGCTCCGCCGCCGCCCCGTCGGCGTCGCATGCCGAGATCTCCGAGCTCACCGACCGTGAGCTCGAGGTGCTCCGCGGCCTCGCCTCCGGGTGGACCAACTCCGAGATCGCCGAGCGGCTCGTCATCTCCGAGCTGACCGTGAAGTCCCACATCGGCCGCATCTTCGCCAAGCTCGACCTCCGCGACCGCGCCGCCGCCATCGTCTTCGCGTACGACCACGGCATCGTCCGCCCCGCCGACCGCTGAGACGTCAGTTCTGCAGGCCGAGACGTCAACTCTGCAGGGCGAGAGGTCAGTTGTGCAGGCCGAGAGGTCAGTTGTGCAGGCCGAGAGGTCAGTTGTGCAGGCCGAGTGGGCAGCCATGTGACTCCTCGGCCTGCAC